>CAWVRY010000036.1:0-19038 GCA_963932695.1 uncultured bacterium | reverse complement strand
ACTGTGTAGTTAACGGTGATCGTGTCACCGAAGTACACAGCACCAAGAAATCGAACGCGATCGTACCCGAGCGAAACGGCTGTTTCAGTAGGGGGCGACATGTAGCCGACATAAGGGCGCCATGTGCGATGCGGGCTCCGTAGGCGCTTTTACGCATGTATTCCTCGTTCACGTGATTCGGAGCGAAGTCGCCAGTGATCTAGGCGAATCCGTACACGTCACACGTCCGACTCACTAACCGTTTTGGAAAACGAGACGAAACCGCCTATGTCGATTGGGAACTCTTCTGTCATGAGACTGTGTCTGCAGGTTTATATAAACCGCGACCTCTCCTTCGTACCAGCCGAGTGGTCGATGTAAACAGTCACCGTTTCTGAGAAGAATTCAAACCCTTCAGTCCCTTGCTCACGCTGACCAATGCCTGAGGAACCGAGTCCGCCAAACGGCAAGTGAACCTCACCACCAAGAGTCGGAGCGTTCACGTGGACCATACCGTTGTGCGAAGTGTTAATGTACTCGTGCGCCTTCACCAAATCACGTGTGTAAATCGACGACGACAGTCCGAACTCAACATCGTTATTAATCCGAATAGCGTCCTGCAAATCGGAAGCCTTGAGAACACTTAGCACAGGCCCGAAAATCTCCTCTTGGGCAATACGCATTTCGCTCGTAACATCTTCGAAAATCGTCGGCTCAACGTAGTAACCCTCAGCAAATTCGCCGTCCTGAAGGTGATGTCCACCAAGCGTTAGCTTAGCGCCCTCTTCAGTACCAATACCGATGTACTCAAGCACCGTATCTAGCTGATTCTTCGAAGAAAGCGGCGCAACGTCCTTCGTCTCGTCCATGCCATCGCCTATGGTCAAAGCCGAAGTTTGAGCGATCAGCGTAGACATAAATTCATCATAAATACCGTCTTCAACAATCGCTCGTGAAGTAGCCGTGCAACGCTGACCCGTCGATCCAAAGGCTCCCTGCACAACACCCGAAACCGCCTTCGCTAGATCGGCGTCGTTCATGATTATCGCTGCGTTCTTTCCGCCCATTTCGCACTGCATCTTCTTCAGCAATTCAGATCCACGAGCCGTAATGGCAGTCCCAACTTCGGTTGATCCCGTGAACGAAATTCCGGCTACACGTGGATCCTCAACCAGCGTGTTGCCGACCGAGCCACCGGGACCCGTCACAAGGTTTAAAACACCATCTGGGAGTCCTGCTTCTTCGAATATTTCAACGAGAATCACAGCGGAAAGCGGAGTGGCGGAAGCTGGCTTGTATACGACTGTGTTTCCGGCGATAAGACATGGAGCGAGCTTCCACGCGGGGATAGCGAGTGGAAAGTTCCACGGGGTGATGAGTGCCACCACGCCAATGGGGCGCTTCACGGTGTAAGCGACAGTGTCGGGCAGCTCGGAAGGAGTCGTGTAGCCGAACAGCCTTCGACCTTCTCCCGCTGCGTACTCTATGATATTCATCGCACGCTTCACCTCGCCCATGGCGTCGGCGATTGGCTTGCCCTCTTCGATCGTGATTGCTTCTGCCATTTCTTGAGCACGCCGGGCCATTACTTCGAGGGCTTTGTAGAGAATCGCTCCGCGCTGTGGTGCTGGTGTGCTGCCCCAGCTTTTCGACGCCTCGTGCGCTGCATTGATAGCGTTTTCGGCGTCTTGCGGAAGGCTGGATTGGAATTGACCAATTATCTGTGACGTGTGGGCCGGATTAGTGACTGGATAGACCTGTCCGGAGATAGAGTCTTGCCATTTTCCACCGATGAAATTCTGGTGGGTTCGTGAAGATGGTTTTTCGGTCATGATTGTGGTCTCTGTCCGGTCAATTGGTGTTCGATAAGTTGGCTGTCGATTCTGATCCTGAGAAATATTCGCAGATATCTCGGTGCGATAGTAACCGTATATACGTCTTTCGGGCTGGCGAAGTATGCATTTGGCAGATATTCTGACCCCGCGAATATTTAGCGCGTGCTCATTAAGTTATAGCGTGAATATTTTGCCTATATTTGAATTTTTATTGGAGTAATTGAACGTATGTCACCCAGCGGTAGTTCAACCGTCACGATTCACACCTCGTCAACTGATCAGGTCATAACGGATAATGCGGTTCAGGTTCCTGATTATGACAAGGAACGTCTGGAACAGCTTGGTTTCCTGACCAATATGACTTTCGTTTTGATGTGTAACTATCATCAGACGGGTCACTTCGGTGGTGGAACGGCTTATACGCCTTACGTGATTTCTACTCACCTCGCCGGACCTCAAAACGGTGGAATGACGTTCGACTACCGTCGACCGAAGCACCCTTTCTCCGACAAGTTCATGCTGGCTGGTGGGCACAACGCTCCTGTTACTTACGCAATGTGGATGCTGATGGGCGAAGCGCTCGATCGCAAGCACAAGGCAACCGGTGACGATAAGTACAAGGCTGACGCAGAGGCTTCGATGCTTGCAATCGACGCTCTTGGTTTCCGTCGAGGTGCTGGTGCTCTCAAGACAATCCTCGAAGAAAACGGACTCGCTGATCACCCTGCATTTGCACAGGCAAAAATCCGCGGCATTCGCGCACTATCGGGTCACTCAGAATCTACCGATCTCACGAACGACGTGAACGGTGGTCCTTCCGGAGTTGGTATTGCTACCTCTGCTGGTAAGGCTGCGTTCTGGGACATGATGGGCGCCGACCCCTCACTGAAGATATTTGCGCTCGAAGGTGAATTCGCTCTTACATCAGGTCACTCGCAGGAGTTCAAGACTCAGGCAGTTGCTAACCGAGTTGGCAAGCGTCTACGTGTGCTGATGTCCTACAACAATGCTGGTATCGATGACGAACTCATCGGCAGCGTTGTGAAGGAAGACACCTACGACATCGAGAACCAATGGTCGTCGTACGGATGGAACGTGATTCGAGTCGACAATGCAACTGATTACGATCAGGTTGTTGCTGCCTTGAAGACGATGGAAGACGCTGACGAGTCGGACCGTCGACCGATCATCGTTATCGGTAAGACAGTCAAGGGTTACTGGCCTGGTGCTCCAGATGGAGAAGACCTTCCCGGTGGCATTCCTCAGGTAAAAGACCACTCGAGCCATGCCTACGGTATGCCAATGAATGGCGATTACTTCCAGGGCCTGGCAACTACATTTGAACGAAAATTCGGAGTTACGTTCGAAGGCATCCGTGACGGTGCTGTTTCTGACGATAAAGAACGACTCCTTCAGTTGAAGACGAACATAGATATTGCGATGTCTGTTCTCGACAACTCAGGCCTTGGCGATTGGCTCGCCGACAAGCTCGTTGAGCTTGGTGACAAAGTCAACGACGACATGCCGCTTAGCGTGAAGAAAGATGTTGACCCTTTCCAAGACGATCGACTTCGCGTAAAGAATCTGCCGATCGAGCCAACTACGGTTACTGCTAAGAATCACGTTACTGGTGAGACCAAAGACGTTGCTATCAAGCTCTACGAACAGCCTGGGCAGGTCAAGGGAACTCGTCGAGCGATTTCTGAAATCATCAAGTGGGCGAACTACGTCACGGAAAACCGTTTCGTGATTGTTGCAGCCGACCTTGCTGAATCGATCAATGTGAACGCTGGGTCGTTGTGGGGACACTACGATCCGGTCACCAACCAGGCTGGTACTCGTTTGAAGGCTCCGATTCAGGAAGCCGGAAACGCTCTTACCGCTGTTGGATTTACTAGCCAGTCACTTTCGAAGGACCCTAAGAAGTTCAACGGAGTCTGGTCGATTTCAGGTACGTACGGTGCTTTCACACCTCTCATGTACCTGCCGCTTCGTGTTTGGAGCCAGCAGAACCAGGATTCACCGTTCCGCATGGGTGTTGCACACATTCTTGCTGGGCACTCTGGTCCTGAGACTGCCGCCGATGCACGAACTCACTTTGGAATCTTCTCGCCTCAAGTGTGGAAGCTGTTCCCTAAGGGGCAGGTAATCGTTCTTAGCTTCTGGGATTACAACGATGTTGCTCCGGGATACTTCGCTGCTGCCGAAATTGCTGCACGCGACCCGAAAGTCGGCGTGATCGTTATGGAAGTTGCACGCCCTGATTTCGCTGTGGCAGACCGTTCAAAATTTGCTGACACCGACATTAACGCTGCCGCCAAGGGCTTCTACGTCATCCGTGATTACGATGAGAGCAAGCCTAAGCATGGTGTCGTGCTTTCACAGGGTTCAAGTTCGACTGTGAACTTGGTGGACTCTTTGGACAAGCTCGAAGACGCTGGTGTGAACGTGAAGGTTGTTGCTGCGATCAGTGAAGAGCTGTTCGATCGACAGTCTGACGAGTACAAACAGAGCGTTATCTCCGATGCCGAGAAGTTCAATATGATGGTCGTAACCACCGGCACTCGCCGAGTATGGCCTGTGACCGGTGTTGGCCCGTTGACCGATGAATACTCGCTGACTTCCGACTGGGACAACCAGTGGTTGAGCGGTGGTACTGAGGATGACGTTATCAAGGAAGCTCACCTCGACAAAGACTCGATCTTTGGCGCAGTGAAGCGATTTGCCGACGATCGTGACGCCCGACTTGCGAAGCAGGCTGCAGCGTTCAACGGCAAGTAGTTCGCAAGCTAGATCCATAACCCACCCTCTCCCTACCACTCTGGTAGTGAGAGGGTGGCAGACTGCGACGCGTGACTGAGTCGTTCGACGACGATGGAACCTAACGCGGATGCGCCGCAGAGCCGAGTCATCCGATGACGAGCGCGACAAACGAAACAAACAAAACGGGCGATGAAAGTAATTTCATCGCCCGTTTTGTTTTCACGAAGAGAAAGTAACGGAGAAACGAAGTTGACGAAGCGAATATTGATTGCTGGATGTGCGCAAGAGGTTTCGACCTTTAATCCGGTGTTCAGCACATACGAAGATTTCACCGTTGTGTTCGGCGATGACATCGTCGAACAAAGCACCGGCAAGAACTCGGAAATTGCCGGAGCGGTCGAGATACTTCGTGGTGACAGCGATGTAGAGATTGTTTCGTCATATTTAGCGGGAGCTACGAGCGCAGGTCCGCTCGAACAGGCTTCATGGGAGCGTATTTCATATGAATTCCTCGAAGCGCTTAAGCCATTCGCTGGCGAAATAGCCGGCGCAGTTTTCGCAATGCACGGATCGATGAGTGCCGAGAACGAGCTTGATCCGGAAGGCTATTTGCTTGAAGAGTCCCGAAAGATTCTTGGCGAAGAAATTCCAATCATTTACACCCAAGACATTCACGGCGTGACGACAGCGAAGATGCTGAAGCATGCTGACGGCGTCGCCGTTTATCACACCTACCCTCACATCGATTTCGCCGACACCGGAGCAAGGGCGGCTCGGCAGCTTTTGCGCATGCTCAATGAAGGAGCGAAGCCAGTAACGGTTCGCGTGCCGATTCCGGCATTGGTACGTGGCGAGCAGTTGATTACTGAGGGTGGATTGTTTGGCAACCAAGTCATATATCTGAAGAGTCTGCACGACGATCCTCGAATCCTGAACGCAGGATTCCAGATCGGAAATCCGTTCACCGACGTCCCAGAGCTTTGCAGCCAAGTGATCGTCGTGACAGACAACGACGAGGCGTTCGGGAGAGAAATTGCTCTAAAAGCAGCCAACGAATTCTGGGACAATCGATTCGAGATGCATGCCGATCTTAGTCCGCTGGACGCATCTGTAGTCAAAGCCGCCAAGCTCAAAGGCCCCGTGATGTTCACCGACGCCGCCGACGCTCCAAGCTCAGGTGCATCGGGCGACAGTAACGCTGTTGTCGCCGAGATGATTCGTCAGGATTACCCGCACACCGTACTCGTACCAATCGTCGATGCTTCGGCAGTAGTACGAGCTGTTGAGAAGGGTATCGGCGGCAGAATTACCGCAAAGCTCGGAGGAAACCTCGACCGACGATTCACACCTATCGAAGTGAAAGCCACAGTTATATCCGTATCCGACGGCACGTTCCCGCTTGAAAAGTGGCCGTCTATCGAACACGCAGGTCCAACTGTTGTTTTAGAAGCGGGCAAGATCACCTTCGTCGTGTTCTCTCGACCTATCAACTTGGTCGACCGTGCGCCGTTCTACGAGAATGGGCTCGATCCGAAAAATTTCCACTCGATCATCGTGAAATCGCCGTTTTGTGAACCCGAATTCTTCGACGACTGGTGCCAAATTAACCTAAACGTCGACGCCCCCGGCTCCACATCAGCCGATCTCCCCTCACTAGGCCACACAATCTGCGCCCGCCCAATGTTCCCGCTGGACCAAAGCGTGGAATTCATACCCGAACCGCAGGTTTATTCGCGAAGGTGAGACACCTCACCGCGATGGGTCGGCATTTTTATTTAAATGGTGGAGCTGCGGGGAATCGAACCCCGGACCTCGTCATTGCGAACGACGCGCTCTACCAACTGAGCTACAGCCCCGATATCTCAAACCATCGGCCTAATGCTGTCTTTGACAGTACGACTTGGCGAATATGGAACTGCGTCAGACTAGCAAATCGGCATTGTTATGTCTCACTACCATATGATTTATGCGTGATGATGAGACAAATTTGGTGCTAGTATTCCGCCAAATTGTTGAAACATCTGTTTCACAGAGTTATGGGACGGGAAGCTTCTCATAGCGCTCTATTAATCGTATTGCGAGGTTCGAGTTGTTAAAGCACTTTCAGGTGCCTGATGATATTGCGGTCCGAGTGGACGTCGACAAGCTACGTTCTGCTACCGAGCAGGTGTTTATGAAATGTGGTGTTCCGGAGTCGGAAGCCAAGCTGGGTGCTGACGTTCTTCTGTTTGCAGATGAGAGCGGTATTGACACTCACGGCGTGTCCAACATGCTGCGGTCGTACGTGGCGGGCTACACGTCGGACGCGTTGAATGCTACGCCCGAAATGAAGATCATCAAAGAGACGCCTTCGACAGCGACGATTGATGGTGATGGCGGGCTTGGTTTGATGATTGCTCCAAAGGCTATGGAGATCGCCATAGAGAAAGCCAAAGCGGTTGGAACTGGTGTTGTGGCAGTTCGTAATTCAGGGCACTTAGGTGCTGCGGGATATCACGCGATGATGGCAGCCGAGAATGACATGATCGGCTGGTGTATGACGGCCGGTGGGAAATCGATGGTTCCGACGTTTGGCGCCGAGCCGCAGCTGGGAACGAATCCGATTGCGTTTGCAGCACCGGGTAAGAATGAGCCAACGTTCATGTTCGATGCTGCGATGACTTCGATCGCTGGAAACAAGATCGGTCTTGCAGCTCGAATGGGCAAGGAGATGTCACCGGGCTGGGTCGCCAATGACGATGGAACCCCCGATATGGATGGTGGTCAGTTCACGGAACTAACTCTGGGTACTACACGAATGCAACTTCCGATGGGCTCAACTCGAGAACTCGGATCGCACAAGGGCTACGGTCTTGGCGTGATCGTAGATATTCTGTGCGGCCAGCTTTCGTTCGCACCTGGATTCGGAACTCTTGCCCAACAACGCCGTGCCCACTTTGTTGCTGCGTACTCGGTCGATGCGTTTGGCGATATTGACGAGTTCAAAGAGAACATGGACGGCATGTTGAAGGGCTTAGCTGCCACTAAGCCTATGCCGGGCGAAGAGCGGGTTTACTACGCTGGATTGCCTGAGCACGAAGTTCGACTTGAACGACGCGAGAACGGCGTTCCTTTGCACCCTGAAGTTGTCGAGTGGTTCCGTGGCATTTGCGCAGAGTTTGAGATTACTTTCGATCTGGCTTAGTCGAACACACTGAAATAAGAATCAAAGAAATGGGCCGCATCTACTGTCTTCCCGACACGATGCGGTCCTTTCGCGTCAGGCGACCACAATGTTTCGCCATCGTCACGATCGTCGGTACGTTTCACGGTGGCAATGCCTTGTTCGTATTCGCACACGGATTCGTCGAAGAGTGTTACGGCTGCGAGTGGGTCGTGAAATTTCAGTTCGGGTCTTGCTGAAAACCATACTTCTGACATTTCGTAGACGGGTTTTAGCACAGGGTGTTGGAAGTGTTTTTTGACTTGTTCGGAGTCCATAACAACCTGATGAGTGACGTCTAGACCGAGTGACGTGTGGTGAGGTGCGATGGTCGAGTAGACAATATTGGCTGCTGCAGAGTCGCAGTGGGCATTCCACTCTGAGAGCGGAAGATCTTCGCTGGTGGAAAATCTGCCGATCATCATGTGAAGAGATCTTAGAAGCTCGGCGGTATCGGGATGTTCGTTGAACAGTCGCGAAACGTTCGTCATTGGTCCAACTGCGAGTAGGGCTACCTCATTCGGATTCTTACGGATGGTTTCAGCCATGAAAGCGACTGCCCCTTCATCACTGAAGTGCGTGTCATGCTTCCAGTTGGGCAGCACCGACATTTGAGGGACGTCGGGTTGGCGAGTTGGCCCATCGAGTCGCCGTTCGTGTCCAGGGATGATCGGTATATCGGCCCCGGCAGTTTTACAGATTGCGCTGGCAAGCTTGGCGCGTTCGATCGGTTGACCGGAGACCGTGGTTATTCCAACTAATTCGCATCGAGGCTGAGCTAGGAGATAGGCGAGCGCTACAGCGTCGTCGATGTCGGAGCCGATATCCGTGTCGAAAAGAACTTTTATCGCGTCGTTGCTCAATTGCTACGCTCTTAATTTTCGATGGGATTGCTTTGGTTTTGGGCGTTCAATATCTATTACGACCTTACCGAAAATTTCGTTATCGCCATCGAAGTTTATTGGGCGTTTCGGGGTTCGCTCGTCTTCGTAGTAGACGTCTCGAGTAATTCCAAGGATGATGTTGAACTCTTCAGGAAGAGTAGTTTCGACATTGTGAATAGCGAAATTCTGTTCATCGACGGTCAATGCTGCGAATCCGCCGACGGCGCGTGCCATCATGTCGAGGGACAATGCGTCGATTATCCTGAGCAGCGCCGAGTTAGATGACGGGTTGGCTTTAGAGCGCTCTTCGACTAGGTTTCGTAGCCCTAATGCAGCGGCTCCAAATTTGGGGTCGTCGACCGGAACGACTCTGTTGAGCAGTTGTGTGAACGTTATCTTGTCGGAATTGGTGATAGAGCCGTCTTGGTTGGGCATTGAATCGAGTGGCTAAATGCAAGTGCGCCGCTTAAGTGAACGAAACGCTGAATTTCAGGATGGTGTTTACCGTACGGGTTGCCGCACCAGATTGGAAGATACTAGCGATATTTAACATAGCGGATTGTGTCGGTTGATTCGACACGGGCGCCGTTGAGGAGGCTATCGATGGCGAGAGTGTGAAGAACGTTCAAGTTCGGATTGAAGCCGAAGGGCACACTTGGATTGCGGACGAGCCGCCTGATGTTGGTGATGGAGCCGGACCGGGGCCTTGCGATTTGTTGCTCGGCGCACTTGTTTCTTGCATGACGATGACTTTGCTGATGTATTCACGACGCAAGGGTTGGTCGCTCGAACGAGTGGAAGTGGATATTCAATATGATCGAATTTACGCTGATGATGCGGCGAACGTTGAGAGTGCTGGTGGGCTGGCCGAACATTTTACGATAGATCTGGTTTTACACGGTGATCTAGACCAAACTCAGATCGATCGATTGTCGGATAGCTGGACCCGCTGTCCGGTGTGCAAAACTCTCGCAGGTACTCATGTGTTTAACGAGACTACGCGTCATGCCAGTTAGCTTCGGTTCGATGGGCGCGGCTATTTGCGAGACGGGTTGATCGCCGTACTCTAGAAAGAGCAGCGATAATTCACGGTAGATATAGATTTTGATGGGGGAAGCTAAATGCTCAACGGTGTTCTGGTCGGGTTCGGAATAATGCTGGCCTCTCTCCTAATCCCGGTCGTTCACTACGTTGCAGCGCCTTTGAGTCCGTTTATCGCAGGGTTTATTGGTAGTGGAGTGGCAAAGATCGATCAGGATGGAATTATTAAATTTGGAGCGCTGGTTGCTCTTTTGATGTTCATCCCAGTAGTTGCAGTGTCAATACTGAAATTTGTGGTCGGTGTGGAAGAAATTCTGACCATTCCCACTACATGGGTAATGATTATTGTTCTGATTTTCATTCCATACACCTGGTTCGGCGCTACTGTAGGCGCAATGGGCGGGTACTACATTCGCCGAAATCAGGAAGAAGAATCAGAGAGCTAACCGTGCGGGCGCAAATCGGTTATAGCGAAGATGGAAGATTACGAGTCAGCTCGTGAGCGACGCGTTCTCGCTGCCGCATTACCTTCGCATCTGGCACCACAACCACTGGGCCTGTGGCGTCGCGGGCGATGGAGTCGGCAAAGCTTCCGAATATGGATCTGATTAACCCTGATCGCATTCTAGAGCCAGAAACAATCCACGACCCCGTATTCTCTGACTGAAGTCCGAGTACCTGTTGGACGAGGTTATCGGCAACATGTTGGATTTCGACGTGAACCTCGTCATTGGTGAACTTGTTCATCAACTCGTCTTCCATCTCTCCAGAAGACGCCGATACTGTTAGTACAACTCTGACTGTCGACCTGCTTGCTCCAGCGATTGCGCTTGCGAATGGCAGCGCTGAATCAACTGCGCTGCGGGTGCACGGCACGATGATTGTTTTCGGTGGCTGGGGCGGTTCGCCATTTAGCGTGGCGTGGTGCGGGTTGACGATGAGTAGAGGTACTGAAGTGGTTCGCCACAAATTATCGAGTAAACCGGTCGAAAAGAATCGGTGCGTTCGTGATCGGGTAGTGGTTGCAATCGCCACCATTCCAAACGAGCTTGTTGCTGATCGTGACGAGATCATCGAAGCTGGATCGCCAGTTGCGATGCCCCATCGAGATTTCACGCCGTGTGGACCGAGTCGGCTGACGACTTCTTCAAGATAGGCCGCAGCGAGCGACGCTCCTCGGTCATGCGGCGCATCGGGATAGTGAACTTGACCCGGACGTGCGCCCCGAGCTGGGTGAGTAGGCGGAAGTGTGTGGAAGAGGGTGGTTTCACCCTCGAACCAGTCGGCGAGCATAGATGAGAACGGCAGGATTTGTTCGGACCGACGGTAGCCGTTAAGCGGAACGAGAACTCGATTGAGATTTAGCGCGATTCCACGACCGACGGCAAGGCGCCGGATATCGTCTTGAGTCCGTGAAGTCGAATCTGTCTGTTGAATCATCTTTGCTCTATTACAGCGAGTTTAGCGCTTTCATGAACAATGCAAGACGATTGACTTGTTCTCCGATTTGGATGTTTTCTCCTTCAGCATGAGGATTCAGGCCTTTAGAGCCCATACCGTCGGCAGACGGTACGCCCATAGCCGCGGTGAGATTGGCGTCACTTCCGCCACCGGTCGATTCTTCCGTGAGTTCAAATCCGAAATCATTGGACCATCCGATCAGCTTGCCTGCGAGATTAGCGAGTTCGGGCGTGCGTTCCATCGGAGGTCGATGGAAACTTCCAGTTATTGTCAGAGTTGTGCCTTCGATGGTTGGAGACAGTGCTCTGATTTTCGACTCGATCTCTGCAGCCTGCTCGTTCGTTCGGACTCGAACATCGATTACAGCTTCGGCTTTAGCTGGAATCGTGTTGCGTGCGGATCCGCCTGAAATGATGCCTGTGTTGACTGTTATTCCGTTTGGCCAGTCGTTCATTGTTTGGAGTTCGATGATCCTGAGGGAGAGTTCGTGAATGGCGGAAGCCCCGCGCTCTGGAAATGCCCCAGCATGGCTGGCTTTACCTTCGACTAAAAGCCGGAACTCGCCTAAGCCCTTGCGCTGAGTTTTTAGTGCTCCAGCGCCGGCTTGACCCGGTTCCATGACTAGCGCGTACTCGGCGCCTTTGGCTGATTCTTCAACGAGCGGTCGTGAAGATGGGCTTCCGACTTCTTCATCGGTATTGAACAGGACTTTTATTGGTCGATTAGGCCAGAGACCTTGTTCCCGAAGAGTACGAAGTCCGATGATGGTTGTGGCAATGCCTGCCTTCATATCGAGCACGCCGGGTCCGTACAGTCGACCGTCTTTTTCTGTATAGCCCATTCGTTCGAGTGTTCCGAGCGGCCAGACGGTGTCGAGGTGACCGACGACTAGAGCGTGCTTGGTAGCTGCGTTGTTCGAATTGGCTGACCAATCCGCGGTTATGTGATCACCAAATTCATCCTGATGGTGAATCGTTACTTCCCCACCAATCGCCTTAAGTAGATCAGCGGCAACGATCGATATTCGGTCATTTGCAGCTTTATCGCTTGTCGGGGTTTCGATCATTACGAGGCGCTCGATAAGATCAAATAGCTCGGTGTTTTTCGATTTGGCGAGTTCGAGCCAGTCAGTCAATTTTGAGTCCAGTCCATGCAGGTAATTCAGATGCACGGATTGTAGGCGCGGATGTTCGACTGTGGGACGCCTTATCTACTTTGGTATCAGTAGTTAGCCAGTTTCGACAATTTGGTCGAGAGCATCGATGAGCTCGGGTTTGGGTGCGAAGTTTTCGAATCTGTGAGTGACGATGCCGTCTGCGCCGACAATGTACGTCCATTCCTGAGAGGAAAGTCCCCATTCGTCGAGTATCGGTGTGAGGCGAGCTTTGCTGAGGTCGCCTTGGATTTCGTGGGGGTTTTCGTAGAGATCGACGTGTACGAAATCGATTGCGTCTCCATAGAGGTCCTGTAGCTCGCTGGCTATTTCGACTTGCGGCCCGCACACAGCGTTTGTGCAAAACGCGGGGCTGGAGAACACGATCAATAGTGGGCGGTCACGTTTGAGCGCTTCCGCTATCGAGTGCTCGTATAGGTCGGTATCTCGGTGGCTGCCGGTTGTGAGGGTTGCGATATCTCCAGTGCTTGAGATTGTTCGACTTTCACTTGCAGGTGCAGGTTGCCCGGCTGTTACTGATTGGGCTTTTTCGGCGACTGGGAATCGAACTTCGACGTGTGCGGTTGATCCGTCGGCCCGAGGAATGTCTGCGGAGACTGACCAAAGACCAGAGCTGTCGAATTTGAGATCGGTCGAGTGAATTCCGCGGGTGCCGAACGGGAACAGGAAAAATCGAGCTAACGCAGAGGTCTCGATTTCGGCGTTGGGTTCGGCGTCATAGCCGTTAGGGAAGTGATTCGCTGTGAGATTTACGATTGGGAATTTTATGAGACCGAAATCATCGCTGAGTACGACACCGAATCGTTGGACTCCTACTCCGAGATCGGGAGTAGCGAGTTCGAGATAGATTTCTTCGGATATGACTGCCCAGCTTGGCTCTGATTCGGCGAAAGACGATAGTTGAGTAGGTAGTCCTGATTCTTGGACGGACGTTTGCGTAAGGTCTGAGGAAGCAACCTCAAGATCTACGGAATATCCGCAAGCCACAATGACGAGTGCCACCAAGCCCACCAATGCCGGTCTTAGTGGTCGAAAAAACGAAGTGTTCGATGTTGGCATTAAATTCCGCCGTCGTTGATGCCGAAGGTGAACGCGAATATTGCGAAATCATCGGAGTCAGAGGCGAGTTTGACGATATGCTCACCAAACTCAGGTGTTTCAAGGAATGCGTATAACCTAGGTTCTGTGACTGTGAAGTACGAACGTCCGTCTTCGTCAAATATCACGTCCATTCCGGCCTCGTCTGGATTGAGCGGGCGGTCATCGATTTCGATGTATACGTCGAATGATTCGGTCCCCGGCTTGTTCACCACTACGTTCGCACTTCGGCCGACGAACTCGAACGCTATGTAATCTTCGAGATTGCTGGTTGAACGGGCGTGGGTGATAGATTCTGGACCATTCGTCCACAAACCCTGTAGATACCACTGCTGTGGAGTGTAGTTTTCGTCGTCAACGTACTCTCTGGTGGAGTCGGGTTCGATGTAGTACTGCTCTTGGCCAGCGTAGAGTCCGGACTGTGTGTAGTTGCGTTCGTATCCGCCGTATAGTTCACGTGTGACTCGATTGGCGACTGGGTCGCGGTCGGCGGAGTTGGTGTCGCCGATAGGAATACCAGAAACATCCGATCCTGCTTCAGTCAGAGCTTCGCGAATGGCGTTTTCGGTTTCGACGTAAGAACCTTCACCGAAATGTCGGTAGGTGAGCTGTCCATCGATGCCGATGAGGTATTTAGCTGGCCAGTATCGGTTGCCGAACGATCGCCAGGTGTCGGACTCGTTGTCGAGAACGACAGGCCACTCGATTCCTTCACGGGTGATAGCTGCCTCGACATTTTTGATTCGCTCTTCGAACTCGAACTCCGGGGTGTGTACTCCGAGAATAACCAAGCCATTGTCGGTGTACTTGGCATGCCATTCTTTAAGGAACGGAAGGGTTCGGAGGCAGTTGACGCACGTGTAGGTCCAGAAATCGACGAGCACGACTTTGTTATCGGCAGTTTGATCAGCGATTTTGAACGGCTCGGAATTGAGCCATCCGTTGCCGCCGTGAACTTCTAGCACGCCATCTGGGTAAGTTGGTAGCGGGAGAGACCGGGTCGCTGTGGGGACAGGTACTAAGGTAGCTGGCGTAACGTCTGGCGCAACAGTTGAGTTGGGTCGAACCACGACTTGAGTTGGAGCATTCGCCGGATCGAGATCGCCGCCACAAGCAACCGCGGCAACAGAGATGATCGCAGCGAGTGCTGACCAGAGTAGGGGAGTTTTGTAATTCTTCACGCGGAGTTGGTGGGAGCCATGAAGCACGGTGGTTGAAAGTTAGGCGCGAGTTGCACCGATATGGTCGAGCCGGCATCTACATATACGGTGGCCATTACGATTTAGGATTTAGGTTTTGTTCGACTTTATGATTAAAACAGCGACTGGGCTAAAAGTCTTTGTTCAGGCTCGAACCGAATAGGTGATGTAGTAATCAGCTCTCCGATACGATCCTGAATTGTGGCCTTCAACTATGTAAGACCTTCTATCGGGCAAGATGGTACTTCTGCCCATTCTCGCCACGAGCCGTCGTAATCACGAACCTTGTCGAATCCGGCTAGCTTGAGAGTCCAAAATCCGTGCGCCGCACGGATGCCGCCCTGTCAGTAGGTTATGACGTTTTTATCTGGCGTCACTCCTACTTCAGAGAGCAGTTTGCGAATTTCTTGTGCGGTCTTTAGAACGGGAATATCGCCTTCAGTCATGAAGTTAGTCCACTCCACGTGAACCGCGCCAGGAACGTGGCCGCCTCGCGGCCCGCCGCGTTTGTTTGCACCTGTCCATTCATCGTCGGAGCGAACGTCGAGGATGATCGTGTCGTTGTCATCGATAGAGTCGAGCACACGCTCTCGTGAAGCGAAAATCTCAGGGTTGGCCTTCGCCGTAAACGATCCTGCTGTTCCTGCTGCTGAAAATGATTCTTTAGTGGTCTCTCGGTCTTCAGAGATCCATTTTTCAAGTCCGCCGTCAAGGATTTTTACGTTGGTGTGGCCGTAGTAGTGGAGAGCCCACATGAGGCGGAACGAGTAGACGCCTCCGCCCCGGTTGTATCCGACTACTGTCGTGTCGTCGTCGATTCCGAGGTCGGACATAGTTTGTTCGAACTGCTCGGGGCTTTGGATGTGAGTTCGTTCTTCAAGTGAAGTTTTGTAGTAGTGGTCGACAGGGTTGACTGAGTTAGGTATATGTCCTTGTTCGTACTCTTCTGGTACATCGGTATCGACGAGTCTCACATTTGGATCGTCTATGTGTTTAGTGAGCCAATCGGTGGTGACGAAAATTTCTGGGGTTGTGTATCCGCGATCAGCCGGTGGGATTATTGATGGAATAGCCATAAGATGGGGTGAAAATCTTTCAATTGATTGATACCTTTAAATCGTTCGCTGATGCTATCACCAAGCTTCATGAACTCATCACATTAGAAAGCATAAGTTGCAACAGTGCGTGATAAGTTTTGCAGTCGAACGATCGAAAGAGCTGACCTACCGTTCGTGTCAGGGGCTGGGATTATCGTATTTGAATCCGACAGCTGGGGCATTAATTGGCGGGTTTAATAATTTGAATTTCATACTCGCAGGGCTAAATATCGACCGTGCACCAGTAGAAGTACTGGAATGTGTAGCGGTTCCTACTCACTCCCTCAAGGAACACCTTGAGCGACTAGCAAGACATGCTGGCGGTGGGGTAATTCTGTCTACATGCAATCGGACCGAGATCTACTCGGTTGCCGAAGATGTTGAAGTGGGCGTTCGCCGACTGCGCGAATACATTGATGCTGTACCCGAACATGCTGGTGTTACTGGCATCAGTGATTACATTTACACCAAGACTGGTGACGAAGTGGCTGAGCATTTGTTTGGTGTTACGGCTGGTCTTCAGTCGGTAGCACTTGGTGAATCTGAGATTCTTGGGCAAGTCACTCGGGCGATGCAGGCGGCCGGTGAAGCTGGAACTGTCGAGCCGATTCTTTCACGACTTTTCCATGCTGCTCTCAGAACTAGTCGAAAGATTCGTAAGGAAACCGATCTCGGTCGTAATCGAACCTCGGTTTCTTCCCTCGGAGTTCAAGAACTACAGAATACGCTTGGTTCTATGAAGGGGCTTCGAATTCTTTTGGTAGGTGCCGGCGAGATGGGCAAGCTGACTGCGCGTGCGCTGATCCGATACGGTGCAAACGATATCGTTGTTTCCAGCCGGTCGATGAACCGTGGCATGATTCTTGCTGAAGAGCTAGGTGCTCCGCAGGTTGCATTTGAAGATATTTCACAGGCGATGATCGAAGCTGATGTTTTGATTACATGTACAGCTGCAACTGACCCGGTGATTACCGAATATGTTGTTGCCGATGCGATGTCGGCTCGTCAAGACCGACATTTAAGTATTCTCGATCTAGGTATGCCGCGCGACGTTGAGTCGACATCCGGTGATGTTGCGAATGTGAATCTGATTAGCCTTGCCGAACTCCAGGCGAGGTCGGCTGAGAGCTGGGAGCTTCGGGCAGAGGCTGCTGCTGAGGCACAAGGTTTGATCGATGATGGTGTTCGTCGTTTCAAGGAGCGCTTGACTGGGATCGAGAGCGAGCCAGTCATTCGATCACTCGGTGCTCGTGTCGAGCAGATGAGACGGGAGGAAGTTGAGCAGACTCTTGGTCGCCTGGATGGGCTTACCGATAAGCAGGCGATGTCTGTAGAGAAGATGACTCGTTCGCTTGTACGACGGATTCTTGCCGACCCGATCAGCTTCTTGAGAAGCGAAGAGGATAGTGCGGCCGAGGCCGTTCAAAAGGTTTTCGCACTTGCTAAGAAGGATGAAGACGAACTCGAGTAATTTCGAGATTTGTTCGATTCTGACCAAGAGCCACTGTTTACAGCGTCCCTTTTCGCGTCAAAATACGTGGGTCTTATTTTTGAGTATGTTCGGTTCCTAATCCGGAGGCCTATATTGTCCCGCGCAAAGTCAGCACAGCTGTTCAGTGATGCCAAAGCACTAATTCCCGGTGGAGTTAATAGCCCTGCGCGTGCGTGGGGATCGGTTGGCGGTGACCCTATATTCTTCAAGAAGGCGTTTGGTTCACGGATTTGGGATGTAGATGACAACGAACTGATCGACTACGTCTGTTCTTGGGGGCCAATGATCCTCGGACACGCTCATCCGGCAGTGATTGATGCTGCAGTCGAGACTGCGAAGTCGGGGACCTCGTTTGGAGCACCGACTGAATTAGAAGTGGAGATGGCTCGACGTGTCGTCGATGCTGTTCCTTCTATCGAGGTTGTGAGATTCGTGAGTTCGGGCACTGAAGCCACGATGTCGGCTCTGCGGTTGGCTCGGGCTAAGACTGGGCGAAACAAAATTCTCAAGTTCAATGGCGGTTACCACGGCCATGAGGACGCACTATTGGTAGAGGCGGGCTCGGGTCTTGCTAATCAAGGAATTGCTTCTTCTGCTGGTGTTCATCCTGATTACGCGGCTGCGACTCTTGTGGCTGATTTCAACGATGTCGAATCGGTTCGAGTACTACTTGAAGCAAACAAGGGCGAAGTCGCCGCTGTTATTGTCGAACCGATTAGCGGCAACATGGGGGTTGTACCTTCGATGCCAGGATTCCTTGAGGGATTACGGGCACTGACTACAGAGCACGGTTCGTTGCTTATCTTCGATGAAGTAATTACAGGATTCCGAGTTGCACTTGGTGGCGCACAGTCCTTATACGGCGTTACTCCTGATATCACCTGTCTCGGAAAGATCGTTGGTGGCGGATTCCCAGTTGGAGCTTATGGAGCTAGCGCGGAGATTATGAGCGAAGTTTCACCGCTTGGGCCGATGTATCAAGCCGGAACTCTTTCGGGGAATCCAGTAGCTATGGCTGCGGGCATTGCAACACTGGATGAGCTTTCGAAGCCCGGTGTGTACAAAGGGCTTCAGGCTTCTACAGACAAACTTGCCGATGGCGTTTTGGATGCGTTTGGCAAGGCCGGGATCACTGCGGTTGTGAATCGTGCCTGCGGGCTTATGACCGTGTTCTTCACCGGTAACGATGTGACCGACATGGGAAGTGCGTCTGCGACAGATAGAGAGTCGTTTGGAGCATTCTTCCACGGAATGGTCGACAATGGCGTGTATCTGCCACCATCGCAGTTCGAGGCATGGTTCCTTTCGACTGCGCATTCTGATGAGGACATAGACCAGACTCTGGAAGCTGTCGCTAAGTCGCTACAGTCGTAGTCGTTGTGTGACCGCTGCCGGTTTCGTAAGCACGAAACACCGTCTGGGTGTGATTACTCAGGCGGTGTTTTTTTGTTAAGTCCGTTTACAGGAACCTGCTTTTTCGCGTTGTTGGTGATATGAAAGTGTTGACCCTTATTTTCGACCATGTTCGCTTGAGAACGATTTGTTCTCAGTGTGCGAGCCTTCTTTCGTGCTCAGTAGGTACACAAACCCACCTCGTTTGCGTGTAAATCTTTAGGTGCGATCACGGTTAATAGCCCTTACGAAACGCGATGTTTCGGTGGTGCCAACACGGCATAGTAGTGGTTATCAGCACAAACAACCGTGAAGACTTGCTAGAAGACGGTCAAAAAGCTGAAATTACAGTTTGGCTAATGGATCGTGCAACAGCTACTGCACCTGAATCCAACGGTTCGATCGGTTACACCGACGGTAA
>CAWVRY010000035.1:0-19938 GCA_963932695.1 uncultured bacterium | reverse complement strand
ATATCCATGGCACCTGCCTAACCGAGACATGCTGGCGATCGCAAAGCCCGGCGGTATCACCCAAGAAGAAATCGACACTACAAGTCGCGCTGTCGAGGAATCGCTTGGCCAGTTCGGTATAGACGTTAGTGTCGACCAAGTTCGCCAAGGGCCGACCGTAACGATGTACGGACTCAGCCCCGGATGGAAGGGTCGTTCGGAAGAAAATACCGGCGGTCACCGCGTCCGAGTCGACACCATTCTCAACCGTGAAAAAGATATCGCACTCGCACTCGCATCTCCGAGTCTTCGATTTGAAGCTCCAGTTCCGGGCGAATCGGTGGTTGGTATCGAAGTACCCAACTCAAACCCAACTCAGGTGACATTGCGTTCAGTGATGGACACGCCTGAATGGGATGTATTCTCCAAATCTGCTGCACTGCCAGTACCGCTCGGTCTCGGCAGCGGCGGCGAGCCAGTAATGGCTGATCTTTCTCGAATGCCACACACCCTAGTTGCAGGATCAACCGGATCCGGTAAAAGCGTGTGCATGAACGCAATCATCACCGGGCTAATCTTGACCAAGACGCCGCTCGAACTTCGGCTAGTCATGATCGACCCCAAGCGAGTCGAACTAACGCCATATCAAGGCATCCCGCATCTTTATCACCCTGTGATTGTCGAATCCGATCGAGCCGTAATCGTTCTTCGGTCGCTAGTCGACGAAATGATGGGTCGATTCCGTCAGCTCGAACAGGCGGCAGTGAAAAACATCGCCTCGTACAACGAGAAAATGGATGAGAAGATGCCCTACTTGGTCATTCTCGTCGACGAGCTTGCCGACCTCATGCTGACAGCTGCTGGCGATGTAGAACGCCTGCTTGTGCGACTGGCACAACTTGGGCGAGCAACGGGCGTGCATCTGGTCGTCGCAACACAGCGTCCTTCTGTCGATGTTGTAACCGGATTAATCAAAGCCAACTTCCCGAGCCGGATTTCATTTGCTGTGATGTCGCAAATCGACTCACGAACGATTCTTGATTCAACTGGTGCTGAAAAATTGCTCGGTCGCGGCGACATGCTGTACATGCCAATCGACAAGCCGAAGCCATCTCGTGTTCAGGGCGCGTTATTGAACGACCACGAGATCGAGGGCGTCGTATCGTCGTGGCAGAGCATGGGCGGACCGCCTTTGCCCGAGCTCACCGTAAGCTTTGACGATGCGGGAGCAGACAACGGTGGCACAGCATCAAGTGCGACCGATGGCGACTCGTTGTTCGATCAGGCAGCAAGCCTCGCACAGTCGCAGCAGACGCTATCAGTCTCACTGCTACAACGCCGACTCCGTATCGGCTACCCACGAGCAGCACGCCTGATGGACGAGCTAGAAGACGAAGGCGTAGTAGGCGCTGGCGAACCCGGCAAACCACGCCCGGTCCTATAGACCGTTTTACTGAGCAAAGACCGCTATGGGTCACACCCATCCACAACCGCTAGCAGGTTGCAAACCACAGTACCCGTAACGTTCGTTCGCATAGAATGAGTTCGGGCGATTCGCAACACAGCGATTCATTTCGACACAGGAGCAACCTGCACCAAAGTGCCAGATAACGTAACTCCACTATTTCCGCCAGAAGATAATCAGCCGCTGGACAAAGATGCCATTGCGAAGCTGTCGGAAGAACTCGACACTCTCGATCTCGATCAACCTCGTAAGGCTTGCCTGTCGTGCGGAGCCAATATCTCTGAATCGACCAAGTACCGTCGGTTAAGAGTTTGCCCTACTTGCGGCTATCACTACACAATCTCAGCTCGACGCCGAATCGCCGCCATAGCCGATGAAGGCAGTTTCAAAGAGACGAGTAAGTGGATTCAGTCGCTCGACCCGCTCGAATTCTCACCACGAATTTCATACCGTGTACGGTTGCTCCAAGATCAGTCCCGCACCGGACTATCTGAAGCTGCCGTGACTGGCACATGCTCGATAGGCGGCACTCCAGTCGTCATCATCGTGCTCGACTCCAGCTTTTTAGGCGGATCAATGGGCGTAGTTGTTGGCGAAAAGGTCACACTCGCACTTGAACTTGCTGCACGAAGAAAATTGCCGTGTGTAGCAATGGTCACTTCCGGCGGAGCCCGAATTCAAGAGGGTGTGCTTTCGCTCATGCAGATGGCAAAAACGACCCTTGCCACGAGAGCACTGAGAGACAAGGGGCAGGCGTTCATCGTTTCGCTTAGCAATCCGTCTACAGGCCAAGTGCTGGGCAGTTTTGCATCGATGGCCGACATTATCTTTGCAGAGCCTGGATCTCACATCGGGTTTTCACCGCTTGGCGATCTTCGTGAAATCGAAGGAATTCTAGCCGACACCGAACACACTGCTGAAGCGTACTTAGAGCGCGGGCATGTCGATGCAATCATCGAGCGTGACCGCCTGAAACACGAACTCGCCTCTGTTCTCGACCTCATTTCACCGGAATTCAAACTCACATCATCACGTCGCTTGGTTGCCGAAAAAGTCGCACTCCGCCCTCGTGAAGCGTGGGAGATGGTCAAACTAGCCCGCCGTCCCGATAGACCGCGAGCAAGCTTCTACATCGACAACGTATTTGCCAATTTCTTCGAACTTCACGGTGACCGCGTATACACCGACGATAATTCGGTAATTATTGGTCTTGCCCGATTGGGCGGACAAAGCGTGATGATAATCGCTCAGCAAAAATCGACGATCACGACAGTTGGCGACGACGAAAAAGCTGCACCTCGATCCGGAGATATCACTCCTGGTGGTTTCCGAAAAGCGCGCCGTGGAGTGATTCTTGCCGAAACGTTCAAGATTCCCGTTGTTACGATAGTCGACTCACCGGGACCCAAGCTCGGTATCGACATGGAACATCGCGGCCTCGCCAGTGCTATCGCCAGAATGATCGACCAGATGGGTCGGGTAAAAACGCCAACTCTTTCGATTCTCATAGGCGAAGGTGGATCAGAAGCTGCCCTCGCATTCGGTCTAGCAGACCGTGTGTTGATGCTAGAAAACGCCATCTACACACAGATAGATCCTGAACGTGGAGCACAATCGGAAATGAGCGATCCGACCAAAGCGTCGGATATCGCTCGGGCTTTGAAACTGACATCAGTCGACTGTGTCGAAATGGAGATCGTCGACGAGATCGTCCCTGAGCCGGAGCTCGGCGCCCATGGTTCGCCAGATGAAGCCGCTCGCCTGCTGAAGAGAGCGCTAATGCGTGAGATGTCGGCCCTAACCGGCAAGAACACTAAAACCCTCGTACGACGTCGCCAGAAAAAGTTCCGAAAAGTTGGCGAGTATGGCAATCAATACCGAACTGCACTCCGACGCGAAACGAAGGCGTGGCAGGTCGGACTTGCAGCTGGTGTTAGAGCCTTCCGCCAATCTGGAGATACTGACAAGGGCCCTGAGTTCGTGGATGATGACGACAATCTTGACGAGATCGATGAGCTCGACGAAATAGCAATTCAATCCGACGATGAGATTGAACTTACGTAGCCAGTACGGGAACTACTAGCTTCGGTTCAGCACGTACTTTTCGATAGCCAACGCCGCACCGTCTTGGTCGATACTAGCAACAACTTCGGTAGCCCTTTTGATCATTTCTTGCGGCGCACCTTTCATCGCTATTCGAGTGCCGGCAACATCGAACATAGGTAAATCGTTCCAACCATCTCCGATTACCATCAGCTTGGATGCATCGACACCAACTTTTTTGGCGAAATTCCGAGCACCAGTAGCCTTGTCCACTCCCAATGGCGTGCAATCGACGTACCAGTGGCCCATATTATCGACGGTTGCGTAGGAACTTACTTTGTCGGGCGGGAATCGTTCGATCCACTTTCGTGCTTCGGATTCAGAGTCAAACTTCGCCATCACGATAGTGATCTTCCAATCACTAATGAGGTCAGGATCATCTATGAAACGCCCTGCATCACACGCCAAAACACGATCCGATGATTTTTTTAAGTCAGATACAACCAGTTCTGCCGTTTCACGATCAAGAATATGACGTTTCAATGCTCGCCCAGTGACAGGGTCGATCAATGTCGCTCCGTTATCCGATATCTGTGGGCCAGTTAGTCCGAACAATCTTGCGAAGTGACAAACATCGTCCTGAACTCGACCCGACGCAACGGCAACAGGAATTAAACGCGCTGCCTCGGTAATAGCGTCGATCACTCGCTTGGTTGGTCGATTGTTCTTGGGCAGCACCGTACCGTCGAGATCGATCAACAATCCAGATGGTCTCTCGAATGCAGCTAAGCCGTTTGCCAGCTGGCTACTAATCAAGCACTTGTACCGGATTTTGAAGCTCTTGGCCGTTCAAGGCGCGACGGGCGTTCTCAAATGAAAACTCCAGCGCCCGATCCACCCTCTCCTGAGAAGATCCCGCCAAATGAGGAGTCAGCACCACGTTGTCCATGTTAATCAGCGGACTATCCAGCGGAGTGGGCTCGATTTCGGTTACGTCCAACCCAGCCCCCATGATTTCGCCCGCGTTCAAAGCGTTTACCAATTCGGTCTCGTTTTGTACCGGACCACGGCAGGTGTTGATAAATATAGCGCCCGGCTTCATCGCTGCGAACTCTCTGCGTCCCATCAAGCCAGTGGTCGATGACGATAAAGGAACATGAACCGTGACGATGTCAGATCGATCAAGCAGTTCGTCCATCGAAACACGAGTCACGTTCAGTTCCTGTTCTTTTTCAGTCGAAAACTCTCGTACGTCGGTGTAAAGAGTTTTCGTTTCGAATCCTTTGAGCATCTTGGCGAGCCAAGTTCCTATATTGCCAAGCCCAATAATTCCGACAGTGCGACCTGATACCTCATAAACCTTGCCGAACTCTCCCGATTTCGCCGGCTTCTGCCACGTACCATCCTTCACCCCGTCGACACCCTGAGGAAGTCGTTTGTAGACCATCATCATCATGCCGATGGCGTGCTCGGCAACCGAACGAGCAATCGCCGGGGAGTTGTTGCAGACTTCGATACCCATCTCTCGTATGGCAGGAACATCAAGACTGTCAAATCCTGCGCTCATCACTTGAAGCAGCTTCATTTTCGGCATCTTCGACAACATATCGGTAGTTATCGACAGCCCATTAGTGATCACTGCTACGGCATCAGCGAGAGCTTCGGCTTGTTCAGCCTCGGACGCTTCAGGGCTAACGACTCCCCAGTCGAGATCATCGGGCGCAAGCTCCAGCGCTCTGACCGTACGCGCACCATCATGCTCGCCGTAATAAATGACGCTGTGTCCCATTGTTTGCTTCTTTGCTTTCAACTTGTGGTCTTGCTGCTAGCGACAAAGTGTCGACAACAAGCACGGATGATGAGTTCCGGAAGAATATACATCGTAGTCTGTCACATTCATACATCTCCGAAATCCAATGCAGAAATACGAGGGTTCTAGCTGAATAAATGCGATAATTACCACACTAGTTTCACGATAGAAGCGCTTCGGAATTATGACCAATCTCATGGATGCTCAAGATAGAACGAATATCGTCAGGATTGCGAGTGTGACTATCCACATAGAGGCTTCGTCACCACACTCCGGCGGCGGTCACTAGTCATTACCAGCCTTGACGCGACAACGACTTTACAGAGTCTAAAAAACCAGCCTAGCCAGCCCGTCACCCGATTCGCCCAGATCTTAGCGATAGCGATAGGAAGCGGTGCACTGTTCCTTGGTGCACTCGATTTCTCGATCAACGTCAATCTTCCGAGATTTCGATCTGATCTTGGCGAAACGATAATCAGCGTCCAACTGATAATCATCATGTACCACGGCGCTCGAAGCGGAACCGGCTTTGTCGCCGGAGGTGTTGCCGATCGATTCGGCATTAAGTGGCCATTAGTTGTGGGTATAGTGCTGTACACGACCGCTGTCGGATTAATCTCGCTACAGGATTCTCTTTCGCCAATCGTCGCTCTGCGTATCCCTCAGGGAATCGGCGTAGCGATCTTATTCACACTCGCCCCTGCGCTTGTCGCACGTGCGTTTGGACACAGCCGACGTGGAGCTGCTCTCGGCGTAACACTCGGGGCGATGGGACTCGGCACATTTGCTGGAACACTTGGCGGGGGGTTGTTAGGCCAGGAAATAGGCTGGCCAGCGATTTTTTGGGCACGTATTCCAATAGGCATAGCGCTGCTGTTGGCATCGGTGATCGCCCTAAACGGAAATCTTGCTAAGTCGGTTCCCGGCCGTACGAATCATCGGTTCGATCTACCGGGATCACTCACGGTGTTCGCAACGCTTTTTGCATTCGTGCTCGCCATGTCGTTCGCCCGAGTTGAAGGCTGGTTGACCCCGCTACCGTTGGCGCTGTTCGCTCTCACATTCGTACTGGGTTTGATATTCGCGAAAGGCAAACAGAGTGGACGATTCACAATATTTCCTGCTGGCCTGACAGCGTTCTCTGGCTTTAAGTCAGGAGCGCTTTCGAATCTACTGCTGACTGTCGCCTCGTTCGTAATGTGGTTCCTATTTCCGTTCTATGTCGCCGATGTGATGGGAAGAAGCGGACTTACGCTCGGTGCGCTATTGGCTCTGATGGCAGGCATGAACTTTATTGGATCAGGAATCGCTGGGTGGCTCGCCGACCGTGCGGGAGATCGTCCTATTACTTTTATTGGAACCATATTGACTGCGATCGGATTAACGATGGCAGGTACAGCGGGAGAGAATCCAGAGATGGGCCGAGTCGTTATATCGACTGCGGTTCTCGGATTAGGGTTCGGAATTCACCAGGCAGCGGTTTATGCACTAACTTTGCGAGGAACGCCAAGCGAACACGCGGGTTCTACATCGGCAGCACTCACAGTTTCTCAAACAATCGGCACCGTGATGTCTATCGCTCTGATGACGTCACTTTTGAACTGGCGACAAGATTCACAGAACGCCACGTTTGCTGAGGCTTATCAGTTCGCATACTTCACCGCAGCCGGCATTGCATTGGTATCGGGAGTGATTGTCATTAGGATTCGCCGAAATTTTCGATAGAACTGCAATGCGATCTTTAATCACTCGTAAATGATCAGAACCTCACGAAGTTACACCCGTCTATCCAATACTGCATGTTATGCTTCCGCAACATTGAATTTAATGGTTCAATATTCTGAAGAATCTTTCAGCAGATGTTGAACTGAAAAAAACCTTACCCTGCGTGAAATAAACGCTACGTTTTCAGGGGACATATATGTCGATACGAACTCGTGTGATACTGGTTCTGGCTGCGGCACTCGTTCTAACCACCATTATGGCCGCTTGTTCGAGCAGACCAAGAACGATAGAAATCGTTGCGACTACGAAGGCACAGAATAAGCTTGACAACGCTCAGGCGACTCGCCAGGCAGTTATCGATGCCGGTGGTGACCCCGATGCTCAGGTTCAGGTTGTAATCGATTCAGATAGTGCAGCAGCAGTTGCCAACGCTGAACGAAATGCAACTGCTACTGCACAGGCAATTGAAGGAACTGTGTCCGTGGGCAGTGGTTCCAGCGCAATCGTTCAGGGTGCTGCATTTGAAGTGGAAGTACCAGAAGGGCCTGCTTTAACGGGAGTGATTGAAGTCGACATCCCATCGAGGGGTGCTGAAGGCGTTTTGTTTGATCCTGCGATCATCAAAATCGCTGTTGGCTCAACAGTCCGTTGGGGTCACGAACGAAAATCTGCAAGTAGTTCAACATCCGACCCAGGCCAGGCTGAAGAATGGGACTCTGGCGCCATGAACAAAGGACCGTTCGACAAGGAAAATCCTAGTTTCGACCACACGTTCACAGTTGAAGGCTGCTTCACTTACACATCACAGTTCTCTGGCGACACTGCCATCGGCGCCGTCTGTGTTGTCGCCGAGTAGTACTGCTCAGATTCAACAAATCTGTTTACAAGACCGCTCGTTATGAGCGGTCTTGTCGCGTCTGAGAGATGCGGATATCGCTATCGACACATGTTGTGACCGGTATCGAACTGCATTGTGCGGAATCATGACGGGAAGCGCTGCTATCTGACTGGCTGGCAACCCAGCGCTTCGCATGACCGTATCCATGCTTACGGCGTGCTTTAATGCGGCGATACAGCTACCGACAGGCTGAAAGTGGTGGGGTTATGCGTTTGTGGGCAGCAAGAGTCTTAGAACGACCTTACAACCCTTGACCGACATGAATCAGCACTCATAAACAACATGTACGACATTAAGTCACAGGACAAGCTGATCACGCGTGGTCGAAAGTGACGGGTCAGCCCACCATGAATACAGATTCGCCCCTTCCGCACGTCTACCGTTGTTTTGATAGAGATCTCCAACGGTTCGCCATCAAAAGCTCAAACAATAAAAAACGCCCTCGGCTTTTGTGCCGAGGGCGTTTTTGAATTCGATTCTTACTAGGCGAACCTAGTCGATCTGTCGCAATCGTGGGTCCAGACGGTCACGCAGCCAGTCACCCAAGAAGTTTAGTGATATTACAACCAAGAAGATGGCTGCAGAGGGCACTAACACCTGGTGAGCAGCGACCGAGAGATAGTCTCGACCTTCGTTCGTCATAACACCCCATGCCGGAGTTGGCGGCTGAATACCAGCACCAACGAAACTGAGCACTGATTCTGAAAGGATCAGACCTGAAGTGTTCAGCGTTCCAACAACAATGGCCGTGTTAAGGATTCCTGGCAGCAGGTGCTTGAACAGGATTCGGAAGTCGGAAGCACCGTTCACACGGGCCGCCGCAACATAGTCCATCTGTTTCAGCACCAATACCTGTGAGCGAATAACCCTCACAAAACCTGCCCACGCCACAAGAGCGAGCACGAACAGCAGCACGGTTAAGCCACGCCCGAAAATCAGCACCACGATAAGTGCGACCATAAGGAATGGCATTGCATACCAAATATCAACAATTCTAGTGATCACCTCGTCGACCATGCCACCGTAGTAGCCGGAAATCATACCGAGTGACACACCGATGAACATACCTAGCACCAGCGAAACCAATACCACCTGCATCGATACGCGAGCACCGTGCAGAACACGGGTGAACACGTCTCGTCCAATATGGTCGGATCCGAATAGGTGGTAACCATCTGGCCAAAGACCATACTTCGGCGCATCACGCTTTTCAGGCGGGAGTTCAGAAGTCTTGAACATACCTAAGTGGCGGTCACCGATCGGTCCAATATCACGATCATAAGGAGCGATTGTCGGACCAATAACCGCTGCAAGCACCAGTAGAAACAGCACAAGTGCCGGTAGAACCGGGTATTTGCGTAATATGTACCAGATCTTGCCCAAAAATGACCTATTAACAATTACCGGATTGAACGGAGCTTCCAGCGTCGCCGAATCGACGTGCTGAACCTCGCCCTGTGTTTCAGATGTTGTCATGAGTACTCCTCGTTAGTCCGCAGAGTTGCCGAGACGTACTCGGGGGTCGATTAGTGTGTATGCAATATCGGCCAGAGTTGCAAACACCAAATAGATCAGAATAAATATGAACACTGTTCCGAGCAATAACGGGAAGTCGTTGTCGTTTACCGCACGGAACAAAGCGTCATAACCGATGCCAGGCCACGAGAACACGATCTCGACAACCAGAGCACCGTTCAACCAGCTCGAGAACACTAATAGAGCCGAAGTTACCGGAGCAATCAATGCGTTGCGCAAAGCGTGCTTGTATATGACAAAGTTCCAGCCAACGCCCTTGGCTCGAGCAAGACGGATGTATTCCGAGTCCATAACCTCGAGCATTGAAGAACGGGTAAGGCGCATAAGGCTAGCCGCAGCACCCCAACCGAGAGCCATACATGGAAGAAGATATTCCTTCCAATTGAACTCAGGCGAGCGCCCTCCAGCGGGCAACCAGTCGAGCCATACAGCGAAGATCCAGATAGCAACTAGAGCTGTCACGAACGGGGGTGCCGCTTGACCGACGATAGCCACCATTCTGCCGAAATAGTCCCAGAAGGTGCCGCGCTTTACTGCAGCTAGTACCCCCATCGGAATACCTAGCGCTATGGCAAATATCCAACCGCCAACGGCTAGCTGGACTGTCGCACCAATCTTTCCAGCGATCAGATCTGTAACAGCACGGTCACGGGCAAGGGATACACCAAGGTCACCCCGGAGCACATTACCTATCCAATTAACGTACTGCTTCCAAAGTGGGTCATTCAACCCCATTTGTTCGCCCAGATTTTCCCACTGTTCTTGAGTAATGCCAAATCCGGAGTCCGGAATGAACAACTCACGTGGGTCACTGTGAAATTGGATCAAGACAAAAATCGCTATCGTTGCCCCAATCACAGAGATCAACGAAGATAGGAATCGTCTTGCTAGAAAATTAGCCATTTATTAAGTACTTCCGAAATTGTTACACAACGGCCCATTTGCCATGTGGTCTGCCGACTCTCCATGCAGAAACGCATCCTACCCGAAATCAAGTCGACAAGTGGCTTCATAACACGGTAATCGCAGTAGAAATTTAGCATTCTGCATGATCTATGTCAACGAGCACTAACTAACGAAGTTTGGGTTCAGCGCACTTACTAATTGCGCTGAATCCAAACTTCGTTACAAATCACGTTTAAAGAAAGACGGGGGCCGGAAAATCCGACCCCCGTCTAAGTAAGCAAGTTAATTGCTATCTAAGAGCATAAACCCTTAGTTGAGTTCAATGAACTCGATGTTCGCAGACACGTTTGAATAGTGCTGCTGGTAGCCGTCCCATGACTTGATTCGGTCGTTTACAACGATTCCTTTAGGAACCTGGAATACACCGGCGTATTGCAGCCAGTACATGCTGTAGTCAACCCAAGTCAGGTGCTTCTCAGATCGGACGCTAGCGTCCTGTTCACCGAGAATTTCGAACAACCACTTCGCACCAGCCTGTGACTCAAAACCAACACCCCAACCAGGTCGTGACGACGATGTATCCACCACCGGCAGCGGCCAGTCAATTGGGTATACGTTCGAGTGAACGTCACCGTTCTTTAGAACAGGTAGGAACTGAATGCGCTGTCGCATTCGTGGGCTGATAACTCCACCGTAGTCCTCAACGAGACCAGAGATCTCGATACCCATGCGGGCCCAGTCGGACATGACCGTGTCAGCTACTTCAAGACCAACAGGTCCTGCTTCAGCTGAGTAAGCCTGGAGAGTCAAAGGCTCAAAGCCCTGGCGCTTGCCGTCAACCAGCGGGTAACCCGCAGCGTCAAGAAGCGCACCGGCAACTGTTAGGTCGCCATCACTGATTTCCCAAGGAACAGTTTGCATCGTACCTGAGCAAGAGATTGTTCCACCGACCCAGTCCCAACAACCGGTCTCACGTGAAGCATCCCAGCCAGGGTACTCAGGACCCATGTACTCAGAGTAAATCGGAGTACCAATACCGTTCAAAAGAAAGTCATTGATTGCACCACGGTCGATAGCGGTCGATAGAGCAAGTCGAACGAGTCGAGCCTGTTCCATGTCGTCGATACCAGCACCGTTGTCAACGTCCGTGTAAGGAGCGTTTCCACAGAGGTCGTGGCCTAGACCATCACCATCTGTACAAGTGTCACCCTGATGTCCCCAAGGGTTACCGATCCAAGGGTAGTCCATCGCAAGAGGAAGACTGTCCCATGGCGCCAGAGGCTCGTTAGTTCGAGCGTGTGAGTGCTCCCAGAGGTTTCCTGGGAAGAGAATCGACTGACCAACGAAACCACCAGGCATGGTCTCCAAGAATGTGAAGCCGTCGGCAACCACGTCTGGGAGGAGCTTGTAGTCAAGCTCGGTCATGTCAATCGCGCCGTTCTTGAGCATAGCAATTTGGGTTGTTGCTTCAGGAACCTGAATTCCTGTAATCGAAGCAACGTTACCAACATGTCGCCAGTGCTCTGATACTGCGTGAACTGTGCAGCGGTCACCTGGTGTGCAGGCGCCCTGTACGTAAGGACCTGTACCAATGTGGTTGGCTCGGGCCCACTCAACACCTTCGGTGTCTGCAGACGTTACCTTGTGCGGACCACGTGCGGCTGAAAGACAACCGAACTGAGATACCGGTAGGCAGTAGTAAACCGGAGATACAAGACCAATTTCGATCGTGTACTGGTCAATAACTTTTGCTTCCAAGAAGATTGCAGCGAAGTCACCAGCGTCACCATACGTGGATGCCGGGTTCGTCGTTGCGTTCGAGCGGTTGAACCACTCGACGAGCTCGGCAGCGTCAAGCTCACCGAAGTCTTTGTCTTCATAGCCAACAGGGCTCTGGAATTTCAAACCCTTTTTGAGGGTCATCCGTGCACGTGTACCAGCAGCGTCGATGTCCCATGAGTCCAATAGGAAAGGAGTCATTGGGTTACCGTTTTGATAGTTGAAGAGTGACTCTTCGACACCACCAAGTTGGACGGTTGCTGATGTGCGGTAAGGACCTACATAGCCAATACCATAGACAGATTCAAGAGTACGGAATGCCCGTACTAGTGTTCCTTCAGGGCCACCGACTGCACTAGGTGCCTTCGTAGCAGCTGCTACTGCACCCTTTGCCACTGTTGCGGCTGGGGCTGCTTTAGCTGCTGAGTCACTAGTGCCACCACTGGCAGCATCGGCAGCATCGGCAGCAGGCTTAGCTGTAGCCGCTGGGGCTGCAGTAGCTGCTGGGGCTGCGGCAGCTGCTGCGCCGCCACTTGCTGAGCCGCTGTCACCATCGTCACTGTCACCGCCACAGGCGATTGCAGCAACAAGGAGCAAGCTTGCCAGTGCTAAAAACACTGGTGCCCATTTCTTGTTCAAACTAAGATTCATTCTATTTCCTCCGAAAGGCCAAATAAGAAAGGAGAATTTCCAATAGGAAATCTACCCTTTTCTATCACCAAGGTCTGCTCGGCAAATCTAGTGAAAGGAAAACCTTTCATTTCGTTGCCAACCATGCCCCAGCTTAGTAATTGCCTTGTTACGCGGCGTTTGAATAGTTAAAACCTACCCAATCCCACCATCGTAAGCAGGGGGAAAATATACACGTGTGATATGAAAAGTCAACGTCCGCTAACGTAGTTTTAACACGGTTCAGGGTAAGTGCAATTCATCGTCGTTGTTACTACCAACGCGTATTTCCTATGGGTAAACTTCCGATACTCAATTCAAAACTTCACATCTATATTCGCCACGGGCTTAAAGAACAATTCCGGCGGATCGAGACTCCAAATGCCGATTAACACAAGCTTCAGCGTCAAGTCAGTCGAATCGATTCACCTAGCTTTCAAGAACACTGCTTCTTACTGGGAGACTTACCGAGCAAACGAAGGCGATCGCCAAACCGAACGGTTCGAGTTCAAGCAAGGGTGGCAGACCGTCTATGCTCTCAACATCGAAACTCCCCTCGTAAAAGTGACCCTCTCAGATGGAACAGTCGGCTGGGGTGAAGCGAACGCCGGAATAGGCCCAGAGGTGGTAACCCTCATAGTGAACAACATCCTTGCTCAGATGATTGAAGGGCAGGAATACGAGAATCCCAGAGCGCTATGGGATTTCCTTTACGACACACAACGCGGGCGTGGCTATTCGTCGGGATACTGGCTCGATGCCCTAGCCGCTATCGACATTGCAGTATGGGATGCAGTCGGTAAACGTGAGCAATCTCCGGTAGCCGCACTACTTGACCCGAACCCCCGAAGCCAGTTCGACGTGTACTTGTCAGGTGTCCGACGCGCTACTCTCGACGAAAGAATTGAGCACGTAAAAACGTGGATCGATACGGGGCTTCGTGGAGCAAAAATATTCCTTACTGGCGACGTCGAAGCCGGAACCACTGAGCTTGACGGATTAATTGCAGGCGCTCCAGAGCTTGAGCAGTGGATGGTCGACACGTTGTGGATGGGCTCGCACGAATCCGCTGAAATAGGAAAGTTGGAATATGGCAAGCGAAATGTACGTTTCTTCGAGTGCCCGCTCCAACCAGAAGATCTTATTGGCCATCAGGAACTCGTTAAAAAGCCCGGTGCCGACATCGCTCTTGGCGAGCATTTCAGGTCTCGGTATCAAATGGAGCAATGGGTGCAGCAACCTCGAGCTCTCGACGTGTACCAGCCTGATATCGGGCGAACCGGTTTCACCGACTACATGGCCCAGATGGACATCGCCGTTAAGGCTGGAATTAAGACCACCCCGCACATGGGAACCGGCGTTTCGGTGTTCCAGGCTGCGACTCTTCAATGCGCCGCCGTTGCCCCAGCCGACTACCTTCAGGAATTCCAGGGTGGTCTGTCAGACCGACTCGACAAAGCATCGGATTCAGCTTGGAGCTACGCCGATGGAGGGTTCACACTCCCTGATCGACCAGGAATAGGTGTTGAAATAAACGAAGCCTTGCTTGAACCGTTCATCGTTAAGCACTAAATCGAAGAGTCACCCGAACGAAAGTCGAATTACAACTCGCCAAGTTGGGATTTCTGCAATCAAGTGACATTCGACGACTCAGTGATGGCTTGAATTTCTCGCGCTACATGCACGTGTGATGATGCGTGCTCGCGCCCACGCTCATAGCTTCACCAGCATTCGCTATATCAACCGCCAATTCACGGTGACATATTGGATGTTTCGAATATGCCCATTCCTACGAGTATCATCCCGTTTAGGAGATCGTCCTGCGAGAAAACAGCGTAAATACGTCTGGGTCGAAGACTGATGAAGAATCAGTCACTCCCGCCCCGAGATCGAACTCAGGTGGTGCATTCAGCATTCTGACGATCCGCGACTATCGCCTGCTGATCCTGTCGAACCTAGCCACTTTCGCGGGCTATCAGATTAGGAACATGGCACAGGCTTGGATCGTGCTAGAACGCACGGATTCGCCAATGCTGATGGGCCTCGTAAACGCAATGCCCGGAATAGCGATAATTTCTATGTCCCTGATCGGCGGTGCGCTGGCCGACAGAACCGAACGGTGGCAATTACTCTGGCGAACCAAACTCGTCATCACCTCAATGGCGTTCCTTACTGCAGTACTACTAACTACCGACCTATTTGAGTGGTGGCACCTGATCCCGATCTCGCTAGTCACGGGATCAATGTTTGCCTTACACAACCCGACGAGTCAGGCATTCGCAGTTGACGTAGTAGGTCGAGAGCGACTCGTCTCGGCTTCTAGTCTCAACACCGGAATATCGATGACAGCGACGATCGCTGGTCCGAGCGTCGGTGGTCTGTTGCTCCTGCTCGGTCATGATATGGCGTTTTATGCCCTAGCTGGTTTATACGGTTTTTCAGCGCTGATGATTTTCTCCGTGAAAACTCGGTATGTATCGGTACCCAGTGGCAGAAATATGATTTCCGACATCAAAGACGGACTAGCGTACTCATACCGCACGCCGATCATACGGGCGTTGTTGATTATTGGTTCGAGCGCTCTTTTTATGGGTACGTACCAACCGGCAATTCCGGTAAAAGTCCAAGATGAACTTGGGCTTGGCGAGTTCGGGTACGGAGTGATCCTTGGCCTTAACGGCGTCGGCGCATTGATCGGGTCGGCAGTGCTGTTCGCCCTAAGCGCAAAAATCAGAAAAGGCTACCTACTGATATTCGGGCTGCTGCTGTTCAACGCGTCTATCGGATTGTTTGCAATCGCTCCAAACGTTGTCATCACGGGAATTTCTATGGTCTTGCTGGGGCTAGCGTTCTCGGCGTGGATGATTTCCGTGCCAGTGCTTTTACAGACTACGGCGTCCGCGGAAATGAGGGGTCGAGTAATGAGTCTGTACTTCATGGTCGTACTGACACACCAACTGGGATGGATTTTGGGGGGAGTCGGAATCGAAACAATCGGAATAGCACCGACACTGTTCCTCGGTATTGCTGGTGGCTTGACTGTTGCAGGTTCAGCAATAATTCTCACGCCAGCGGTGCGGAAAGCTCGTTAACGAGTACGCTTCCCTTATTCCTCTCACGGCATGACAAAATCGCGCCGATGGCAAAACCTCCACACTCTGAATCAACTGTCAAGCAAGATGAAATATCTGGTGACTCGACGCGTGGCACAGGATTTAACCCGTTTAGAGTTTTACGATACGGCGACTACAAGTTCGTATGGTCTTCAGAAGCGCTCAGCCTATGGGCTATCGAAATGGAGATCATCGTTCTGGCGATGTTCGTTCTACGCGACACCGGCTCGCCGCTGCTAGTCGGACTAATCGGCGCTCTCAAATTCGCAGGAACATTGCTGGGTCCGCTCTACGGATTAATGGTCGACCGGTTCGACCGCAAGAAATTACAAGTTTGGGTTCGGGCTTTCGGTGCGGTTCTTGCGATAGCACTCACAACCCTAGTCTTCACAGATACTCTCGAACTATGGCACGCCTACGTAATCGTTGCTGCGGGCAGCATGGTTCGCATGCTCGATCTTGTGCTGGTTCAAGCACTGACTGCCGACGTTGTTCCGGCTCACTCACTTCACGGTGCAATAGGACTTTCTCGTTCGACACTAGACGGCGCAAGAGTGGTCGGCTCAATTGCCGGTGGAACGATTTTTGCAACGCTTGGTCTTGATTGGGCTTATTTGGCAATAACAGTTCTTTACCTGCTGGCGACGTTCGCATCGCTCAAGGTCACATCGAGAGTTGTGGCTAACACTGTCCATGCTGAAAGCATCAGAACGGGTCTACGTCAGGGATTTTGCTATGTGCGACAAAGCGAATTGCTTCCCGGGCTGATCTTCTTCTCGTTCCTCATCGAATTCACTGCGTTCCCTATTGTTAATGGGCTGATGACGGTGATTGCCGACGAGCTGTTCGATTTAGGTGGCACCGGAATCGGTATGTTGGCGGCAGCAGCGTCAATCGGTGCACTGTTGGGTGCTCTGGCAATCGGTCTGCGGCCGAACGTAAGTAACCCTGTGCGAATAATGATCGTCGGATCGTTGATATGGCACATGCTAATGCTCATCCTCGCGCTCGTACCTCCGCTCTGGCTATTCGCCCTGATACTCGTTTTTTGGGGATTCAGCGGTGGTGCGACGTTCGTCGGAATGGTTGTCGGGTTACTACGAGCCGCACCAGCAGAAACCCGAGGGCGCGTGATGGGAATCAGGTCGCTCGGCATATACGGTTTACCATTGGGGCTTTTGCTTGGCGGGTGGATATCAGAAGATATTGGCTCGGCAGCGATGATCGGTACGCTGGGTGCGATCGGATTAACAGCTACCGTATTTGCAGCCCTCAAATGGCCAGCCTTGCTTCGTAAATCCATCAAATCAGCGCATTCCTCAAACGATCCTGCGACCGATAGCTCATGTAGCAAATCAGCCAGTAACTCAGAATGAATCTTCCCGACTTCTCCTCATCCTCACCCAAGGCGATCGCCATGGATCTCGATGAGACGACCCTCAACTCGAACGCTCGTATCGACGACCGAACTCGTGCTGCTCTTCATTCGGTTCACGCTATCGGCATTCCGATGATCATCGCTACCTCCCGCCCCGAGCGCGTGCTGCCAACGTTGGTTGGCGACGACATTCTCGAAATTACTTCAATAGTTCAGATGAACGGCACAATCGCACAAGGCAAAGCAGGATTAACCGGGTTTCTGAAGCGCGTGATGAGCATTGAAGATGCCCGTATCTGCTGGAAACGGGTGAACGAACACGCACCGTGGGCGCGAATGACTCTAGAGATTGACGGAGACCGGTTCGCGGTCAATCACGACGATGACATAAACGAACTATGGGCATTCAATATGGCAACGCCCACCATGGTCGTGTCGTTCGAAGAAGCTTTACGACTTGGACCAGTGAAGATTTCGATCAACGGCATGAATCAAAACTTAGAAAACATCGAGGACATGTTAGAAAATGAGCTCTCCACTGAAACAGATGTGATTCGAGCAGCAAGAGTGCAATTCCTGAACGTTGTCCCTACAAAGGCGAGTAAATCTGGTGCGGTGGCTGATCTACTGAAATCTGTGAGCATTCCGCTGACTGACGTGCTTTCATTTGGAGATGACTTCGTCGATATCGATCTCATACGTGATTGCGGATGGTCGGTAGCGGTTGCGAACGCAATTCCGGAGATCAATTCGCTAGCTAAATACGAGACTGCCTCCAACGACGATCACGGTGTCGCTATCGTGCTCGAAAACCTCGTCGCCTCAATCAAGTAAATGAGATTTCGACCAAAAGCGGCAGTGGAGTCTTCGGTGCAGGAACGCTGATCGGTGCCGTGTTCGTTTCTATATACGGAATTCATCGCAGGAACGCTTACGTGATGCTCATCATGGGAACCGTATGGAACATAGGCATGATCATTTTCGGCTTCTCACACTCGCTCCCTCTAAGCCTCGGCGTACTGTTCGCCACGGGGTTGATCTCAATGCCGTGGGTGACTTCTGTGCTGACGATGTTCCAGCAAGCCGGAACCGAGAAAATGCGTGGACGAGTTATGAGCCTTTATGTACTTGCTATGAACACGTTCTCGCTCGGTTGGCTGTTTGGTGGATCTGTCGCTGAGTGGCTTGGGAACGACGAAGCGCTCGTAATCAGCGCCATGCTCGGAACCCCGGTGGCGGGTGTAGCACTTCTACTTTCGAAAGACTTGCGCCGGGCGTAGTGTTGGCCAGTCAATTGCTACTCGGGTAAAAAAACAATCCGTAAAAATTCAGGAGCCTAGATCGGGTAAATTAGCTTGCCCGCAAATTCACTCAATCCTCCAATCCAACCGGTCGTAATGACCAGTATATTAACTACCGTCGGTATCACTTCAAACAATGGCGCACACTTCCCAATAATATGGCTCTCGAAACCATGAATTCATATCTAAAGTCAGTCGCACGGAAACTTCATCTATCAGTGGGCCAAATAGTGATCATAGCTTCTCTCCTCATGATCGCTACTTCGGTAGCGTGCGGTAGCGGTTCAGTCGATGATGATGGGATTGTGGCCGAAGGACTTAGTTCGCCACGCGGACTCGCTTTTGACCAGTCCGGGAACCTGCTAATCGCAGAATCAGGTCGAGGTCGGTTACTCAAAGTCACAGATGACGGCGAAGTAATTCCCATCGCGAAAGGCCTGCCATTTTCACTCAAAACCGGCCCCGAAGGTGCATACCAAGCCGGCCCATCAGCGATCAGCCTTCTCAACGGGGAATTGTTTTTCATCGTCGGTGAATATATTGGCGAACAGTCAGCGCGTATGTACCGCATCACAGATGACGCCAGATATGAGGCCGTGACGCCAATAACCGATGGATGGGCTCCGCTTGATAACCGATTCTCCAACCCGTATGACATGGTCAACGCTCCTGAAGTCGGTGGGTGGATTGTGTCGGACCCCGGCGGAAACTCTCTTCGAGCAGTCGACCTAGACGGCAATATTCGTGACTATGTGGTGTTCTATAACTTTGCCATCCCGGATCAAGAGGCGGCAGTTGAGGTGGTGCCAACTGGGATAGCACGTGGTCCTGATGGTGCCATCTACGTCGGTACGCTGACAGGCTATCCATATCCTGCCGGAGAGGCCGCTGTCTGGCGAGTGGAAGATCTAAACGGCGATGGAGATGCGTTGGACCAGGGGGAAGCTGAGCCGTTTGTCACTGGACTCACCACTGTCACTGATATTACATTTGGCCCTGACGGCACTCTCTACATAGCGGAATTTTCGTCAGATACGGAGAAAGTTCTTGAGGGAGGAGATTTCAGCGAAAATGCCAAATCCATGCCCGGACGAGTCCTTATCTGGAATGGAAGTGAGACAACGGTATTTGCCGATAATGTTGTTTCGCCAACCAGCCTTCTCGCAACCGACTCAACTCTCTACATAACCGAAGAGTTCGCTGGAAAAGTCTCCAAACGTCCACTCAACTGAGCGCAATCGTTAGCGTAAAGGTTGCAGGAATTGTCTCGTTGGCACCAACTTGGCGAACGCATTGTATGGCTTGTGCGTGAACAAAACGTCATGAAACGATGAAA
>CAWVRY010000034.1:0-20562 GCA_963932695.1 uncultured bacterium | reverse complement strand
CTGTATCTACGCCTAATAAAACGAACGATATGACAAACGACAAAACTATCGAAGCGACTGTTGTCGGGTTTCTCGACTCGACAGAGATTCCTTACGAAGTAGTGGAAATAGATCCCGACTTCGCAGATACCGCCGAGTTCTGCGAGAAGTACGACTTCCCGCTCGAAAACTCCGCCAACACGATTATAGTGGCGTCGAAAAAGAAGCCAAAAACGTTCACTGCTTCAGTTGTACGAGCCACCCACCGACTCGATGTGAACCACGTAGTGAAGCCGAGGATGAATGTCGGCAAAGTCTCGTTCGCCCGTCCAGAGGAAACTGCAGAATTAACCGGCATGATGATCGGTGGTGTCACTGCACTCGCACTTCCCGATCAAATCAAAATCTACATTGACGACGGACTCATGAACCTCGAATACATCATCCTCGGAGGCGGCAGCAGGTCGATCAAGATCAAAATCTCGCCCGAGATATTTCTCTCGGTGCCCAACGCCGAAGTGATCAAAGGGCTTGTTACGGGGTAACTAAACCGATTCTGGTCTACCGTTCGCAGCGGATCTATAAGCCGCCGAGATGACCTTCGACGCCCCTAACGCCTGTTGTGCCGACATCTCAGGTGCGACGCCCTCCTCGATGCAATCTAAGAACGCCTCGATATCGTCGGGATACCAGCGTGTTTCATCGACAAGAGGACTGTAATTCGTTTTCTTAGGAATCCCCACTGCTTGATTGGTCGATCTCCACATGCCCATCGGATCCTGTGGATGCGGAGCGGGTAGCTTTGGCGGCTCGGCGGTAGAGAACACCTCAATCCGCGGCTCCCAGGCATCGAACCTTTCCGTACCTAACTCCCCGACTATCGTGATCCGGTGTGGACCACCAGCCGGGTGACTATTCCACCCGATACGACCACCGGTTGCGGTTGCCACAATTCCGCCGTCAAACGACATCGATACTGCGCCAAAGTCTTCGGTGTCGTTACGTTCATGCTGCTCAAAGAAATAGTTGCCGGTCACGCCAGAAACTTCACTCGGTACGTCGTCAATCAGCCACAAGCACAAGCCGATCGGGTAGACGCCCAGATCGAAAAACTCCCGTTTTGACTCAACAAATGTGAACTGCGTCGGTTCGGCTGTTTCGACTCTTGCTCCGCTATTCGATGCAGTGCCGCCCGGTCCTTTGGCGAAAAGAATGTCGGTGTGAACGGCAAGTAGCTTTCCAAGCCGCCCCGATACAACGCATTCCCTGGCAGCCTTCGCCCAAGGGGTGTTCACGAACGAGTACATCTGAGATATCGAACCCGACTCAGTGATGGCATCGACTACTAGCTCAGCCTTGTCGCTGCTCAAAGCCAGCGGTTTGTCCAAATACAAAATCTTGCCGGCTTTCGCACAGGCAATCGCAACCCGATGGCGGCGTTCGACGTCAGCGCACATGCTCACAATATCGACTTCAGGAAGTACCAACGCCGTTTCGATTCCCTCGATATACGGAACGCCATATTGCGCGGCTAGACTCTGATTCAGCGAACGTCGGCGTTCATCGATGTCGGCTTCATCGGCTATAGCAACTATGTGCGATCGTGGATCGGAGTCGAAGCCTAGAGCGTGGTTTTCCTGATGAGTCTGCAATCCACCGATGCACAGCACTCCGAGTGATTTCGTCATCCTGACACCTGATCGACAGTGCGTTGGCCGCCCAATGTGCCATCAAAGTAGATAGCACCAGACGACCCGAGCAGCATGATCTCCGGCTCCGACGCTTCATTCGACCCGGAAGGACCAACCGAGATTAGTGCACTCGATCCATTCGCCCATACCGCATGAATCGTCCCATGAGACTCGCCATTCCCTGATCGCTCCAACCGACTCGGTTCGCCGTCGAATATCCGGTTGCAAATTTCTACAATCAATGACATCGAATCATCGATAGAAACTTCGGGATCAAGACGATCAAGCCAGCGAACAAAACGCGGCGTGCCAACACGATCATTGCCGACGGTCGAAACTAACGAATCGGCAAGTCGCTGAAGGTAGGCGGTGTTTTCAGAGTTTTCGAGCATGACGAGATAATACCGCCATCCCGCATCTCAGAGCCTATTGATCGGGTCGAGATTGGTACTTGCTGCGAATCCAAATCGCAATGCCGTTCATGCTGAGCAGAACGATCAGAAGTACAATAATTGCCGCAGCTGCAATACCCCTGAACGAATGCTGAGGCTGGCTGATCCAAGTGAAGATCTGAAGCGGAAGTACCGTGAATTTCGAATCTGGCGAAGTCGGGATGAACGTTACCCAAACTAGCGACGAAATAATCAAGATCGGTGCCGATTCACCAATTGCTCGTGAAAGGGCAAGAATTATTCCGCTCATCATGCCCGGAAGCGCCTGCGGAAGCACGACGGCTTTTACAACCTGCCACCGATTCGCGCCCATGGCGTACGCAGCATCACGATAGCTCGACGGCACAGCTTTGATCGCTTCTTGGGACGCGATCACCACGATTGGGAGAATCAACAGCGTCATCGTCAGCGCACCAGCAGTCACGTTACGTGAGCCGTTGAACAAGAACTGCACGAACACAGCTAATCCCAGCAGTCCGTAGATCACACTAGGCACACCAGCGAGGTTCGCTATGTTGAGTTCGATGAGTCGATTAAAACGATTTTTACTCGCAAATTCTTCGAGATAAATAGCGGTTCCAACGCCGATAGGGATGGTCAAGATCGCAGTCATCCCAACGATCCAAATCGTTCCGGCGAGTGGAGCCAGAATTCCAGAGTTCTCTGCCTTACGAGATGCATAGCTGCTCAAAAAGTTGATGTTAAGGAACGGCAGTCCATCGATCAAAACGTCGAATAGAAGTGCTGCTAACCCGAGAATACCGACAACAACCGCGAGTGCGAATCCAACGACAAAAATCCTGTCCCGCAAAACTCGTATAGCGTGAAGTTTTTGGCGCTTGTTGATTATTGAGTCTTGCTTATTCATATTGCTGCCTGAATCGAGAGATCACCCAACGGCCGACTATGTTCATAGCGAGAGTCATTACGAACAGCAGCAGACCAACAGCGAAGATCGTCTTGTACTCAAGAGACCCCTGCGGCGTTTCACCCAAACTAACCTGCACGATGTAGGCAGTCATCGCCTGAATGCTTTCGAGAGGATTAAGCGTAAGATTCGGCGTTGCACCCGCGGCGATCTTTACGATCATCGTTTCACCGATCGCTCGTGATACACCGAGAATGAACGAAGCAACGATTCCCGACAGTGCAGCCGGAATAACAACCTTGGTCGACACTTCAAATCGAGTAGCACCGAGCGCATAAGCGGCATCTCGGAGCGAACGAGGCACGGCGACCATCGCATCTTCGCTCAACGTTGAGACCATCGGCATAATCATCAGCCCCATAACGAGACCTGCCGAGAGTGCGTTGAAAACGATCACCTGGTCGTGTCCGAATATGTTCTGGAGAATCGGCGTCACGAATGTGAGAGCGAAGTATCCGTAAACGACGGTGGGAATTCCGGCAAGTACTTCGAGAATCGGCTTCAATACTCTGCGCAGTCGTTCAGGTGCGTACTCGGAAAGGAAAATCGCAGCTCCGAGTCCGAGGGTTAGCGAGACGAGACCCGCTATTACCGCCACCAGTAGCGTGCCGCCGACCAGCGACAATACGCCGAATTTCTGAGGCGAGAATAGCGGAGCCCATTCGGTTCCGGTTAGGAATTCCCAAGGCGATACTTCGGCGAAAAATCCGACGCTCTGCGCGACAAGAATGATGACGATGCCGACAGTGGTGAGAATCGAAATCAGTGCGGCGGCGCGCAGCAACCATGTGAAAACTGTTTGTTCAGCGTGCTGTCGTCGTCGCCGACGCGCCACACGCTCAAACAGATCACGATTTGATTGGATTTCGGAGGTTGTCGCCATCTAGTCAGATGTATTCCGCAAGGGTTGCTGAATTCGAGTGAATTCAAGCCTCGACACCAAATTTTCGACTCTCTGGAATCTTCCAAAAAAAGAGTCACGGCAAGTGTAAAACTCACCGTGACTCCAGATTGCAGGTCAATTGTTAACCCTGCGTTATTGATCGTCTCGAATTGTCGAGCGAAGCAGGGTTCAGAACTTAGTCAAGGCCTTCGAGTTGCAACTGGTAATCGGCCTCAGAAAGCCCGACATACCCAACCTCTTCAGCGAGCTCAGCAGCATTGTTCATGTAGAACTCAATGAAGTCACGAACTTCGGTTCGTTCGAGCGAGGCATTGTTTACGTAGATGAACATCTCACGTGAAAGCGGACTGTAGCTGCCATCGTTGATCGTTGACACGCTCGGGGCAACACAACCATCACCACCATCGACCGAGACCACATTCAATATCTCAGAGTTCTCGGTGTAGTAAGCGAACCCAAAGTAGCCCATAGCGCCCTGATCGCCCGAGACTCCCTGCACAAGTACATTGTCGTCAGACGACGCTGTGTAATCGGCCCTGCTGGCATCTTCTTTATCGTTTATCGCAGCAGTGAAATAGTCGAACGTTCCTGAATCGGTGTCTGGACCATAGAGTCGCAATGGCTTGTCAGGAAACTCGCTGCGAACCTCATTCCAGTTGTCGACGGAAGATCCGGGTTCCCAGATCTTTTTCAGCTCGGCAACAGTCAGGCAAGTGGCAAAGTCGTTTGATTTATTGATAGCAATCGAAAGCCCGTCATATGCGATGGTGAATTCGGTGAATTCGACTCCATTGGCAGCGGCTTGGGCACTTTCGGAATCCTTGATTGGCCTCGATGCATCGGCGATATCGATCTCGCCCTCTACGAATCGCTTGAATCCGCCACCGGTGCCTGAGATTCCTACTGGAATCTGAACTTCGGGTCGGTCCACTCGAAACTCTTCGGCAACGGCCTGGGAGATTGGAAATACTGTCGATGAACCGTCGATGAGAATCTCACTCGACTCGGCTCCAGAACCACCTTCACCGCCTCCGCAGGCGGCGATGATTCCAACAATTAATAGAGAAGTAACAATGAGAGCTTTATTTGAAAATTTCTTGAATTCGTTCTTGATCACGTTGTTCAGAGCTCCTTGGCTCTAGTGCATACGTTTTCGATCTATATGTAATAGGACTAGTAGAAAAAATCATCTAGTGACTACAGATTCAACCTTCACCATTAAGGGAAGATTAACTACTGGGACCGAGTCGTTAACAACCGGTTAAATGCCAAGTATCAGTCAGTGGGTCGCCAGCAACACGAAAAAACACGCGAGCATTGAACCGGCATGGAAATACCAGCCAATCGACGTAAAGAAAACACCATTGGTGCGCTAGGTTGGCACGGTGAATGCGAACTCGCTGCCCTCACCAACCGAGCTTGTTACCGACATCACTCCACCATGGGCGTCGACTATATGACGGGCGATCGATAGCCCTAGTCCAGTACCTGGTTGCGAGCGCGCCGCATCTGTCTTGAAGAAACGCTCGAAGATATGCGGAAGGTGTTCAGGATCGACTCCCAAACCAGTGTCAGCCACGCTGAACCAAACGGTTCCGTCATCGACCCACGCCTTCACAGTGATCGTGTCCCCGGCACTGCTCCACTTAACCGCGTTACTAATCAGATTGGTGAAAACGTGATCGATACGTTTTGCATCGACCAACACTGTTGGAAGATCTTCAGACAAATTCGTTTCGAGCTTTAATTCCGAATCAATTGCAATCGCAGAAAACTGCTTGATCGCTGTTTCCACTAGCGAATGCGCATCGATCAGCTTTAGTTCAAGAGGCGATTCACCCGATTCAAGCCGCGAAAGTTCAAGCATCTCGGCAATTAGCTGATCCATTCGATCAACATCCTCGCGAATCATCTTGAGAAACTTTCCACGCACTTCCGGATCATCGATCGCTCCGCGCTGCAAAGTCTCAGCCGATGCGCGAATTCCAGCTAACGGCGTTCGTAGTTCGTGCGAAGCGTTCGAAACGAACTCTCGGCGCGTAGTATCGAGTCGTCGAACATCCGTTAGATCAGTTAGTAGCAATAGCACCCGAACCAGATCGGAATCAGGGCGGGGAAACGGAGTCGACACCGCCATTATTGTGCGGTGGTTGTCGAACAACTCGATTTCAGCCGCAATCGATTCATTGCTCGCCATCGATCGAGTCACAACTCGGATGACGTCTGGATGGCTTGTTAGCGAAGAGAGCTGCATACCCGGTTGGACATTGCCCAGTGAACTGAGCAGTTCAATCGACGCGGGGTTCGCTGATTCGATTACACCTTGATCGTCGACGACGACGACACCTTCACGCATCGAATCGAGAATTGAAGCAAGTCTTACTCGTTCAGCCGATTCATCGGAAATATCCTCAGCAACTCGGTCAACCAATCGGTTTACCGCTCGCGCCAATCGCGTCAGCTCGGCAGGCCCAGTTGGATCAAGCCTATGAGATCGATCAATCGATGTAGAACGAATTACGTCCTCAGTGATTTCGGTAAATTGGCTGTGGAGTCTCATCGAAAGGAATACCACCGCAATGATCGCAAGAATCGCAGCCAGTATTGTGCCGAGTACGCCGAAAGTTAGTGATCCAGCTGCGACGAGCGCCACCAGCAAGCTTGTTTCAACAAGCATTCGCCAGCGCAGTGACACGTTACTCAACTAGAACTCCAATTTCGGTCATCAAGCGCGTTACCTAGTACAAAACCTCGCTCACACACTAATTCGATAACCGACTCCACGAACTGTTCCGAGCAGCGTCGGCTTAGAAGGATCTTTCTCGATCTTCAATCTCAGCCACCTTACATGCACATCGACTGTCCGGGTATCGCCCGAATACTCGAAGCCCCACACGTCCTGTAACAATTGATCGCGTGTGTAAACTCTGCCCGGATTCGCAGCCAAATGAGCCAGCAAATCGAACTCTCTGGGGCGCAGATCCAACTGTTTACCTTCGAGAGTAACTAGGCGAGACCCTCGGTTAATCACTAAATCGCCTAGATCAATAATCTGGTCAACGGAACTCTGAGACACCGATTTGAGCATATCCATTCGGCGAATCTGAGCGCCGACTCGTGCGATTAACTCTCGCATACTGAACGGCTTCGTTACGTAATCGTCTGCACCTGACTCAAGACCACCGATTCGATCCATCTCGGCGTCGCGTGCAGTCAGCATTATCACTGGTACAACTGATCCATCTCGCCGCAGAGCCTTACAGACCTCGATACCGCTCAAGGTTGGCAACATCAGGTCGAGAATAATTACGTCGGGATCCTCCTGCCTGGCGGCGATCAACCCTTCGCTCCCGTCATCAGCGACTACTACGTCAAAGCCATCGGCGACAAGGTTGTAGCGCAATGCCTCACGGAGGGTACGATCATCTTCGACGACGAGAATCTTGAATTTGCGATCGGCTGACGAATTGGCGTCCACGCGGTTGAGCTCCTGCACTAGCATCCAAGCCGAACGATGAATATTTGTCACTCGGCAAAGTGCACGTTTGCGCCAAAGAATATCTGACTAACCGAATAAACGCGCCATCAACCGCTATGCAACGAGGGATTTCCCGTCCCAATCAGTGAGTTCAGATTCGTATTCGCGAGGTATTCGCACAATCATCGTAGTTCCCGATCCGACTTCGCTTTCGGCGCTAATTTCGCCATGGTGGTGATCGAGAATCATGCGGCATAAGTACAGGCCAATGCCGGTACCAGACTGGACCCGAGTCCCTTCGTTGTCGGCTCGGAAAAACGCTCCGAATACGCCAAGAATGTCACAGGACATCAATAACAATTCCCTGATCCGTAACTTCAACAACCACTTCGTAATTGTCGGCTTCGACACTGATATTCACTTCAGTGCCTTCAGCTGAGTATTTTGAAACGTTTGTGAGGAGATTTGAAACAATCTGTCTAAGACAAATTTGATCTGCGAACATTTCGATCGATGAATCCTCGATCATTACATCTAATGTTCGGTTCTTATCTCGAATAATCGGACCAAATTAATCGGCGACATCTGTGAGCATCTCTTCAACAGCAAAGCGCACAGGCTTCAACTCAATCTGACTTCATTTGATATTGGTCAATCCGAGCAGGTCGTCTATCAACACGGGCAAACGTCGTTAGCTTCGCTGAATGATCTGTAAATGCCACTCGTGCTTTCCCAGAAAATTTCCAGTCGAGTTGTGGGTCAGCAAATCGGCGAAAGCCATAATGCTCGTAAGTGGTGTTCGCAGTTCGTGCGAAACAGTGGTCAAAAAAACTGACTGGCTGTTGCCATTAGGGCTGGTCAAATCCATACATCTACTGAGAAAACACCAGTGCTGCTGCACCGGCATAACATCAGTATTCAGCCCTATCGGTAGTTGCGGCTATGACTAGTCGGATTAACCCAATAGCCCTTGTGGATCAAGTGACTCAGACGTGATCTCACAGGCTCATTGCGGTTTGCGTATGGGTGTTTTTACGCACCAAATGCAAAGACGTTTACACGGTTTCTGATTGGCCAGATTCAGCAGAACGATACGCAGCGTCGATCATCTCAACCGCTCGCATACCTGCCCAACCCGGTGCCCAGTTCACATAACTCTTACCGCTCACGATGTCGGCAAAGTTGGCTGTTGGTCCGCCCCCAAAATACTCACCAGCATCGGGCTGAAGATCCATGTTGAAGTTATCGCCATCGTGCCGAAGAACTTCAAGACGAGCACGATCGCAGTCGACCGACATGACACCTTCAGAGCCGAATATCCGAACGTCCAGCTGAAACTGCTGATTATCAGGCAGCGATCCCGCACCACTAAATGACCCTATCGCGCCACCAGAGAACCGAACGGCGAACGAGTCGTACAGCTCCACTTTGCTTGTTGGTGCTGAGGTAAGCGCAGAAACCGTCTCAGCTCGTAGACCGGTAAGCCAGTAAGCCAATCCAGCAGAATGCGACATCTGAGCCAGAGCGTACCCACCACCAGCCACTACAGGGTCGGCCCAAGTATCGGAGGCAGGAGCGAACATGTTGTCGCCTGCTCCACCGCCGGTAGACATGAACTCCTTGCCTTCTAGAAGTGCCCTCACCGGCGATGCCATGTGGCACATCACGTACTCAATATTACCTACAGCGCCCTCGTCCATCCGGCGTTTTGCTTCTTGAATGAACTCACCGTAGTGCCATCCGTAAGGAACCATAAGCTCGACGCCCTGACGTTCTGCCTCTTCGACGAGTTCACGAGCCTCTTCGGCTTTCGTCGTCAGAGGTTTTTCGCAAAGTACGTGCAGCCCACGTTTCAAAGCGGCGAGTGCGTGCTCGTAGTGCAATGTGTGCGGCGAGGCGACTATCACGCCTTTTAGACCGGGAGTGTCGAGTAATTCTTCGTAGTTCTCAGTGGCGTAAGTAAATCCGAACTTAGATTTAACCTGCTGAAGCTCATCAGCACCGAGTCGGCACACGCTCGCAAGCTCGATATCTTCTCGTTCGACCAACACCGGCAAGTGGTTCGCAGTCGCCCACCAACCAGCACCGATAAGCCCTATTTTAGATTTTGCTGTCATCACCGCTCCAACATTCGATCACTATGGACACCGACTCTCGACACCGTCATCTTGAGCAACGTCGGAAGATCATTCGTCTTTGTCTGAAATCCCAAGCATGTTCATGACATCGTTGATTGCCGATTCAGAGACCTGCTTCTTTGAGCCTTTGCCGCGCTGAGACTTCGGCTTTCTCTTCTTTTTCACCTTCGGACGCGCCGCTTCAAGTCGACGCGCCTGACACGTTGTACACGTGCACGTCTTTGGGTGTTTGCTTTCCGTCCTATGGTGCCGCTCTTTCATGCAGTGATTCTAGAGGAACATCACAGTCAGTGAAGCGATTCAAGCAAACCTGTGCCATTTATTACAACATGACCAACTGATCATCGTAGAATCCAATAATAATCATTCACCTAGTTCGACACGGTCTGCCGAAAATCGGAAGAGGTGGGCTATACCTACCCAACCCTGGCCTAACCGACCTCGGACATCACCAAGCCTCTCTCGCAGCTGGCAAAATCGTACGACTGAAACCCGACGCTTCATTTACAAGCGACGTGACGCGAGCAATCGAATCCGCAGCCCATTTCGAGAGAGCAACCAGTCAGGAAGTTCGACAGATACCAAATCTTGCAGAGTTAAAGACAGTCAACATCTGGGCTGCGCCTGAATCCATCAAAAAGCGAATATCTAAAGGCGATTATCACGTCGATTTCAAAAGCATGGGTGGCGAAACCATCAACGAGTTCAGCCATCGTGTCATCGAAGGATTTTACGAGTTACTGCATATCGCTTCGACATCCGGACTCAACAGAATCGCCGCATTTCTCCACGAAGGTGTGATCGGCACGATCATCGACCACCTCGAAGGCAGGAATGTCTTTGACCCAAAACGCCGTGCCACTATGCCCTACGGCGCGCTAATCACTGTCGACACTGAATCGAACGCTCCGCACTTCCCCGGCTACTGGGAAACCTATCATCTCGATGAGTTGGCCAGCTAAACCCTACTAATGAAACGCCGGGTGGTGACCGCCCGAGTCACGCTCGATCATCTTGTTCACATCGGAAATCGTCAACGGGTTTTGGGGCCAATCTTCTGGCGCAACATGAGACAGCCTCAACAGCAAGCGAGCCAACTGACCCGCGTACTCTTTGAGTTCCCTAACGTTTAATTTATTAGCGGCGTCACCAACCTCGTGATGGAAGTTGGCATCTTCATGCCGACCCCAGAATCGCCAACGCCAGGTAATAGAAGATTCAATGGCCTCTTCAACGAACGGGAAATGATCTGAGTGAGCATCCATATGCGACAAAACGTGACATTTCAGTCCGTCATCCATCGTGTCGAGCTGGGATTGAATGAACTGCCGCAAATGTGGGAACGCAAGAACAATCCCTTTCATGTGCCCTGTCGAAAGTTCATCCAAATTAATATTCAATAACGGCTTTGCTTCTCGATTCTCAGAGACTTCTGAGTAGTGACGTGCGACGTACGAGCGCGCACCCTGCAGGTGCTGCTCCTCGCCGCTCCACGTTGCAAATCGAATCGACATCCCGGGTCTAACGCCCAACTCTTTCACTAGAGCGGCCATCACCCGTGCAGTCTCCATCACCCCAATAGTTCCCGACGTGTTGTCGTTGCCTCCGGGCGCTTTGAGCACAGTGTCGTGGTGACCCGCCAAAATCAAGTGACGTTCAGGGTGGGTTGATCCTGTAATCTCGGCAACTGTGTTGTGAGCCTCGGTATCGAAGTATTCAGCATCGACCGAAACATGAACTCTTGGCGATCCGTCAGAAATACGCTGCAGGTACGCACCGTCCTCCGAGCTGGTCTTTACCACCGCTATGGCGCCTTTTTGTGGTCCAACGTTCAGCCACTCGTCAGAGTTTGCGTACTCCATTCGGCCACCCGTCTTGGGTTCGATGGCGATGATGCAAGCGGCACCCGCTTCGGCGAGTCGTACTATCCGTGCAGTAAACGGCTCAGGGGCGGTGAACGGCTCGGGCGCGATCGTTGCCAGCACTACTGAACCTTCGATGCGACCGCCAAGGGCCTCCACTTCGTGCGGAGAGGCGTGTCCAGCGTTAACCAGCGGGGTTGTTAGGTCGGTTGCTTTGCAGCGCAGAAACGGCAGTGCGGCGATCGGGCGATTATTGTCGTCGGGCAGTGAAATCGAAACGTCGCCATGATTCCATGTTTCCAACGTAAACGGCTCAACTTCAGCTCGATCAACCCCGGCGGCTTCCATCTGATTGCGAATGTATGCAGCTGCGCGTAAATCTTCGGCAGAGCCGCCCCAGCGAGGACCGATAACGTCGGCAAGCTCAGTGAGATGCTGCTTTATCTGCGATCCCGACCACGCTTCACCCATCAAGAAGCGGTCGATTTCATGCCAGTTCATATTCAATTCGTTCACCCGTTCACGCGATAGTTCGTGTCTAACATCCAACATCTCAAAAGATCGATCAGAACAATCAATATCGATGCCGCCGTATGTTACGCATTTTCATCACCTAGTTGGGTGGGTTTTATTCACTGAGACACCACGCAAATCGACCGAAGTTTGATAGCGCAGTTGGTAAGCTGAACTTAGTTGTAATGGAGCTCATATTTACGTGTCCAAGACGACACTGATCCGAAATGAGGCGTGTGATGATCGTTACTACTACTCAAGATATTCCTAGTCGAAAGATCACCGAAATTCTCGGTCTCGCACGTGGTAACTCTGTGAGGGCTCGTCATGCAGGCCGCTACATCATGGCAGGCCTCCGGAATATCATTGGCGGTGAAATTTCCTAATACGCCAAACTTCAAGCCGAAACTCGAGAAATGGCGACATGACGAATGATCGAATTCGCTAAAACGATAGGCGCCGATTCTGTGGTTAGTGTTCGATACACAACTTCGATGATCACATCGGGAGCATCCGAGATTCTCGCCTACGGCACTGCCGTAAAACTCCGCTAATTGGCCGCCAACTACCCGTTGTACGTAGTCTCGACGTAACTCTCGACCATGTCGATGAAGTCAGTGGCAATGTTCGGACCCGACAAGAACTTCACGCGCTGCCCATCTACGAAGACTGGCGCTCGTGGATCTTCCCCAGCACCCGGAAGTGAAATTCCGATGTTGGCAGCCCTTGATTCGCCCGGGCCGTTCACAACACAGCCCATCACGGCCACCTGAAGCGCCTCGGAACCAGCATGACGAGACTTCCACTCGGGTAGCTTGGCGTCGATGTGGGATTGAATATCCTGAGCTAGTTCGCGGAACAATGTCGAAGTCGTTCGTCCGCAGCCTGGACACGCTGTCACTGCAGGCCGGAATCTACGAAGGCCAATAGCCTGCAAAATATCTTGGCAGAGTCGAACTTCTTTCGACCGATCCCCGCCTACTTCTGGCGTTAATGAAGCGCGAATCGTGTCGCCAATGCCCTGCTCAAGCAGGGTACTAAGAGCAGCCGTCGTAGCAACAACACCTTTCTGACCCATGCCAGCTTCGGTAAGACCCAAATGCAGTGCGAAGTCAGATTTTTCTGAGAGTTCACGATATACAGCGACCATCTGAGGAAGCCTAGATACCTTGCAAGAAATAATGATCTGGTTCTCGGTGAGACCAATATCAAGCGCCGCTTCGGCACTCGAAAGTGCGCTTTCGACAAGCGCCTTATTCTCGACCTGCTCCGAGTTCAGCGGTTCGGCCAGGCGCGAGTTTTCGTCCATCTTGTCGGCCATCACGTCTGGGTCGAGACTCCCGGCATTCACACCAATCCGAACCGGAGTTCCAAGCTCACGAGCGATCTCAATGAACTGCGTGAAATTCTCGTCGTGTCGAACACCACGCCCAACGTTGCCGGGGTTGATACGGAACTTGGCGAGGGTACTGGCGAGTTCGGGATAGTCACGAAGTAGTCGATGTCCAATGAAATGGAAATCTCCCACTAGCGGAACATTGCAACCTAAATCGGCCAGTCTCTTACTAACTTCTGGAACTGCAGCAGCAGCAGCAGAGTTGTTGACCGTGATTCGGACGATCTCACTACCAGCGTCTGCAAGAAGTTTAACTTGGGCGACCGTCGCTGCAATATCAGCGGTGTCGGTATCAGTCATCGACTGAACAACGACCTGATTTCCCCCACCAATCATCGCGCCGCCAACGCTAACCGTATGGGTGTTGTCTCTTGCCGCCAGTTCAATCGCTCCAGTAATTAAGCTCGAATAATTTCGTACTAAACGATTTTACCGGTGAATACGCGAAACATTCACTCTTCGGCACACGAATAGTTGATTACAAAACGAACAAAGATCATCTACCGAACCGCTCTAGAAGAACGATTCGCCTCTGATAATACGAGTTACATCTTGCACCGAAATCACAGCTATCAGACCGATCAACAGTGCAAAACCAACAAGGTGAACAAGTCCCTCTTTTTCGGGCGAAATTCGCTTTCCACGTCGAGCGATCTCTACGAAAACGAAGAATATTCGTCCTCCGTCCAAAGCAGGAATGGGCAGAATGTTCAGGATTGCCAAAGACAGACTCAACGTCGCCGCCAAAGTTGCAAAGGTAATGATCTTGGCGCCCAGCCCGGCATCAGCTACGGCAATCTCACCAGTGAGCTGACCAATACCGATCGGACCGACAGTCGAAGGACCCTCAAATTGCGGATTCGAGCTACCTATTATCGTTGTCGTAAGCGCGTTTCGTGTCAGAACCACAGTGTCGAGAGCATGTCGCCAGCCAAGCGGGAACGCTTCGAGCGGGCTCAAGCCATTATTTACTATCTGGCTGTTTTCGGTCGAAATCTGAACGCCGGTAGCGCCCTCTTGCACGGTTGTCTTTATTCCAAGAGCGTTGTCGTGCAGTCTTGCGTCTGAAAGAGCAATCTGCTTGCCAGCGTCTTCAGCAACAGCGACCACTCGCAAGATGTCGCCTAACGCAGCTGGTGGATCGAGCTTCGCAGCGTCTTCGTTTGAAATCTCATACAACGTATCGCTCGGTTCATCAACGACCGTGAGCAGCGTATTTAGACCCACTGAAATGTCGAATACTCGGGCACGCGACAATGCCATCTCGGTCTCAGGATCGCTTACCTGAGCGACCACCTCACGATACGGCGGCTTCCATCGAGGTATCAGCGTGACCTTCTCGACGTCACCCGTGTACTGGTACTGAGCTTCTGCAGGTCGTGCAAAAATATTGGGGACACCTGATTCGATCTCCCACGTGCTCTCGGCACCGAGTTTCACGGTTACTGCCTGCTGCAGTTCCGAAATGTTCTCGATCTTCCGACCATCAACCTTGACGATCTTGTCGCCCGGTTGGATTCCCGCTTCGTCAGCGGGGGAGCCAGGGAACACGGTGACAATCGTTACATCACCTACGGGTTTCTCAGCTGGGATCATCAGAACCAACGGCAGAAGAACGAACGGAATCACCAGATTCACGAACGCACCTGCGCCCATAACTACGATCCGTTGCCAACGAGGCTTGCTACCGAGCGAACCAACAGCACTGCTGCTTTCTTCGCCAACCATGCGAACAAATCCACCAAGCGGGAGCCAGTTGAACGACCACAACATATCGGCAACGATCATCTGGTCGCCATCGATCGATTTGATCTTACCGGTGACGATCATGCCACCTTCCGACGCCTCAGCGTCATCGCCCTTCCCACGCGGTCGAACGCTAACGGCAACCGATCTGCCCTGCTCGTCACGCATTGTTCGAATCGTAGCGGCCTTACCTACTAACGACTCTTTGTCGATTTCGTAGACGGTTTCTGCGTCGACGAACACCGGAGTTTTCCCACTCCAAATTCCGCCAGCACGCGGCGGATATCCGAACCCGAATTCGAGAGTTTTAACTCCGAATCTACGGGCAGTCCAAAGGTGACCTAGTTCATGAAGGATTACGAGGGGGCCGAGCACGATAAGAAACGTGACGACACCGAAAAATACTGTTTCTGGCATATATCTTAATGCTAACTGAGAATTGTGGATTGATTGTGGCGAGTCAGTGTGGTTTCGGTTGCCCAACTTGCAGCATCGATAGTATCGGCAACTGAAGGCGTGGCAATCGATTCGTGTGCTGACAGCGTATGAGCGACCAGATCTGGCATATCAGTGAACTTGATTTTGCCATCGAGGAACAAATGCACGGCGGCTTCATCTGCTCCCGCCAATACTGCAGGATACGTTCCACCCTTTTTACCGTATTCAAGAGCAAGTTCAAAGCAGGGGTACAACGACTGATCCATCTCTTCGAACGTCAGCGATCCCATCTTCACGGCGTCGAGCTTCGGCAAATTGATGTTGGCATGTCGTTCTGGATACAGCAATGCATGCTGGATGACCTGCAACATGCTCGTTGGACCCAATTGAGCCTTGAGCGTTCCATCTTCAAATTCGACCATCGAATGAACAATGCTCTGGCGATGAATAGTAACGTCGATCTGCTCGAACGGGATGTCGAACATCCACCTCGATTCAATCACTTCAAACGCCTTGTTCATCAACGTTGCGGAGTCTACCGTGATCTTGGGCCCCATCGTCCAAGTCGGGTGTTTGAGAGCCTGTTCCGGCGTGACCTCGCCAAGCGAATCCCACGTTCGATCTCTGAATGCTCCACCTGACGCAGTAATAATCAGTCTAGACGGATCGCTCGTTTCACCTTCAAGACATTGCCAAATTGCCGACGGCTCACTGTCAGCCGGCAGAATCTTCGATCCGCCAGTCTTAGCAGCGTCGATCAGCAGGTTTCCTGCCATCACGATCACTTCTTTATTGGCAATAGCGAGATCTTTGCCAGCTCGCAACGCCGCTATCGCCGGAGGCATCCCAGCGCAGCCAACGGTAGCTGCCATAACGAGATCGACCTCTGGAAGAGCGACGATCTCCTCGGCTGGAGCGAACTTTGCACCGCCATAGCCAGATTCGACTTCACCGAGCGTGTTGAAATATGTTGGCTTGAACTCATCGATCTGCTGCTTAAAAAGATCAGTGTTACGACCGTTGCAGAGACCTACAATTTCGAATAGTTCAGGAAACGCTCGGACAATGTCAAGGGTTTGGGTGCCGACCGATCCGGTCGAGCCCAAAATAACTAGCTTTTTTATAACATGCTCCAAACTGCTGCCCAGTATACGACCGCCAAGTTCGGCATCACGCTGTCGATACGGTCAAGAATACCGCCATGTCCAGGTATCAGTGTGCCGCTATCTTTCACGCCTGCTCGACGCTTGATCCAAGATTCGTAGAGATCGCCTACAACACCAGATACGCCTAACACGGCGCCTAAGATTCCTGCAGAAAACGTGGTAAACGGAATATGAAAAGCACTATCGATCGCAATCGCAGCAATTACTCCACCGAGAACTCCACCGATGGCGCCTTCCCACGATTTCTTCGGGCTTATTTTCGGCGCAAGTTTGTGACGACCTATCGACACTCCAACGAACAGCGCTGCTGAATCAATCGCAAACGTCGTTAGAATCGCCAGCAGAATCAGCTCACGACCTTGGCCCAATTCAACCAACACCGGAGCATGAGCGAGCGACAACCCAACGTAAGCAGCGAAGACCCAATACGCCCAATCGCTAGTTTTTCGATTTGAGGAAGATCTTCCGAGCGTGGCGGTTCCTCTGAGAAGCATCGCCAATGCAAAGATAATCGCTATCGTGATCGGCACATGTTCACCGGTGATTCGACCTTCAGAGACCATCCACGCGGCAATCGCGGCAACTAGCGCCGGGCCCATGACCAGCGACACCATGCGAACGCTTCCAGCAGTAGTTCCGCCTGGTCGCATCATTCGGTCGAGTTCGTGACCGCCAATCGCGCCTGCGATTACCGATAATATGGCAATCCCCGGCAGTCCCAGCCATATTCCTAATAGAACAACAGGAATCCCGACGATTGCGCTGATTATTCGAATACGCAATATAAATTCCCGTACACATTAAATGGCTTTGTACCGCAACCGTTCGAAGCAGCGAGGTCGACGACTGAAGCCAATCTAACCCCGTTTACCGAATCTACGTTGGCGTTCACTAAACGACTCAAACGCTTTATCGATATGCTCGCCGTAAAAATCAGGCCACAGTATTTCCGACGAATAGAACTCAGAATAGGCAGTCTGCCAGAGCAAGAAATTACTAATACGGAAATCACCGCCAGTGCGAATCAGCAGATCGACGTCGGGCATATCGGTCGTATAGAGATATTCGGCAATTTTCGATTCATCAACGTCGTTAGCGGCAACACCATCGGCAATCATCTGCTTTGCGGCGTTGGCGATCTCGGCTCGACCACCGTAGTCAAAGGCAATTCCCAGCGTTAGCCCGGTGTTGCTCGCAGTCATCGTAACTGCCTGCTCAAGCTCATCTCGCAGCTCAGGTGAAATACGATCCACCCTACCCAGATGTTTGATCCGCACCCCGTTTTCGTTAAGCTGCTGCGCCTCGTGAGCGATCACGGCGATTGCTAGTTCGAGAATGCCGTTCACTTCCGATTCAGGACGATCCCAGTTTTCGGTCGAGAAGGCGTAGAGAGTCAGATATCCAACGCCTCGTTTGGCGAAATCGGCAACTACACGACGAAGGTTATCAAACCCAGCGTGGTGACCCTCAGATACATCGAGACCCTGCGCTTCAGCCCAGCGTCCATTGCCGTCCATGATGATGGCAACGTGATGTGGGGCGGTAACGTCGGAGTTAGCGATGTTTTTAGAAGATTCGGGATTGGCGGTCATTTGCTATCAGTCTCGATCTACGTGCCAATCGACCCTAGGTCGCTCGCACGGTAATCCTCGCAGAATTTAGAGTCGAGACAGGATTAAACCTGCATGACCTCTTCAGCCTTGGCAGCTGACTCGGCTTCGATAGTTGCAACAGAGTCGTCAGTCAGCTTCTGGAGATCCTTCTGCGCCCTTTGGCAATCGTCTTGGGAAGCATCGCCATCTTTTTCGATCGTTCGAATCATGTCCTGTGCGTCACGGCGTACGCTTCGTATCGAAACCTTACTCTCTTCACCACGAGCCTTCACCGTTCGAACTAGATCGCGCCGTCGTTCTTCAGTCAGAGGAGGAAGGTTGAGACGAATAATCGCACCGTCGATGTTAGGAGAAATACTCAGATCGGAGTTTTGAATCGCCTTAGCTATGGGGTCGATAGCATTCTTGTCCCACGGCTGAATCACGAGCAAACGTGCATCACCAACGTTGATCTGGGCGAGCTGGTTCAACGGCATTTCGCTCCCGAAATACTCAATCTTCAAGTTGTCCACTAAACCGGTAGCAGCGCGTCCAGTTCGCACACCTGCCATTTCCCTCTTTAGGGCATGAACGGTGTCCGACATACGCTGTTTCGCGTCGTCGAGAGTTTCATCCAGCATCGCATTCCCCTGAACCAATCTTTGCGGAAGGGCTAAGCGTCCCTCTCACTATCTCAAAAATACAATCGCCCACAAGTGATTACTACTCGCAAGCCAATACGAAACGAACGATTACGAGTTAGCTTCTACTGTAATCAGCGTGCCTACATGATCGCCAGACAAAATCGATGCCAGATTTCCGGTTTTGAAAATGTCGAAAACCACAATCGGAAGCGAGTTGTCCATGCACAGCGAAAGAGCCGTGCTGTCCAACGCCTGCAATCGCTTAGAAATAGCTTCGTGGTGCGAAATTCTCTCGTATTTCTTTGCCAAAGGGTTCTTTATAGGGTCTGAATCGTAAACACCATCGACACCGTTCTTCGCCATAATCAGCGCATCAGCGCCAATCTCCAGCGCTCGCAAAGCCGCTGCAGTATCGGTAGTCATGTACGGGTTTCCGGTACCGCCGGCAAAAATCACTACACGCCCTTTTTCAAGGTGACGCACCGCACGACGACGGATGTACGGCTCTGCGACAGATGGCATGGAAATTGCCGACTGCGTTCGTACAGTAACCCCGGCACGCTCAAGAGCGTCCTGTAGAGCAAGAGCGTTCATGATCGTTGCCAACATTCCAGCGAAGTCAGCAGTCGAACGATCCATACCGGTCTGCTCGTAATCAGCACCACGCCAAAAGTTACCACCACCTACGACGACACCAATTTCGGTGCCCATCTCCGCAATAGTTTTAATCTGGTGCGAAACGTACTGGAGGGTGTCGGAATCTAACCCGAACTCACCGTCACCTTTGAACGACTCCCCTGACATTTTCAGAATTATCCTTGAATATGTCGTTTCAGTCATCGTTTCCACTTCTCCAGTTCCGTGAGATTCGTCCTGTTGGTCCCATTATCTGGGCTTACAAAAATGCCCGGCCAATTGGCCGGGCATTTAGTCGTTCAATTATCCGCCTAGCTCGAAGCGTGAGAACCTTCTTATACGGATGTTCTCACCGAGCTTGCCGATGGTCTCTTTCACGAGTTCAGCAACCTTCATACTCGAATCTCGGATGTATTCCTGTTCGAGAAGAAGCTGTTCGTCTTTGACATCTTCGCCTTCTGGAACCGAATCACGATCAACGTGAATCGGGCTCATTGCAGCAATCTGCATAGCCAGGTTCCTGCCGAGTGCTTCAAAGTCTTCCGTTCGAGCCACGAAATCGGTCTCGCAATTTAGTTCGACAAGCGAACCAACACGACCGCCCGTGTGAATGTAAGAAACAACCAAACCTTCAGAGGTTTCTCGACCAGCCTTCTTAGCAGCTGATGCCAATCCTTTTTCGTTCAACAAAACCTCTGCTTTGGTGATGTCACCATCGGCTTCTTCAAGGGCTCGCTTTGAGTCCATGATGCCGGCCCCGGTCTTGTCTCGGAGCTCTTTTACTTGTGCAGCTGATACTGGCACGTCTTTACCCTCGTTCGGCAACCGTCAGAAATGCTCGGAATCGGTTGCCTAAATAATTTCTATTTTCTTACGACTGAAACTGACTGATTCGACTACTTGGCGTCGCCAGAGTCATCAGCCTTTTTAGCAGGAGCTTTAGCTTTTGCCTTAGCGGCAGGCTTCTCTTCGGTTTTAGCTTTTGCTTCAGGCTTCACT
>CAWVRY010000033.1:0-21324 GCA_963932695.1 uncultured bacterium | reverse complement strand
CGTACAACGTATTTGAACTTGCAAAGCAAAACGGTGTGAAGCGAGTTATATTCGCAAGTTCAAATCATTCAGAAGGCGGAAATTACCTCGACGCACCGTGGAGGCACGTTAACGAAGGCAAGTACGAACTGCTTGATCAGGACAACTACGAACTAATCACTGAAACTCATCGAATCAGACCCGATGGCTACTACGGTGTCGCAAAGGCGTACGGCGAAGCACTCGGTAGCTACTACAACGATTATCACAACGTTCGTTCGTTCCACTTGCGAATCGGCTGGGTTATTCGAGACAACGACCCAACCGTTTCGTCTCATGGGTTAGCCCTATGGTTGAGTCACCGAGATCTCGTACAGATGATGGATCTGTGTATCAGTGCTCCCGAGTCGTATCGCTATGACATTTTCAACGCTACTTCTGACAACACGTGGAAGATATTCGACATCGCTCACGCCAAGGAAGCACTCGGGTACAAGCCACAAGACCGAGCCGGATATGTACTCAGAGCCGACTAATCTTTACGAAAATTACCGAGTAAAAATTCAACAAAATGCCTAACGACATGCGAAAAGTTCTTATTACTGGCGGAGCCGGTCTTATCGGTTCGATCATGATCGGCAAGCTAAGCGATAAATACGAGTTTTCCTCACTCGATCTAAAAGAATCCGACGGCATTAAGTCGACAGTTGCCAACCTGGATGATCTCGAAGCAATAACTCCAGCGTTCGAGGGAATCGACACCGTTGTTCATCTCGCTGCCGATAGATCGCCTGCGGGTTCCTGGGATTCGATTCTCAAAAACAACTTCATTGCCACTTACAACGTGTTTGAGGCCTCAAAAAGAGCAGGTGTGAAGCGAGTCATTTTCGCAAGCTCGAACCATGCAGAAGGAGGGTTCTATCTCGACGCCCCTTGGAAGCATGTAAACGAAGGCAACTTCCACCTTCTTGAACAAGACAACTACGAGTTGGTTACCGAAAACCACATGATTCGCCCCGATAGCTACTACGGAGTCGCAAAAGCGTACGGAGAAGCACTCGGAAGCTACTACAACGACTACCAGGGCCTCAGTTCATTCCATTTGCGAATTGGCTGGGTACTTGAGACGGATGATCCCACGTTCTCGGCGTACTCGCTCTCGCTCTGGTTGAGTCACCGCGATACAGCTCAGATCATTGACCGGTGTATCGATGCACCAGAATCGCATAGATACGACATCTTCAATGCGACATCCGACAACACGTGGAAAATTTTCGACATAGCCCACGCGAAAAACGCACTCGGCTATAGGCCTGAAGATCGCGCTGGGTCAGAATTCATACCGCATCCGTACGAGCGAACCACTTAGTCTCCACAGGTTCGAATAATCGCCAACGCCCGCCCAAGCTGAGCTCAGCTCAGGCGGGCTTTTTCAGATACTGACGATTTGCACAACTCTATTTGCGCGTTCGACGTGGGCAGTTGGATAGCCCCAGACACACTATTAGCTTTATATCAACAAGACATTCGCGCCATTCGATTCGCATGACTACCGAATTGGTAGTGCTCGAACTTCGCAAATTACAAGAATCAAAAACCATGGCAGGACTTACCGACGATCAGGTCAAACTGGTCAAGGCAAACTGGGCGTCAGTTAAGTCAATCAAAGAAACCGCAGCAGATCTTTTTTACAACAAGTTGTTCGAGCTCGATCTATCGACTCGGGATCTTTTTAGAGAAGACATTTCAATTCAAAAGACGGCACTGATGGCGACCATTTCGTTCGCAGTTGCCACTCTGAATCACCCTTACAAGCTCGTTCCTGCTGTTCAGGATCTCGGGGCACGCCACGGTAAATACGGTGTTACAGCTGCTCACTACGGTACTGTTGGATCTGCCCTTCTGTGGACACTCGAACAAGGTCTTGCTTAAGCATGGACCGGGGTCTACGGCATTCTCTCTTCAACCATGATCGAGTCGGCTGCGAAAGCTGCCTAACTCGCGGTTCAGACAGTAATTAGAAAAGGCGGTGCACTTGCGCCGCCTTTTTGTTGTAACACCCGTAAGATGCTGCGCAGCCGTGGAGCCTGATTCACTCGATTCGACCAAGCCCTGACTACTTTCGTTATTTGAGGATGCGCTTTGGAACTAAGTTGGGTACTGCCCGCGATTGCGAGCCCGTTCATCTACGCGATGGTTTCGATTGGCGACAAGTGGATATTGTCGACGCTCAAGCTGCGGATCGAAAGTTTCAATCTGTTTGTAGGCGGAACCCAGCTAGGAATATCGCTGGTAATTCTTCTGATTCTTGGAATTCCAAACGCCTCGGCCAAATCTCTAGCTGCTGCTCTCGGCGGTGGAATGATCTGGGGAGTTGCGCTGATACTGCTGTTTATGGCGCTGCGTCGTGAACAGATCGGTAGAGTCGTTCCGGTATCTCAAAGCTCTCCCGTATTTGCTGCGATTTTGGGAGTCGTGTTTCTAGGAGAGCACCTTGAATGGTGGGGCTGGTTAGCAGTTCTTCTGGTTGTAGCGGGCGCAGCTATCGTTTCGGCAGAACCGCATCAAATTCTCTCTGGCGGGTTCAGAAAGATTTACTTGTGGGTAATGCTCGCCGCTGCGCTAATCGGCATAGCCCAAGTTTTATTGAAGGTCTCATCCGATGAACTGAGCGTGTGGCACAACATGTCGCTTCGTGGAATCGGACTCTTCACGACACTCGCAATTCCAGTTCTGCGACCCTCAGTTGTGAGGGATTTTGGTTCTTTCATTACCACCAAAAAAACTGCCATTCCAGTACTGATCATCGAAGGATTAGGTCCAATTTTCGGCAATGGATTCTTGCTGTTAGCGCTTGCAAACGGGCCAGTCTCACTCGTGAGTGCGTTGCTCGGCACTAGGCCGATATTCATCTTGTTGATTACGCTCGCATTTGCGCCGATCGCAAAGAAGGCATTGGCCGAGGAGTTTACGAAAGCCGACATCATCACGAAGTCTATGTCGACCGCCGCTGTAGTCGGCGGCGTCGTGATAATTTCTCTCGCTAGCTAACACCGTTACGCCTGGCTAAACAATCTGGTTGCGTAGTTCCGTCTCGCCATTCCAAAGTCGATTCAGATTGTCGTCGAGAATGTCGATTACCCGTTCTTCGTATAGCCGAGTCTCACCACCTGTATGAGGGGTTATTATCACATTTTGGAAATCCCAAAAGACCGAATCCGCCTCGAGTGGTTCGTTCCAGAAGTGATCGATTCCCGCGCCAGCTATTTGGCCTGCCTTTAACGCAACAGCCAGCGCTGGTTCGTCGACGCACTGCCCCCTTGCAACATTGATCAAGTACGCAGTCGATTTCATCGCCAACAGCACGTCCACATCGACGATATTGGTCGTTTCTGGCGTTAAAGGGCAAGTCAGAACAACGAAATCTGCCTTAGGTATAAGTTCGTTGAGCCTGTCGGGAGTTACCACTTCATCAGCAGGGCCTTCGGCGGTCGAAGGGTCGCGTTTCGTGGCGATGACGTTCATGTCGAACGCTTTGGCAAATTTCGCCAAGCGAGATCCGATCGCTCCCATGCCCACGATGAGAATCGTCTTGCCGATCAATTCGTCTTCACGTTGACTAAGGTCGCCAAGCATCCCGCGCCAAGTGCGGCTGTTCTGATTGTCGCGCCCAGTGTGAATGTGTCGATTTAGACCCAGAATCATCGACATTGCGTGTTCGGCAACTGCGTTTTGGTTTACGCCTGACGCATTGGCGAGGCGAATTCCACGTTTTTTCAGTTCATCCAACGGAAACTGATCGTACCCAGCTCCGATCGACTGGATGTACTTCAGTTTTGTTGCTCGTTCGAGCAGTGCGTTGTCCCAGAAGCCTGAGCAAACAAAAACTTCGGCGTCTTCGATGCGATTCATCGTGTCTTCCGGAGTCCAAGTCTGAAAATATTTCACTTCAGGACTTCGAGCGGCGTAGCGATCTTCCATCCGGTACGCGACGTGAGCAAAGTGAACGGTAGCGTCCACAGCGGACGGAAAACTTTCAGACATAACTTCTCCAAATCGAAGGAATAATCACACGAAAAACGTGCCAAGCGCTGGACAATAACGTAACCAAGATCAAACCTATAGGCATACAACCAGTGATTCTCTTGTCGCTATTTTTGGCGAGACCGAATCATACTGCCGAATTAGTAGTAGCGACCACAAGAACGTATATGCCAGAAAATATAACGATAAGTAACGAATTCGTATCAGTCACCATTTCACCAGACGCAGGTGCTTCACTGAGATCTATCAAGGTGAGCAAAGGTGACGCGCAGTACGAGTTGCTCTCAGGTGGAGACAATCCACACGACCCAACCGATCTTCCACACGGAGAAGGATCGTTCGTAATGGCACCGTGGGTGAACAGAATTCGCGACGGTCGACTCGTGACCCCAGATGGCATTCACGAACTACCGATGAACCAACCGCCGCACGCCATTCATGGCTTCCTACGGGAACGACATTGGACGGTTAAATCTTCTACCGAAAACTCAATCGAACTCGAAATCACATTCGCCGAACCGTGGCCGTGCGCTGGCAAAGTTGAATACTCGCTGGCACTAGAAGGCTCATCACTAGTGCAAACGATGCGACTCATCGCCGATGAAAACGAGACTGGATCATTTCCGGGAAGCGTTGGCTGGCACCCGTGGTTCAACACGACTCTGGGATCCGAACCCGTCACCGCCACTGCCGACGTTTCAAGTCAGTGGGAGCTCGATGACACAGCCACGGCGACAGGTAAGCTGTCCGTAACCGGAATGACCGAACGCCTACAAGTAGGGACACAATTCAAAGTTCGGGAAGTCGACGGCTGTTTCCTGATGAATCGGGGTGGAGGGGCAGTTCTGAGTTGGCCAGAGCTAACGATGACAATGACAGGGTCGGAAGAAATCACCCACTTCATGTTTTACTCGCCAGAGCACGCTCTTTGTGCAGAACCACAGACTTGTACCGTCGACGCTGCACAGCTTGCGGATCGAGGGCACGCTTATACGGGTCACGTAATTGTCGATCGAGAAAATCCGTTGGTAGCCACGACTACTTGGAGTTGGGAATAGGTAAATAAAGTGTCTACCGCAGTGAGCATGGAAATATTCGTTTCGACCTTCGCCAAGAATGAATTTCAAGTCGTTCAGTTCATTCCACTGCTGCTGGCTCCACAGATATTCCTTTCTGGAGTCATCTTGCCGACTTCTCAGCTGCCCGGTTACTTACAAGACGTAAGCGGAGCCCTGCCTCTCACATACGCAATTAGCGATGTATCAACCGAAATAGGCGTGTTGGCATTGTTTGCAATTGTCATGCTGGGCGCTGCAGCGGTGACCGTACGCAAAACCTAACTTTCTTATGCACGAAAATTAGTCACACTAAATCGATCCGACAGTACTACAATTCGTGAATTCGATCGCAGTTTGCCTATCTACGTCGGCTTAATTGCGAGTTTCAGCTAGAAGATCCGAAGTTTCAGGTACTCATGTCCACAAATACGCTTGCAAACCTACTCAATCCATCGTCATCGACAGATGATTCGATCATCATTCCCGGCGGACCGACCCTTTCGTACGGTCAGTACGCCGAAGAGATTGAACGAGTAGCAGGTCTACTAGCAGGTGCCGGAGTAAAACCGGGTCGTCCGGTTTCTATTGTTCTGACCAACAATCTCGAATTCATGGTGCTTTTCCTAGCCGTTGCCCGAGCCGGTGCGGTAGCTGCCCCACTTAATTCCGCCTACACAGTCGATGAGTTCAAGTTCTTCATGGAAGATGCCGACTCGCAACTGGCAATTGTTCCACCGGGAGCACACATGGGTCGAGATGCAGCGAGCCAGCTCGGAATTCCAGTACTCGACGCTTCGCTAGATGGCGGATCGGTCGTATTGAGCAAAGGCAGTGGAGAAGTCACTAAATCGGCAGACGCCCAGCCACCTTCCGAGAGTGACATAGCTCTATTCCTTCACACATCAGGAACGACGAGTCGGCCAAAAGGCGTGCCACTAACTCACGCCAACCTGATGAAGTCGATCAGCAATATCAAGAACCACTACGAGCTAACACCTGAAGACACATCGATCATCGTGATGCCGTTGTTTCACGTCCACGGTCTGATGGGAGCATCGCTCTCGACCTTAAACTCAGGTGGATCGTTGGTCATTCCAGAACGATTCTCAGCATCGACCTTCTGGGGGCTACAAAAAGACTACTCGGCAACGTGGTATTCGGCAGTACCGACTATTCACCAAATTTTGCTTATGCGAGCCGATGACGACAACGCTCCTCGCAAATCGTTCAGATTCATTCGATCTTGCTCGTCAGCACTCGCTCCTGCGGTCTTCGAGCGACTCGAAGCACGATTCGGCGCTCCGGTCCTCGAAGCCTATGGAATGACCGAAGCTTCGCACCAGATGTCATCTAGCCCGATGCATCCTGGAAAACGAATTCCAGGCACAGTCGGGCTGGCAACAGGCGTCGAAATTGCAATTATGGATATGGCAGCCACAGGACAATTACAGAAGACCGGTGACATCGGTGAAATCGTCATAAAGGGCGAAAACGTAATGCACGGCTACAACAACAATCCTGAAGCCAACGCCGAAGCTTTTGTCGACGGCTGGTTCCGTACTGGAGACCAAGGGTTCTTAGATTCCGAGGGTTATCTTGCGCTTACGGGTCGAATCAAAGAACTAATCAACCGAGGCGGAGAAAAGATTTCACCGCTCGAAATCGATGGAATCCTACTGAAGCACCCTGCCGTATCAGAAGCAGTGTGTTTCGCTGTGCCCGACGAGAAATATGGCGAAGTTGTCCATGCTGCAGTTGTTTTGAAGGGAGATTCTGACCAAGAAAGCATTCGAGCGTTCTGTCGTGAACAGATGGCCGGTTTTAAAGTTCCAGATGTGGTCTACATCGCTGACTCGTTGCCACGAACTGCAACTGGCAAGATACAGCGTCGACACATGGTTGCGGCATTCGCAGACGGAAAATAGTTCGATAAAACGAGGTAGCTTAATGCAGAGTTATCGGTCGACTCGGAGAGGCAGTTCTCGCTAAGTAGTACGTGATTCTTGGCGGAAAGAACTAAGGAGCCGCTAGTTCTTATCGAGTAGCGACAAGAAACTTGTCGCGAGACCCATGTAAGCAGAGATTCCAGCGATATCAGTGACAGTCGTAAGGAACACGGCTGAAGACGTGGCTGGATCGGCTTTGAGTGCTCTCAGAGTAAACGGGATCAGCACTCCTGAAAGCCCAGCGATGAACATGTTCAAGAACAGTGCTCCTGCCACGATCCCCGCAAGATAAGTGTCACCGCGCCACAGGAACACAACACCAGCAATCACGACTGCTACAACGATGCCTTACGCAATCGCCAACAACGCCTCTCGGACAAGCAGTTTGCGTGCATCACCCGGAGAGGTATCACCAACCGCCGTAGATCGAACGATAATCGTTAGCGTCTGGTTTCCAAAGATACCCGCTTGCCCCATAACAACCGGCAAAAATACCGCCAGAATAGTGAGTGAACTTAGTGTTTCGGTGAACAGATTCAACACGAATCCAGTTGCCCGAACGGTCGCAAGATTAATCAACAGCCATGGAAGTCAATGGCGAACTGAACCGCGCACCGATTCGATGCTTTTCGCGTCACCACGAACACCGAGCATTCGGAACATGTCCTCAGTTGCTTCGGCCTCAACCACATCGACCAGATCTTCGATGGCGATAGCACCTTCGAGCCGGCCATCAGTATCGACCACGGGGATGGAGCGTATCTCGTAACGTTGTATGAGTCGAGCGGCTTCTTCTTGGTCAGTTTCGGTCAGTACCGAAACGGCATTCGGATTCATCACATCCGTAACTGTGGAGCCAGCACTAGCGAAAACCAGATCGGGAAGTTCAAGCACTCCAACTAAGAGTCCACCGTCATCAACGGCGAAAAGCTGACGCATGTCTTCAGGTTCGAGATCTGAATTTCTCAGAACAGTTATAGCCCGCGTAGTAGTCCATGAATGTCTGATTGCGACGAACTTTGTCGACATCAGTCCACCAGCATCGTCGTCCTGATGCAGTAGCAAATTGCCAATTGCTGAGCGATCTTCCATTCGAACGAGAATATTGCTGGCATCAGCCCAATCAATTCCACGCAGAACGTCGGCCGCCACGTCGTTCGACACGTTTTCTAGCACCCTCGCCATCCGCGTTACATCAACTAAACCGGATACTTCCACTGCTTCATCGACGTCCATGTGCTCAAGAACGTCGGCAATTTCTTGGACCGAGAGGTTACCGAGAAGTGCACGTCGACTCTCGGGCTTAAGGTCGGCAAGAACCTCTGCCTTATCGGGATCTCTAAGCTCTTGGAGCTCGGATAAAGCTTGTTGAGCATCGCCGGATTCAACAAGTTATTCAATCGTCTCTTGAATGTCGTCTAGCTCATCAGCGTCGGGAGCCGTCGACAAAAGGACGCGCTCGTCCTGATCTTGGTTCGAAGTATGATCGGGGTTACGAGATGAGTTGTGTTCGTCCGACGTCTGATCGGGCATATGGCGTGCTTGCCTACGTGCTCAGCGGTAACCGGAACATCGTACTAGGTCAGGGCGGTCGAATGTCACACCTAGTCGAAACTAAACATCCCAGCTAATGATTCGAGGCCGGTGCGGCTCTACCCACTTGAGCCTGAAGCCGCCTTCGACTTCGATGAGTGACTCACCCAGTAAGTCGTTCAATATTTTCGACTTTTTCGAATCAGGTGAAACGAATAATCTTGCTTGGCACTCGATCAATGCCTGTTCACGACTCTTGAACGGACGCGATATCCATTCTTTGAGCAGGGTTTCTCTATATTCGATTCCCATTTCACTGAGCAAGGACTCGATTTGAGGGAGAGTTGGTAGTTCAATTCGTTCCTCGCCATGAACACGAGACCAGAGTGGAAGATAAATTGCAGTTGCGGGTCGGGCGAACGAAATTAGCGCGACTGACTTACGAGCGTTCGTGCTCAACTTACGAATAAATCCTTCGATTGCCCTGACGGTGTACACAACGTGGGCGCAGACAACTAAATCATGAGGATCCACCACGGTTTCTTCCCATCTGCTGGCAATTACCGAAAGATTTTTCACTCTCCACGCTTCGACGGTTCCGACGAGTTGCTCTCGCATCCCCTCAGACGGCTCGACTGCTGTTACGTGTGAGGAGTATTCAGCCAACGGAATCGCAATACGCCCTCCACCCGCACCTACATCGAGAACGGTTTCTTCTGGAGTTATAAGTTCGGCAAGCCTCTGAACCGTATCGTCGGGAGCAGATTCACTCTTCTTAGGTGGGACGAATTTGTGAGCGACCGGCCGCCAAAAATCGTCAGATGCTACTTCTTCCCGCACGCTATCCGATTGAGCATGCTCGGCTTCGACAGTTTTTTGCCAAGCAATTCCTGATTCTGTAGTGTTTGGTTCAGTCATTTACACCAGTTCCTGAGTTCGCTACACGAAATCTATTCGCTAATTTGCCCCAAGTTGTCGCAGTTATCGATAAGCTTGGTCACCGTTCGTAGGTTTAACTTATTGGATGTATGAAACCCATATCTCGAATTATGTCGAGTCGATGTAGAAAATCATGCGTTCCAACATGATATTTGTGGAAAGGTTCTCCCATGCTGTTAGGTGTTGCGGGTCTCGTGCCAGGCGACTGGAAATCAATCGATGGAGCTGTCCTTGATAACGTTGCTGAGCACGGATTCAAAACCGTTCAGATTCGAGTCGACGATCCGCAGTCGATGGGAAATGGCGACGTCAAGCGCCTGAAATCCATGTTCGAAGGACGTGGATTTGAAATGCCTCAGACCGTTGGAAACTACGGCGGAAAGCTGATCGCTGAAGACGACACCGAGCGAAAAAATGAGATCAAGTTCGTAAAGCGCATGGTCAACGTAACGGCTCGACTCGGCAGCCCGAATACCTATCTTCGACCAGGCAGCCTGAATCCAAAAGGCGGCTGGATGCCTCACCCGCTGAACCATTCTGACGAAGTGTTTGATCGACTAGTCGACAGCACGAAGAAGATTTGTGAGGTTGCTGAAAACGAAGGAATCATGATGGCAGTCGAAGGCGGCACGGTTTGCCCGATCGACTCTCCACAGCGAATGAAAGACCTCATCGACGCCGTTGGATCGAAGGCACTGGGACTGAACATGGATCCAGTGAACTTCGTAGGTTCTCTCGATATTGCATACGACACCACGGCGCTCATCAATGAGTTCTACGAACTAATCCCAGATCGAATCGTTGGCGCCCACGCGAAAGACTTCACAGTCGTAAACGCACTTCTTCCTCATTTCGAAGAATCGATCATCGGACAGCCAGAAAGCCTGCTCGACAACGAAGCGTTGTTAGTTGGTCTTCAGAAGGTCAACCCGAACGCACATGTTCTAGTCGAGCACCTTCCTGACGATAAAATTCCGGTTGCGGCAGCAGGAATTCGCAAGGTTGCCGAACGTGCCGGTATTGTTTGGGACTAAAAGAAAATAAGCAGTCGGTTTGTATTTCGACCGACTTTAGATATTAAACGTTTTTGGGATTCGTTTTGTGGCGGTTCCAATAAGAAAAACCTGCCTTGGCAGTTCAGGAGCTAATCATGCCCGCCGATCTCTCTGGCAAACGAATCATCATTACAGGTGCTGCGACCGGCATCGGTCGAGCTACAACTCTTCGAGTTTCCGCGGCCGGAGCAAAGGTAGCTGCATTTGACGTCAATGACGCCGACGGTGCAGCCACAATCGGTGACGTGAACGAAGCCGGCGGCGACGCTCGCTACTGGCATGTTGACGTGCGTGATGAAGTTGCCGTTTCGGGTGCTGTAGCAGCCGCAGAGAAGTGGCTCGAAGGCGTGGACGTATTGATTCACGTTGCCGGAGTGCTCCAGGGCGCAGCGATCGAACTTGATGAGTTCCCTGAGGAAATTTGGGACACCGTTATAGATATCAACCTTCGTGGATCGTTCACCATCTGTAAGTACGTCACTGGCGTGATGAAGAAGCAGGACAAGGGTGTGATTATTCTCACTGCCTCGGGCGCCGGCGTAACGGGCGGAAGTTCTTCGCTCGCCTACGGTTCTTCGAAGGGCGGAGTGCACGGTCTTTCGCTCGTAATGGAAGCTCATCTCGAGAAGTACAACATTCGTGTGAACGATGTTCTTCCGGGTGCAGTAGCCACCCCGCTCAAGGTCGCTAACGTCGAAGACATGCACGCAGCCGGAGGAAAATCTGGCAACCTCGACGAAAAGATCGGTGCACTTGTGTCGCCCGACGAGATCTCGAAGGTTTACGCATTCCTAGCCAGCGACGAAGCCAGCATGGTCAAAGGCAGCGTAAGAACGCGGTAGGTGCTTCGTATTCTCCCTCCTGCATAGGGAAGGAGTTAGAGGGTGGATCAAATCGACCGATCGTCACCCATCATTCGTCATCAGCACTCGATCGATTTCGCCCACTGTTTCAGAAACAGTTAGGTTCGAGTTATCAATAATTGCAACATCGTTTTTGTCGCTGATAATTTCGCTTGAGGACTGCGTCCCAGTTTGGCATCAGAACGGTGAGGTTGATTTCTATTGGAGATAGTTCGCCTTTCCAATGTTCAATTCAGACTTCATCCCAGTTCGGAAATACAGCATCATCGATCACGACTTCCAAGCCATCTTCCATATAATTTTTAGCGACAGAAACGATGCCTTATCTCGCTAGACCAAGTTGCCGCTGTGTCTAATCATTCCGACCCTGTTCTGGATTTCGGAACCCAGAAATCACGAACTACCTGAAGGCATCGATCGGAATATGTACCCTGGGCAGGGAACGAGTCTATGACCATTCGCTGGCTATCGTGGTCTTTCCGGCTCCGGCTGGGCCAGTTATAAAAAGCAATCGATCGACCAACTTGCCTACTCCTGCTTAGCTGTGTCGCGCTTCTCCCAGCCGGGTCGGAACATTCTTAGGAAGTTGCTCTTACCGTATGGATGTTTTTTGGCTTCCTCTTCGTTCAGCGTGACACCAATTCCCGGTTCAGTAGGCATCGTGAGATGACCATCTTCGACTCTAAGAAATCCCGTTAGAACATCACTTACCCACGGCTCTAAGAAATCGTCGAAACACTCCTGAATGAAGACGTTTGGCGTTACCGCATCAATGTGAAGAGCCACCATCGTCTTGAACGGACTTTCAGCGTTGTGCAGAGCGATTTCGGCGTGGTGAGCTTCGGCTATTCCAGCTATTTGTAGTGAACGCCAGATGCCACCGACTCCAAGCGGCTCCGGATTAATAACGTCGGTCACATTGTGCGATAGGAACTCGCCAAACTCGTGAATAGCGTGCATCCGTTCGCCCGCGATCATCCGAACCGGGATTCGCCGAGCGACTTCCACCAGCGCGCTCACGTCAGTCGATAGAACGGGTGTTTCGAACCACGTGACGTCGTAGTCTTTGAGCCAATTACCAATCTCGATTGCTGCGTACGTACTGAATCGATCATGTGCCTCGATCAAAATATCCACTTCGTCACCAACGGCATCTCGAACTGCGCCGATCAGTGCCTTCGCCTCGGCCGTTTCTCTCCGTGACATCTGCATGTGCGCATCGCCGAACGGATCGAACTTGAGAGCGGTGTAACCCTTGGCAACTACTGCGCTGGCTTTTTCGGCAAAGCCCTCTGGAGTTCGCTCCCCTGAGTACCAGCCGTTGGCGTAAACCCGCACATTCTCACGAACCTTTCCACCCAAAAGCGTGTGAACGGGAACACCGAGCGACTTTCCAAGGATGTCCCAACAGGCCATCTCGATTCCCGCCATCGCAGTCGTCACTTTGATAAATGCAGTCAAGTACAGCTTGTGAAAGATTTCATGAACGTTGCGAGGATCCATTCCGATTATGAGGTGCTTGATCTCTTCGACCGCCGCCACGCGGGGCTGTGTCTCTGATCCACCGGTCGCTTCGCCAACTCCGATCAGCCCTTCGTCGGTTTCAACTACAACGTAAATCCAGTTCTTCCACGGGTTACCAACTACAACGGTCCGCACATCGGCGATCTTCATTCAGCTACTCCAGCAATCTGTGAACACGAGACCAGATTCATAGCAAACCCAGTCGGAGGGAATTCTACTTCGTGTTATCTGAACGATGTGCCTGCAGGCGAGCCGGATTCAGGAATACAATCTCGGTTTATAGCGATACTTGCTCGAATCGCTAACCCAGAACCTGAACAGGCAATCAACTTGGAAAAGACCGTACCGCACGATTATCACTACGATCTGAAGACCGCGTCTAATCCTTCGATAAGCCCAAACGATAAAGCAGTCGCGTTCACCGTTCACCAGTTCGATCGTTCCACACACAAAGCAAGTACCAATATCTTCGTGAAGAGCCTTGGGAACTCGACGGCACTGAACCAGATGACGGATTCGGGCACTGCTTCAATGCCGAGTTGGTCGCCCGATAATAAACATATTGCTTATCTGGATGAAGACGAATCGGGTGTGAAGCAGATTTTCACTGGATTGGCGTCGGTTGGCGAACGTAAAACAATCACTGCCCAAGTCGCAGATATCGACGCTTTAGCGTGGTCACCCAACGGCTCGAAAATTGCTTTTAGAGGGCTAGCACCCGGTACCGACGAACAGAATGCGATCATTGCTGATCCTGATTTACCAAAGATACGAACAGCACGCCGAATCAGGTATCAACAAGACGGTGTTGGATGGCGCGGTGACTCGTTTTATCACCTTTACGTCTACAACTTCGATACGAAGTCGGTACAGCAGATCACCGATGGCGAAGGCGATGATGGACCACCGGTGTGGTCAACAGATAGTTCACAAATAGCGTTCATTTCAGATCGATCGGAAGAGCGTGATCTCAGTTCGAAAACCGAACTATATGTATGTAACGCCGACGGATCGTCGCTTACTAAATGGTCGGGCAATATGTTCATGGTCGAGTCAATTGCATGGTCGCCCGGTGGAAGCCGGATCGCGGTCACGGGCGGCAAAGACAAAGCTGAGGTCGGCGGCTATGGGCTCACTACGCAATCGAGCGTGTACGTTCTCGAACTCGGTAAAAGTCCTCTCAAGCTGACCGATGACTCGATACGCCCTCATGCGAACGGCACTGGATTTCCGGTTACTGCCGGCAGTCCGATAATGTCCTGGCCAGAGTCTGGAATTATGTTCGGAGCCGACTCGAGGGGACAGTCACATGTAGCGATCGCCAATCCTGATTCGCCGGGTGAAGTTAGATTAGTTACAGATGGATGGTCGATCACTGAATTGGCGATCAGTTCGCAGGCCGGGTTCGCAGTGGTGGCTGCCAGTTCTCCGACGTCACACGGCGAGTTGTTTTTGATTGATCTCAACTCTGGCGATGTGCACACCACCACTCACCTTAACTCCGGATTCTTCGACGATCACAAAGTTGCGGGGCTTGAGAAGTTAACTTTGGACGACGACGGATTTGAGATCGAATCGAGAGTTTGGTTCCCGCCAGACTTCGATCCTGATAAAAAATATCCTCTACTTCTAGATGTTCATGGCGGTCCTCACAGCGCTTTCTACGACTCGTTCTATCCGATTCATCAGGTCGCCGCTGGTGCCGGATATGTTGTAGTTGCTCCCAATCCACGAGGATCTTCTTCCTACGGACTCGATTTTGCCACAGCAGTGCATGGTGACTGGGGCATAGGCGACTATCAGGACGTAATAGCCGCGATGGAGCATGTTGCGGCACGCGAATACATTGATGAAAATCGGGTGGTAATTCACGGGTCGAGCTACGGTGGGTTTATGTCGAGCTGGGCAGTTGGACACACTCATAGGTTCAGCGCTGCTGTTATCGCAGCGCCAGTCACGAACCTGTCAAGCTTCTATGGAACGTCCGACATTGGCGTGAATTTCTCGGAGACTCAGCTTGGCGGCGAGCGATTCGAACGAATCGAACACTATCGTGAGCATTCGCCTCTTACTTACGCCAGAAACGTAGTCACTCCAGTGCTGCTGCTACATGGCGAAGACGATATTCGAGTACCTATCGAACAGTCGGAACAGTACTTTGTTGCGTTGAAGCGACATGGCAAAGAAGTTGAGTTCGTTCGGCTCCCCGGCACAAGCCATGGAATATTCAGAGCAAAACACCCGTTGATTCGCAGCGAATACTTCAGAAGAATGCTCGATTGGTTCGAACGCCACAACGGTTCACCAAAATGAGGTGGTGTGAAAACTCGCCCACCAAGCAGCCAACTTTCAAATCGCCGTGATTCTTCGAGAGCATCATGCTAGAACATTTCTAGAATGCCCCTAAACAAGCTCTCCTTCAACATTTCTACACACTCTCTGAACAGGTTCCACACATTCGTTTTCTAAATTTGGTTGTAGGCAATCAATCAGGTCGGACAATCGACCAAAGGTTTAGAAAATGTTCAAACAAAAAATTACTCTCGGCGTTACCGCTGGACTCCTCGGAGCATTCGCCCTCGCAGGAGCAGCATTCGCCCAAGAGGGCCCAGTAGACGGTGAGAATCCACGAGATTCAATCAAAGACCGAGTCGCTGAAATCCTCGGCATCGACCGAGACTCCCTCGACACCGCAATGAGCACTGCTCGAGAAGAGCACCGCGAGGCATCACAGGACGAGCGACTAGCTGTTCTCGTTGAAGCCGGAACTATTAAACAGGCTCAGGCCGACGAGATCGACGCTTGGGAAGACTCCAAGCCTGAAGTCATGGACGATTTGAAGCAGCTCGGACGCGGTCACTGTACTGGTAACGATGCAAGTATCGAAGCTCGACTTGCAGCACTCGTTGAACAGGAAGTCATCACTCAGGCAGAAGCCGACGAGATTACTGCGTGGAACGAAGCCAAACCCGACTACCTCGATGACCTTCGTGGCGAACTAAAGGGCGACCGAGAAGGCGAAGGCCAACGTGGTCGCCACGATCACGGACGTCATCACCGCGGCGGACCTGATGAGCGCGAGCATGGACGTGGACAAGGTGGCCCCGGATCACGTGATTTTGGGCAGCAAGCCCCTGACTCTGGCTCGGGTACATCGTTGACTCTCCCGAACGGCGATGAAATTAGCGTTTAGTCCGTACCAACCAGACCCACTAGGAATGGCGCTCTTCGATTTATCGAGGAGCGCTTTTCGCGTCTAGCTCAAACGAATTAGAGAACTATTAGTACCGACACCTGATCGGCGAAAGCCTAATATATTCGGAGTAACTAAATTGGTGATTCTGAATCGATAGAATCGTCAGATTGAACTTGAACCTAAAATCGGCTCAGGAAATTCGCACATGGCTCAAAGCTCGTACAACAAAACTCAACGACTTCAGAAGTGGTTCGACGACCAACCGAGGTGGGATCACGCCTCCTACGGCGAGTTCATGCACGTCGGTGGTAACCAAACGATCTTCCGGATCGCTCTTGAAGAACAGAATATAACCACTGAAACGAAAGTACTCGATACTGCCTGTGCGGTTGGCGGAAATGCCCGATGGATGGCATCTCTGTACGGATGCCAGGTGTACGGGAATGACATCGACGAGCAAGCGCTAACTGTCGCTAGAGATCTGGCAGAAATCGAGAATATTTCTGAGCTTTGCACGTTTGTGAAGGCTCCTGTCGAAGATCTACCGTTCGACGACAATTCGTTCGACATGGTTATGACGACCGACGTTTTCGGCTCTACTGAAGTAAAGCGCGTTCTAAAACCCGGCGGAAGCTTTATAGTAATTTCGCTGTTCGAAGATCCCAAAGTCACCCCTCTTCAGCTCGCTGAAAGTTGGGGACTTGAACTAGAAATCTCACTAGACGTTACTGATCTAGCTTTCGCGTTCAACCGAGCGAAAGAAACAGAGGCACGCCTCCTTCACGAATCTAATATGATCGGCGCACGCGAACTGATCGACATCATGAACGAAAGCATCGTTCCTTATACCCGGGGCGGTCGTCACTACATTATGCGACTCCGCAAAGGCTAATCTGGCGGCTACCAATCCTTATTACACTGACCAATAGATGACCAACAACACTTCCGATCAATACCGCGGCATCTACGGAATACCCGCAACGCCTTTTAACGAAGACGAAACTCTCGATGTACGCTCGCTCGAGAGTGTGCTCGATTTTTCTGTAGAAAACGGCTGCCACGGCATCGTAATGCCAGTAATGGCAAGCGAATACCAGACACTCACCGATACCGAGCGCAGGCAGGTATTCGATCTCACGACCAAAGTGATTGCCAATCGTGTGCCAACTGTTGCTGGCGTTTCTGGTATTTCGAACATTCACTCGATTGAACTGGCAAAATACGCAGAAGGTGCCGGGTTCGACTCCGTGATCGCTATGCCTCCGTTCAACATTTCACGACCATCTGCGGCTGAAGTGCGAAACTTTTTCGAACTACTCAGTGATGCCGTAGATATTCCGATTTGGATTCAAAATCACACGTTGGGGGCACCCTTCAGCGCGGCACAACTCGCCGATCTTTGCGAAAACGTTGAAAACGTTAACTACGTCAAAGAAGAAACCATATTTGCGGCACAGCTCACGACCGCTCTCCTCGAACGGGCTGGCGATTCAGTCAAAGGCGTTATGGGCGGCATGGGTTGCAAGTTCCTTATTTCCGAGTTCAATCGCGGAATGTGCGGGAACATGCCAGCGTCTCACTTTGGCGATATCCACTCGAAAATGTGGAACCTGCTTGAAGCCGGTGACGAGTCCGATGCCAGAGAGATTCACACCCGTATGGCACCTCTCAATAACTACGAAAGTCTGTACGGGATGCGGGCGTTCAAAGAAATTCTCTTTCGCCGAGGCGTTATCACGTCACCAACCACACGCTCACCCGGCAAGAGCGACTTAGACAAATACGACCTCGCTGAGTACGACACGCTATTGGCGTCGATCGACGATCTAATGACCTGGAAGGCTTCCTAGCACCTTGAAAATCGAAGCAATCGATCTCTTTTACGTCGCACTCCCCAAAATCACGCGAACCGCCGATGGCACCCAGGACTCGCTCGTAGTTCGTGTCCGAACTGACAACGGACTTGAAGGCTGGGGTGAATGCGACGCTTCGCCTCTCGTATCGTTGACTGCCTACGTGATGCCTATGTCACACTCGAACATCATCAACATTCGCGAAGCGTTGCTCGGAGAAACTCTCGATTCACCAGAAGATGTAGTTCGCCTTCGAAATAAAACTGGTGAGTATGGACTTGATATCCAGCAACTCGACCACGCCGTAGCCGGCGCAGATATTGCTATGTGGGACGTACTCGGCAAGCATCTTGGCGAACCGGTTTGGAAACTAATCGGTCACGATGCCTCGTACAAGAAACTTCCGTACGCCAGTGTGCTCTTCGGTGACGACCCTTCTGAGACCCGTGTCGTAGCAGATTCGATCGTCGAACGTGATTTCCGAGCTGCCAAGTTCGGATGGGGGCCGATGGGTCGCGGCTCGCTGGCCGACGACATCGCTCTGGTGCAGGCTGCCCGTGACGGACTCGGACCCGACGCTAAGTTGATGGTCGACGCCGGTGTGATTTGGGGCGACAACGTCGATGCAGCATACGAACGTGCTGTCGCATTCGCTGATCTTGGCGTCACTTGGCTTGAAGAGCCACTCCGAACCGAAGAAGTTGGCGCATACAAAGAGTTGAGCGATAGGGTTCGTGCGAACGGTATAAATATCGGTGTTGCCGGAGGCGAAGGCGCCGACTACTTCCGAGCTGCCGACGACATGATGACAAATGCAGGCTTGGATTTCGTACAGATCGATGTCGGCCGCATTGGTGGAATTACTGAAGCCAAACGAGTCGCAGACAAAGCCCACGAACTCGGCATACAGTACGTGAACCACACGTTCAAAAGCCATCTTTCAGTAGCAGCGTCTATTCACGTATTCGCCGGATACGAAGAGTTCGATCTAACCGAATACCCGGCTGGCGATTCTGCATTAATCCTCGGACTAACCGCCCCAACCGGCATTTTCCGAGATACCGACGGACTAGTGCAAGCCTCCGACAAGCCCGGACTCGGTGTAGAAGTAAATCTCGCTGCTATAAACGAGTTCCAGCGCCAAGTAAAAATCGAAATCGACGGCGAAATCCTGTTCGAATCGTCTCAGCCGTAGAGCCCTTCGCCTCACATCCAATCGCCCCTCGTAGCGCAAACTCACCGACATCCCTTGTTGACGCATCCCCTTCCCCTTCATAGAATTCGTTTGCTGGCACTCGAAGCCCGCGACTGCTAATAGTCGGCAAGGTCGAGTGCTAATCAAGAAATCGGTCTGAATTTAGATTGAATCGGTGTGTCCGCATCGTTCATTTGAGTTTGAAAAACCGAATTCTCGTCTACCACTAAGGAGAACCATTTCAGTGGCATTGAACCTCACACCGCTTGGTGACAGGGTGATTATCGAGCCTGCCGACTCAGAGGCATCAACCTCTCCCGGCGGAATCATCATTCCCGACACCGCGAAAGAAAAGCCTCAGCAGGGTGCAGTTGTTGCAGCCGGCCCAGGTCGAACAACCGACGACGGAACAGTCATCGATATGCCTGTTTCAGTCGGCCAGACCGTCATCTACTCGAAGTACGCAGGTACCGAGTACGCAGAAGGCGGAGTTGACTACCTCATCGTTCGAGAGAGCGACATCCTCGCAATCGTTGGATAGTTCGGTTAGAACTAATCATCTCAATTTGGAGATTTATAAGTAATGGCAGCAAAAGATCTAAAGTTCGGCGACGACGCTCGAGCACGCCTTAAAGAAGGCATCGACGTTCTCGCCAACACTCTAAAGTCGACACTCGGCCCGCGCGGTCGAAATGTTATCGTCGACAAGAAATTCGGCCCTCCGCAGGTCAACTCCGACGGTGTAACCATCGCCAAGGAGATCGACCTCGAAGATCCGTTTGCAAACATGGGCGCACAGCTTCTGAAGGAAGTCTCAAAGAAGACTAACGACGACGCTGGTGATGGCACGACTACTTCAACTGTTCTCGCTCAGGCAATTATTGCTGAAGGCTTCAAGAACGTTGCAGCAGGCGCCGACCCAATGGCACTCAAGCGCGGCATGGAAATCGCAATGGCTTCCATCCGCAAGTCGATCGTCGCCCAGTCAACTCCAGTTGACTCAAAGGAACAGATCGAAAGCGTTGCAATCCTTTCTTCCCACGACGACGAGATGGGCACGCTCATTTCCGACGTTATGGACAAGGTTGGTAAGGACGGCGTTATTACCGTTGACGAGTCGAAGTCTCTTTCATACGAGACCGAGTTCGTTGAGGGTATGCAGATCGACCGTGGTTACCTCTCTCCTTACTTCGTGAACAACTCAGAAAAACAGGAATCCATTCTTAACGATCCTTACATTCTGATCACTTCGCAGAAGATTTCTGCAATTTCTGACCTTCTCCCTGTTCTTGAGAAGGTTCTGCAGACCAACAAGAACATTCTTGTTATCGCAGAAGACGTTGAGGGCGAGGCTCTCGCTACTCTCGTTGTGAACAAGCTTCGTGGCACACTGAACGTCGCAGCCGTAAAGGCTCCTGGCTTCGGTGACCGCCGTAAGGCAATGCTCGAAGACATCGCTATCCTCACCGGTGGCACGGTTATCTCAGAAGAAATCGGTCGAAAGCTCGACTCGATTACTCTCGATGACCTCGGCAAGTGCAAGCAGGTCGTCGTCAACAAGGACGAGACCACGTTTGTTGACGGTGATGGTTCTGCTGACGCTCTCAAGGGTCGCAAGGCCGAGATCGAGGCACAGATTTCCGACACTTCATCTGACTACGACCGTGAGAAGCTCCAAGAGCGACTCGCCAAGCTGTCCGGTGGTGTTGCCATTCTCAAGGTCGGTGCAGCCACCGAAATTGAGATGAAAGAGAAGAAGCAGCGCATGGAAGACGCCCTTTCGGCTACCCGTGCTGCTGTTGAAGAAGGAATCGTTCCCGGTGGTGGAACAGTTCTCATCCGAGCTGCTGCAGGACTTGCAAAAATAAAGTCAGACAACGCTGACGAGCAGACCGGTATAAATGTTCTTCGAAAATCTCTCATTGCTCCAATCAAGGTCATCGCAGCCAACTCTGGCTACGAAGGCGCTGTGATTCTTGCGAAGGTTTCTGAGAACACTGACAAGAACTTCGGTTTTGACGCTCACAAGGGCGAGTACGGCGACATGGTCAAGATGGGAATCGTTGACCCTGCCAAGGTAACTCGTGCAGCAGTTGAAAACGCTGTTTCTGTAGCTGGAATGATCCTCACAACTGAGGC
>CAWVRY010000032.1:0-21496 GCA_963932695.1 uncultured bacterium | reverse complement strand
GTACCGGCAGGGCCTTGTGCCCCAATCTCGCCTCCGCCATATGCAATAACAGCCGCAATAACAGCTATTAAGGCTAATGCGCCTGCAAGAATTATGATTCCGGATTTCGAAGGTTGAATAGCTCGATGATTCATGTAGTTCCACACTGAATATCTAGGTTAGTGACGAGATTAAATATTTACTCGTGCTTGTCAATCGTGATTCCTATTGGTCTGTACTGCGCGATTGCTCGGATTGTACTGTCGCCCAGAAAATAGGTTCAGTTCAAGCCGAAGACCAGAACTCGCCAAATAGGCGATCTGAGCTGGGAAATTATCGGTATTTCGAAATGTGCAGTTTGGCAAAGGTACGAAGGAATCTGTTCGCGATAACCTTCTCCTCGTTTGACCTTAGTGGCTATCCTTGGGACTGACGACTTGGCTTATTCTGTGCGCTGAACGACAAAAGGACTCTCAAAAGAATGGCAACTGTTACTGGTAACCGAATTACGCTGAGCCCGCGTGAAATGCCTTCCCGTTGGTACAACGTTGAGGCTGATCTGCCGTTTAGAGTTCCACCGATGATGTCTCCTTCGGGATATCCGATTACTGCTAGAGAACTCGAACCACTTTTTCCTAAACAAATTATCGAGCAAGAGCTAAACGCCAAAAACCGTACCTTCAACATTCCTAAAGAAGTTAAGCAGGCGTATCAGCAGTGGCGTCCGACTCCGATGTTTCGAGCTGCGGCTCTAGAAAAGGAATTGGGAACTACCGCCAAGCTGTTCTACAAAGTCGAAGGCGGAAGCCCGAGCGGTTCATATGAATCGAACACCGCCATACCGCAGGCGTACTACACGAAGCAGTCTGGTGCCGACGGAATTGTCACAGGCGGAGCTGGTGGTGTTTGGATCAGCGCTATCGGTCATGCTGCATCACTTTTTGGCCTTGAGAGTCGCGTTTACAGCGTCCGAAAGCTCGGTTCAGATCTGGCATGGGGTGATGCGTACGGTCGCGTTTGGGGTGTCGATGTCCAAGCAAGTCCGTCGGAGAACACGCGAGTTGGCAAGCAACAGTACAAGAAGGAAGGCGCCGATTCTGGATCGGTCGCAACTGCACTGGCAGAAGCCTACGAAGAGGCGACCCTCAACCCCAACGTTAAGTTTGCGATTCCTACTTTGATGGGCAACACGCTTATTCACCAGACGATCGTCGGGCTCGAAGCTCAACGACAGCTAGCGGCAGTAAATGAAGCACCAGATCATGTGATCGGATCTATTGGAGCCGGTTCGCATTTTGGTGGTCTTATCGCTCCGTTTATTCCAGCTCGAATCCAAGGCCGTAACACGAGATTTGTAGCCGTTGAAGAATCTTCATCGCCGAGTCTCACACGCGGTGTCTATACCGAGGAATCTGCCGATGCTGCCGGTCTTATGCCGCAAGTCCCTATGTACACGCTCGGTCGTGAATACTCACCGCCTGGAGTGTTGGCAGGAGCTATGCGATATCACGGTGTTGCGCCAATCGTTTCATCTCTCTATCGAGAGAAGTACATCGAGGCCGTGGCTCACGGTCAAATTGAGTCGTACAGCGCGGGTTTGATATTCACTCGTGCGGAAGGCATCGTATTATCTCCGCACGCGATGTACACCGTCAAAGAAGTTATCGAGCAGGCTTTGCGATCGAAGGAAGCTGGTACCGACGATACGATTTTGTTCACAGTGACTCCAGCGATCAACGCTGAATCATCACCATACGACTCACTTCTTGACGGCGTGATGCACGACGAGAAGCCCGAAGAGGCATCTCTGAAGAAATCGCTTGGCCGATTTATCGGTCGAAGCTAAATCTCTTAGTTACTTCCGCTCCGCTCGTCGCTTCTCGATGCTAAAGTTCCACTGTCGTTTTGATGACCAGCGGTATGCCGGTCGATTTCGACAGACTTTCGATCTGAACTTTGCGCGCACTAGAGGTAATTTCTCGGTGCAGCCGAATGCACCCGGAGGCACTTAAAGATGGATATCTCCAAAGAGAAGCTAGAGTGGATATACACGACGATGTATCGGATCCGCCGCTTCGAGGAGACGATGCTCGAACAGACCCTTAAAGGAAACTCGATGGGGGTGGCTCACACATCCGACGGGCAGGAAGCACCTCCGACTGGAATCTGTGCTCACCTTACCGATAAGGACTGGATCGGCTCAACTCACCGTGGTCACGGTCACTGCATTTCCAAAGGTCTCGAAACCGACAAGATGATGGCCGAAGTATTCGGTAAAGCGACCGGTCAGTGCGGCGGTAAAGGCGGATCGATGCACATTGCCGACTTCTCAAAGGGAATGCTCGGAGCCAACGCTATCGTTGGTGCTTCGATTCCATTGGCAGTTGGCGCAGCGTTGACCGCAAAGCTCAAAGGCATTGAAAACGAGTCAGTCGGAGTTTCGTTCTTCGGTGATGGTGCGTCATCACAAGGTGTACTTCACGAATCTATGAACCTCGCATCTGTCTGGAAGCTTCCAGTAATTTTCGCTTGCGAGAACAACGGCTATGCCGAAGCTACTCCTTCTTGGTACGCAGTGTCCGGCGAAGATATCGCATCACGAGCCGAGGGCTACGGGATGCCCGGTGTTGTGGTTGATGGCATGGACGTTTTCGCTGTTTACGACGCAGCTGGTGAAGCTATCGCTCGTGCTCGTGCTGGTGAAGGACCAACATTCCTCGAACTCAAGACGTACCGATACCATGGTCACTTCCACGCCGACGATACGAGCAAGTACCGAAAGCCAGAAGAAGAAGAGTTCTACAAGAAGCTAGACGCCATCAAGCACTTCGAGCGTACTGTTTCTAAGCAGAAGCTAATGACGGAAAAGAAGTTGAAGAGCATTCGTGATTCCATTGAAAAAGAGATGCTTCACGCCGTTGAGTTCGCTCTGAACAGCCCGATGCCAGATATTTCAACCCTCTACGACGATGTTTACGTTAACTACTCAACCCCAATTTTGGGACTGCGATAACCACGTATTCCTTTCAACCTGATTAGTTCGTACCCAGAATTCAAGAAAACTAGATACAGATATGACGACCTCACAAGCAAATAACCCGATCGGACCCGGATACGAGGGTGTAGCGGGTTCGGAAAAGCGATTCCGAGATATTTTTCGTGACACTCTCCGAGCCGAAATGCTCAGAGACGAAGATGTGTTCCTTATGGGCGAAGACATCTCCGGCGGATTCGACAAGGACACTAAAGAGCCACTCGATGCGTGGGGTGGACCCTTCGCTGCCACCAAGGGATTGGTTCAGGAATTTGGTGTCGAACGAATCCGTGATGCACCGATTTCCGAAGCTGGATTCGTTGGCGCAGCAGTAGGTTCCGCACTCACTGGCATGCGCCCAGTTGTCGACCTTATGTACTTCGACTTCGTAACTGTGGCATTCGACCAGCTGCTTTCAAATGCAGCCAAGAGTCGCTACATGTTCGGTGGTCAGACGAAGGTTCCCCTTACACTGTTTGCACGATCTGGTGCGGGTACAGGGCACGCGGCTCAGCACTCCGAGAGTTTCTACTCGATGCTGGCGCACATTCCTGGTCTCAAGGTAGTGGTTCCTTCCGATCCTTATTCGGTAAAGGGATTGCTCGCTGCTGCAATTCGTGACGACGATCCTGTGTTCGTTGTGAATGACAAAAAACTGATCAACCTCACAGGATTTGTTCCTGATGAGGAGTACATTATTGAACTCGGGAAAGGCCGCTACATGCGACGTGGTACCGACGTTACGTTGGTAGGAATGTCGTACACATCGGTCGTCTGCCAGAAGGCTGCCGATCAACTTGCTGAGATCGGAATCGATGCTGAAGTGGTCGACATGATGTCGCTCTCGCCGTTCGACGAGGACATTCTTATCGAGTCGGTAACGAAGACGAATAATGTAGTTATCGTCGACGAAGACACCCCACGTGCGTCGATGTCTTCTGAGTTCGCCGCCATTATCGCTGACAAGGCATTCGACCATCTCGATGCTCCGGTGAAGCGTGTAACAGCGCCTCACACCCCGGTTCCGTACAACAGAGACCTGGAGCAGGCATTCATGCCGCAGCCAGCCGATGTGGTTGGAACTGTGAAGAATCTGCTCGGACGAGAGTAATCGTTCATAGTCAGATAAGACTTAAATAAAAAGCGGGTAGCTCGTAAGGGCTACCCGCTTTTTATTTGCTTTGAAAGCGTTCGCTACGCTCAGCCTACAGGCATTTGGCGGTTGGTCATCTTGCGTCCAACTGTTGCCTTTTCTTCCCCACCACCGGAGAAGATGTGAGCACCCATATCGATCAATACCTGAATGTTTTCGGCATCTGTCTTGCTGGGGTCGCTCCATGAGGATAGGAACTTCAAGCCGTTGCGATCGGCAGCGCCCTTGATCTGATTGCGGACCCTGTTCATCTCTTCTGGGTATGGTGGGTCGTGAGCATCTGCCATTCCGAACGACATACCCATGTCACCAGGACCCCATTCAACGAATGCCAATCCGGGTACTCGACAAATATCGTCGGAGTTAGCGGCCGATTCCTGATTTTCTAGCTTCAACCCTATGAAGAGTTCGCCTTCTGGATTGAGTGGCCAAGGATCGGCAATCTCGGTGTATCGCTGCGGAGTTACACCCCAAATTTCAGATGGCTGGCGCTGACCACCGGCTCCACGCTGACCTTCGCCCAAGCCTTCTCGTCCCTCTTTGTGGAACGGGTAGCGACACTCTTCAATGAATGCACGAACTGCGTCTGCCTGTCGGGCGTGAGTGTGGAGGATTCCGTGAACTCCAGCTGAAAGAACCTGGCGTACTTGCCATGCGTTTGCTCTAACTTCTTCGATAGTTCGGCAGTTCGAAGGCAGTGTTGAAATAACTGCAGGGGTGCGGTGCCCAGCTTTGGTAGGCCCGCCGTCTACGAGACCCTTCATGAATGCGGTGAGGCCTGCCACATCAAATGCATGGTGCTCGAAGTCGGTAATAAGGAAGTCGGCCCAAGTGCTCGCCTGTTTGAGCCCGTTCTCGTAGGTGAGTTCTTCGATGCCGGTGTAGTAAACCGGTTCGCCCGCTTCGATGAGTTCAATAACTCGATTAATTCGTTTTGCCATCTGTATTCCTGATTACTAAAGTGACTCGTTTCGCCACGTTTTCCGTAAATGCCCACTGCGTTAGGGTGCTGGGCGAGTTATCTTATTCCCGATGGAGAACTTTTGCTCATTTCAGATAGAGTTCTACAGCGAACCATCAGGAAATATGACAACAGTTCTGGCGAGGATTTCAACTTGAGTAACTACGCTGAAGAGGCGATCGAGACATTTAGGCGGTGGGCGCAGGCCTTCAATGATCGAGATGCCGATGCAATGATCGCCGAGATGCATTTCCCCCATATGCGACTTGCTGGAACTGAGTTTCAGTTGTGGTCGTCATCCGAAGATTTTCTGACTTCTCAGGACGATATGACCAGCGCATTGGTCGCTGAAGGCTGGCACACGACTATCACGAAGTCGGTGACTGCGGTTCAGGCTGGTCCGGAGAAAGTACATCTTGTAATTCGTCAATCACGCCAGCACAAAGATGGTTCAGAGTACAACGGTTTCGATACGTTGTGGATTTTTACCAAGATCGACGACCTATGGGGAGTTCAGTTCCGATCGTCGTTTCTATCGAATGCGACTCAGGCTTATGGGTCAAGTAAGCCGACGTTTTAATTCCTAAGTAAAGGGTTGCTAGTTCGAACCTCGTCTTCCGCTCTGTGGTGAACCAAACTTAGAAGCCCTCGCAGAAATGCGGGGGCTTTTCTGTCAGTTACAGCGATAGCACGATCTATTCGCTGTTTCGGTCGTCTGTCGTACCTGCTGACAAGACCTAAGCGCCACATAATGCGTGAGTGCTACTTACGACCAATTACGCCTACACGTGATGGTTAATAGTCAGGGACATATCGGAGCATATTAAGGCTTCGAAGACAGAGCAAGACAAGCCTGACATCATTAATCGGTAACAGTAGGTTCGGGTAGTTCAAGCGTCCAAAATTTCATCAAAAGAACGCCTGTTTTGAGTGGTCTCGTCATAAGACTATCTACCCGAACTTCGCTGTATACAGCCCTCGTATATAGGCTATTTGTCCTGTGTGCTGTGCGTTTTCGACTGGAATTCTGCCGAGTACCCAGAGCAAATTCGGAGCGCGGTCGGGAGCCTGAGGCCAAATATCAGGGCGTTTGACTCTAAGCTGATCGACGGTAACGCCCTCAATTGAAGGAATAAGTAGTTCTCGTGCTGCTTCCCAATAACCGGTAACTTCCTTGACTGATACGTCTGGAAAATCATGAACCTGCTCGATAGTATCGCCAGCACCGTTTCTCTCAGCGTCAATTCCAAATCTCTGGGCCCAACCACCTTCGATCCATGCGCTGTCGCCTTTTCCTCGAAGGTACCAGCCCCACATATCTTCCATTCGGGCCATGTGCCACAGAATCCAAAGTATGTGGTTGGAATCAGGCGTAGGCATCCAGCGTGCTTCTTCGATTTCTAAACCCTTGAGTACGCGCTCCAACTGACGACCGTAGTCACCAACTGCCTGCAGCGTCACATCTCGATGATCGAGCTGTCGATCCGTCATTAACTCGCCTTACAAACGACAGCATCGTCGTTCGCCGCAAGTCTAAGAAGCATTTGGTAAGGGTAAATTCCTGAATCGTGCCCGTCTGTCCACAGGAACTGGATTGCATATTTTCCGACGATCAGATGATCAGCAGCAATGATGTCGTTCGGCACTTGAGAAACGTTCAGAAGCGGCCTGCCCGTCATCTCCTCAATACAAGCGGCACAAGCGCACTGCAGTCGAAGATATCGGTAAGGATAGGTACAGGTTTGACCGTTGTCCCAGGCGATTTGAACACCGATGCCGGTCATAACGACGTCAGTTGGAACAGCGGCCGTGTTACCTGAGTATTCTGGAGTCATCGGCATTTATTTTTAGAGCTTTCGTTCAGGATTGTCGCGTTTAGCGGGAATTTTAGATTGTGCCATCGGCTGATTGACGTAAACTTCCAGCCTCAGTTCTTCACGCACGTCAGATTTGTGTCTGCTTAGCGTACCTATATAAATTCACAGTAGAGGATTATCGCAGATGGCAAACGAAACGATAAAGGTCGGTTTCATCGGAGCAGGTGCCAACACGGCGTTACGACACATTCCTGGTTTACGTGCCCAGCAAGGTGTCGAACTCGTTGGAGTTGCGAATAGGTCGATCGAATCAAGTAAGATCGCCGCCGACAAGTATGAAATTGGCGAGGCGTACCCAACTTGGCTGGACCTCGTTGAAGACCCCGATATCGACGCTGTGTGCATTGGCACATGGCCATACATGCATTCGACCACTACGCTGACCGCACTTGATAACGGCAAGCACGTTATGGTTGAAGCGCGAATGGCGATGAACGGTTCAGAAGCGCGTGACATGCTCGCTGCATCACTTGCCAACCCCGATCTAATTACTCAAGTCGTTCCGCCTCCGCACCTCATGGCATGTGAACAGCACGTGATCGACATCATTGCTGATGGCTACGTTGGCGATATCGTGAATGTGAATGCTCGGGTCACAGATGGAAGTGCGTTCCCCGATTCAGATCAGGACGCTCACTGGCGTCACATTCGTGAACTTTCGGGTAATAACGTGATGACTACCGGAATTTGGTACGAAAACCTGATGCGATTTATCGGCCCTGCATCATCAGTTTCGGCAAATTCTCAGATTCGTGTTCCTCACCGCAAAGGTTGGGACGGATCGCGCATGGCAATGACGATTCCTGACCAGATTGACATCATCTACTCAACGGGTTCCGGTGTGAATGTGAACCTTTCGGTCAGTACTGTTTCGGGTCCGTTTGTTCCACCAACCGAAATTTGGATTTACGGAACGGAAGGAACCATTCACATAGCGACAAGCGGACTCGGTAACGATCCGGTCGTAAGTGGTGGTCGTAAGGGCGACGACAGCATGAGTGTGATCGAGGTTCCTGCGGAGAAGCGTGGCAGCTGGCGTGTTGAGGAAGAATTCATCAACGCCATTAAGGGCATTGAGCCTGTGACTCGCTCAAACTTCACTGACTCATTGAAGTACATGGAGTTCACCGACGCTATTCAGGAGTCGTGGCAATCGGGAATGCGGGTCAACCTGCCCTGGTCCTAGACCTATTTTTGGTCTGGCGACTGATCATTGCCTGAATACGGGTAGTGATCAGTCGGAATTCGATGAACCTGCCTTTGAATGGATAGACAACCTCTGAGTGGAGCCGTTGGGAACGACGATGAACATTGGAGCAGTGAGTGTTTTCGTCAATGAACATCACGAAAGTGAAAATATCTCCTACTGTGCTACGCTCCAAATGTTGGCAATCTGATGGCGCACATGAGAAGTTCTGTGCCACAGATTTTTCAGAATACCAACCCATAATTAACGAGAGTTCCGGAGCAGATAGTTGACGATTAGTGCGACAGGAAAGATAGATTTCAACGCTGATATCGGTGAGTCGTTCGCCAGCTATGAGCTGGGGCTCGACAGCGAAATCGTTAAGTACATCACCTCTGGGAACATCGCCACCGGGTTTCATGCCAGTGATCCCGACTGGATGGCGAAAACGGTGAATCTTGCGATTGAGAACGGCGTTGGTATTGGCGCCCATCCGGCATATCCGGACCTCGCAGGATTTGGTCGTCGGAACATGGATCTCACGCCCAGTGAGGTGCGAAACGCCGTTACCTATCAGATAGGTGCACTGGCAGCGTTTACGCCCGATCGAAAGTTGCAGCATGTGAAACCGCACGGTGCGCTGTACAACACCGCTGTTCGTGATGAAGCAGTAGCTGAAGCGATTGTATCGGCGGTCAAGGCGTTCGATCCTGAATTAATTCACGTCGTGTTGGCAGGGTCGCAGTGGGAATCGATCGCTCGGGCGCAAGGTGTACGAGTGGCACGTGAATGCTACGCAGATCGTGCTGTGACCGCCGAGGGAACTCTTGTGCCACGTTCGCACCCGGGCGCGGTTATTCACGATCTTGCTCAAGTCGTGGAGAGATCGCTCAAGCTTGCGACCGAAGGCAAGGTGACGGCGATTGATGGTACTGAAATCGATTTCTCTGCTGATTCGATTTGTTTGCACGGTGACACCGCTGGAGCGGTTGAGTTGGCAGCAGCAGTTAGAGGTTCGCTCGAAGCTGCAGGCGTGGAGATAACGTCGATGAATAAGCTCATCGCTGGCAATGGTCAAACTAAGTAAAATGGCAGCGAAAGAAGTTTCAGGTACCACGTACCCACGACTCGCTTCGGCTGGGGATTCAGCCATTGTTATCGAACTAGGTTCTGAGATCGATCCGAGCGTGAACGATCAGGTATATAGCCTCGTGAAGACCGTGGAGACTGCGGACCTCGAAGCAATTAGAGAACTTGTGCCGACCTATCGTTCGTTGTTGGTAAATTACGATCCTCTGGTGTCGAGATTCGTGGAAATGCAGGAACGGCTGTCGGAGTTGGTCGATCTTTCTTTGGATCAGATTAACCAGGAACCAGATCAAGCTCATATCGTCGAGTTATCGGTCGTTTATGGCGGGAATGATGGGCCCGACCTTGAGTCGCTTGCTGAGTACGTCAACTTATCTGTTCAAGATGTCATCGAAATTCATTCGAGTATTGACTACCGCGTCTATATGATCGGTTTCGCACCGGGCTTTCCTTATTTGGGTGGACTCGATCAACGAATAGCGATACCTCGACTGAAAACGCCTCGTGTTAGCGTTCCTGCTGGCTCAGTTGGCATAGCTGAATCTCAGACGGGGGTTTATCCGAACGCTAGCCCCGGTGGATGGCAGTTGATCGGAAGGACTCTGGCACAGCTTTTTGATGTGAATAGTCCATCGCCGTCGCTGATTACTCCCGGTTCCAAAGTGCGCTTCGTTCCGGTGGAATCTCATGACCAATAATTCTCCACGAATCGTTCAGATCGTTCAACCCGGGCCTATGACCTTGGTGCAGGATCGAGGTAGGTTCGGATTTCAAAAACTTGGTGTGTCGGTATCAGGGGCTGTAGATATCGACTCGTTCGACTTGGGCAATCTGCTCGTCGGAAACGACCCAGATGCTGCTTGCCTTGAAGTCCTGCTCGGTGGACTGGAGATCGTATTTTTGGGCGATTCGGTTATTGCAGTCACCGGTACCGAATCTGATGTAACCATCGACGGTGTGCCGATTTCACTGGGCGTTTCGTATTTTGTTCATTCAGATGCCCGGCTTAAACTTGGTATAGCGACTGATGGTCTACGAACATACATCGCAGTTGCGGGTGGCATCGATATTCCACAGATGCTAGGCTCACGATCAACGCATATTGCCTCAAAAATTGGCGGAGTAGATGGACGTTCGTTGGCCGCTGGCGATGTATTGAACCTCGGTGAACCAACCGACCTAGCCGCATCGGGATTGCTACTCGAAGGCGAGACAACGAGTTGCCCTACTGGCGAAATTAGCGTTCGGATCATGATGGGTCCTCAGGACGATGAGTTCTCGGACGCCGGTATCGAGTCGCTCTTGAACTCTAGCTATGTCGTTTCCGATCAATCTAATCGTCAAGGATTACGTCTCGAAGGTCCGGTGATCGAGTCGAAATCGGGGCGTTACGACATTGTGTCGGACGCGGTAGTAAATGGCTCAATCCAAGTACCTGGCGACGGAAAACCCATCATCCTTCTAGCCGATCGCCAGACGACTGGCGGGTACGCTAAGATCGCAACAATTGCGACCGTTGATCTGCCTAGGCTTGGGCAAGCAACTCCGGGCACGAACATAACTTTTACTGCTATTACCGTCGAAGAATCTCAAGAATTGCTTGCGGCGCGGAGTGAGCGATTCAAATCATATAATCTTGCCGGTATCGTCGAAGAAGTCTCGCTCAAAGTTGATGGCGATGACATTGCGGTAGGTGTGGCTGAGAATGGTGAGAGTGCGCTAGCTGCGGTTGACGGCAAGACCTACCCGATTACGGTCGATGAATATACCCCCGCTGAGTAGAGAGCCTTTGTTAGAATCAGCCATTGTATTTTGCGATGATGACCGTATTCGCACAAGTTTGCGAGCGGCTTAGGGAGCACTGACACGTTCGATCAAGATTTGCTAAACGACGGGTTGACTCTGAGTCTTATTGGGATGGGCATTGTTTTTGCCGTGTTGGCGATTCTGTCATTGTCGATTAAAGGCATCAGTCTGCTTGATAGGGAATCAGCTACGAAAGTTGCTGTCGGTGAATCGGCAGTTCCTGAAACTGTGGTTGTTTCTGCTCCGGTCGCTGACGGCAAGATCACAGGTCAACAAGTTGCAGCCATCGCTGTGGCACTTGCTTTATCTGAGCCAAAACGATCTGCGATAGGTCCGGCTATATCCAGAGCTGGCAGCACAGCGGGATCATGGTTGCAAAGCGGAAGAATGCGGTTACTTGGATCTGGTTCAATCGGCGCTCGGGAGAGGCGTAATTAGTGGCTACTAAGAATTACAAAATTACGATTGCTGGGCAGACGTACGACGTCGAGGTTGGCGACATTTCAACATCTCCTGTGGAAGTATCGGTCGACGGTACGACTTACGAGGTCGAAGTCCCCGACTCAGCAGCATCGGTCGCCCCTGCCACCCCTTCTATAAGTACGCCAAAAACGGTAACTCCCGCTCCACAAACTATCTCTCGACCCGCCATTCCTACATCCGGTGGAGATGGAGTTGTTCGTTCCCCAATGCCAGGCAAGATCGTTAGCGTAAACGTGGCTGCGGGTGCTTCTGTCACTAAGGGTCAGCCCATTTTGATCCTTGAATCTATGAAAATGGAAAACACTATCGCTTCACCAATCGACGGTACTGTTTCGGTTGTGTTGGTCGCTGCCGGTGATGCAGTTCAACACGGTCAGACGCTGGCCGAGATCGCACAGGTTTAGTCTTTATGTCGACTGAGTTTGCTGCACTCTGGGAAGGCTTCACGGCGATAGGCGAAGAGCCTCGCATGATTCTCATGTGGGCGATCGCTGGAGCGTTGCTGTACGTCGGGATCGCTAAGAAAAAAGAACCGCTTTTATTGGTTCCTATTTCAATGGGGATTTTGTTCGCCAACCTTCCGCTCGGCGAATTCATTCGCGAGGGCGGGGGTGGAGAGCCTGCAGGGCTTCTGAAAACATTCCAAAGCGTTGGAATGGAAACCGACATCTTTCCACTGTTGATCTTCCTCGGTGTCGGTGCTGCCACGGACTTCAGTCCGATGCTTTCAAATCCGAAAACCCTGTTGCTTGGAGCGGGTGCTCAGGCTGGTGTTTTCGTAGCACTCCTCGGAGCATTGCTACTGGGAATGACCGATTACTTCGAATTCGGACTACTCGAAGCGTCGTCGATTGGAATCATCGGTGGAGCTGATGGACCGACAACTATTTTCATCGCCACTCGTATGCGAGAGCTGGGCGAATCGCTGCCGAACGTTGATGTACGAGATATCGTCGGGGCCACGGCGGTTGCAGCTTATTCGTACATGGCTCTAGTTCCGATAATTCAGCCGCCAATTATCAAGCTACTTACCACTAAGAAAGAACGCCTAATTCGAATGGAATACTCGGCAACGCCGGTTTCCAAGCGAACTCAGGTTTTGTTCCCCATTCTGACAACGATCATCATCAGTGTTTTGGTGCCTTCGGCTTCGCCGTTAATCGGAATGCTCATGCTCGGTAACCTCATCAAGGTTTCGGGCGTGGTTCCTCGACTCGCCGACGTTACTGAAAATTCGTTGATGAACGTGGTGATCATTCTGCTGGGACTCGCGGTGGGATCGACAATGCCCGCACACATCTTCTTACAGCCGGAAACGATCGGAATATTCCTACTTGGTCTGTTCGCATTCATGACTGCAACCGTCGCTGGAATTATGCTTGCCAAGTTGATGAACCTTGTAAGCAAGGATCAGATAAATCCGATGATTGGTGCAGCCGGAGTTTCGGCGGTTCCGATGGCGGCGAGAGTTGTGCAAGATATGGGTCAAAAAGAAGACCCCGAGAACTTCTTGTTGATGCACGCAATGGGTCCTAACGTTGCCGGTGTAATCGGAACGGCCACCGTCGCCGGTGTTCTGCTCGCTGTTGTCGAAACGATGCTTTAGACATTTGCTTTGACGATGATGCGAACGTAGCTTCATGCTGATCTTTAGGTTGTAACGCGGTTTCTTCTGTTGCGTTCCTGCGGGAGTGATGCGAATATCTGCCTCGTCAACGAAGAGCAGTCGTCTTTTCAATTCGCCGCTCGCTACTGTTTGGAGATTCCGAAACATGCCAGATCGCTCAATGAAGGGTGTATACCCGATCCTCTCTGCCCCGATTAACGAAAAGGGTCAACTGGTGATGGACGACCTCGAAAATCAGGTCGAATGGATGATCGGCAAAGGCGTTCATGGTCTTGGAATAGCTGTGGCCACTGAAATCTACAAGTTCAGTGAAGCAGAGCGTGATCTCATTCTCAGTACGGTAGTTCGAGTAGCGAACGGTCGAGCCAAGGTTGTGATGAATACTGGGGGCGAGGGCACAGACGCAGCGATTGCGCTCTCGAAACGTGCGGAAGAACTCGGTGCCGATGCACTGATGATTCGACCAACCTCGTTTATTCCCGTTGCAGCTTCTGAAAATATCGAATACTTCGGAAAAATCGCTGAATCGGTATCCCTTCCTATCTTCCTTCAGGATCAGAACACGGCTCCCGTGCCGCCAGCGATGGCAGTGGCATGTGCCGCTCTACACGAGAATCTTTGCTACATTAAGGTCGAAACTCCTCCGACGATTCCAAGAATGGGTGAGACGCAAAAACTTGCCGAGGGAACTGGTCTGGTTCTGTTCGGTGGTGCAGGCGGTGCGTTCGCAGTTGAAGAGTTCAAACGAGGCTCGGTCGGAACCATGCCAGGTTCGACCTTGCCCGATATGTTCGTTCGCGTTTGGGATGCTTTCCAAGATGGCGATGAAGACACAGCGAACGCCGAAATGCGACGACACGCTGCATTGTTTGGAATGCTGGCTCAGGGCCAAGGGTTCGCCAACTGGATTTACAAGCACATCATGGTTCGGCGTGGAGTATTTTCACCTGGATCTGATTTCGCTCGTCATCCAGCGCTTAAACCGGATGCCGAGCATTACAAAGAAATCGATAGCCTACTCGAAAACCTCGATCTCATCGGCAAATAATTCTGGTCAACCGAGCTATTGCACATGCACTGGACGCGGATAGAATCGAATTCTCTGCCGATTAGTTTTCAAAGAAGATGAAGTGCCTGAATTCGAGTCTGAACCATCCGACTTTTGTCGCTGCCAAAGCGATCTATTGGTAAGTCCGATCACACCTAATTTCAAGGTGTCGGACTAATGGGTGATGGTCTGACGACTCTTGCGCTTGTTGGAGCTGATCTATCTGGAGTCGAACTGACAGGACTGGCGATCATGTCGTTGATCGTTGGTGTAGTTGGCGGGATCGTCGGAATTGCCCTCGGCGTCGTTCGACTTCCTGTCATGACGGCCATGGGAGTCGATCCGCTCATTGCTGCAAGCACCAATCTTTTCGTTAGCGTGCTTGGCTCGTTTGCGGGCTCATGGCCTGCGATTCTTCAACGTCGAATCGTTTTTCGAGTTGTGCTCGTCATCGGAATTCCGGCAATTGCTGGGTCGTTCATTGGTGGACTTTACGCCGACCTCGTTTCACGAACAGTTCTGTTGACCATTGTTGCGTTGTTGCTCGTTTGGTCAGCGGCGATGATGATTATTCGAGCAACGTCTGAATTAAGAGGCAACACCGCACTGCACGAGGACGATAGCGACCCGAGTGCGGGTCGGGGCGATCTCAGCCAAAAGACAATCGCTCGTGAAAGCGTTCTAGGATTTGTAATAGGACTCATCGGGGGTGCCGTTGGCTTAGCGCTTGGCGTACTTCGCATGCCGGCGTTGATCCACGTGCTTAAGATGAGACCGTCGCTCGCAGCAGGTACGAACCTAGCATTGACGATACTCGTTGGGTCATCAGGGTTCACCGGGCACCTTATTCGTGGGCGAGTCGACTGGCTTCTTGTTTCGGTAATCGGAATACCGGCGATGATTGGTATGTTTGCGGGCTCTCGAATGAGTGGAAACGTCGATCCTACTAAGCTCCGATTAGTGGTCGGGCTCGTGTTGCTCGCGGTTTCTCCGTTGGTCTTCTACGACGCGTTCTGGGGCTAGTTCGCCTCAAACAGCTCCCCGTAGTTCGCCTGATCGCACCTATAATCTGCTGACTATGGAAATGCTTCCCGGAACATCGCTCGTCTCTGCAATCCAATCTGAGTCTCCGCTCCAGTTAGTGGGCGTCACAAACGCCTATCACGCTGTGATGGCAAAGGCCGCTGGCTTCAATGCTTTGTATCTCTCAGGATCGGGCGTTGCCACCGCCTCGTATGGACTCCCAGATCTTGGAATGACCACACTCGATAACGTTCTTGAAGACGTTCGTCGGATTACGGCTGCCTCAGAACTGCCCCTGTTAGTCGATGTCGACACGGGTTGGGGCGGAGCGTTCATGATCGCCCGAACGATGAAAGAGATGGCGCGTGCGGGGGCTGTAGGAGTTCACATCGAGGATCAAGTTCAGGCAAAGCGATGTGGGCATCGTCCAGGCAAGCAAATCGTCTCGACCGCTGAGATGTGCGACCGTCTCAAAGCCGCTGCCAATGCTAAAGCGTACGACGATTTCGTACTAATGGCACGAACCGATGCTATCGCCAATGAAGGCGTCAACGCAGCGATTGAACGGTCGGTGGCATACGTCGAAGCAGGTGCTGACATGATCTTCGCTGAGGCAGTGACTGAGTTGGGCGACTTTCGAAGATTCAAAGACGCGGTGCGCGTCCCGGTTCTCGCAAACCTCACCGAATTTGGCCAAACTCCGGCGTTCACGATCGAGGAACTGGGCAACGTAGGCGTTGATATCGCCCTCTATCCGCTGACGGCGTTCCGGGCTGCGAATAAAGCGGCAGAAAATGCTCTGAGAGAGATTCGAGCCGCTGGTACACAGAAGGCGATCATCCGCGATCTTCAAACGCGAGATGAACTGTACGAATATCTCGAATATCACACTTACGAATCGAAACTGGACGAGCTTTTCGAAGCCGAGTCCGGACACGAATCGGCAAACTAGGTTTACCAACAGGAATTATCGAAATGACATCATCAGGATTGAACGGGGTTACGGCGGGGTCTTCGGGTATTTCGACGGTTGGACAAGAGGATGTTGGACTCAGTTACCGCGGCTATTCGATCACCGATTTGGCAGCCAATTCGACCTTCGAGGAAGTCGCCTATTTGCTTATCTACGGTAAGCTCCCTGGGCAGCGAGAATTGGACGCTTACAAGAAAAAACTTGTTGGGATGCGGTCGCTTCCTGATGCGCTCAAAACTTTGCTAGAAGCATTGCCCGCTGCAAGCCACCCCATGGATGTTCTACGAACTGGTACATCCCTTTTAGGGACTTTAGAGACTGAAGGAAAGGATGGTCGTACGGCCGTCGCCATTGGAGATCGACTCACCGCCAGCTTCGGATCGATGTTGGCGTACTGGTATCGATTTCACTCTCGCAACGAACGAATCGAAACGGAGTCGGCCGAGGAAACCGTTGCCGGTCACTTCCTCAGTTTAATGTCAGGTAAACCCGCAGATCCGCTGAAGCGAAAAGCACTCGATACGACACTGATTTTGTACGCCGAGCACGAATTCAATGCTTCGACGTTTACCGCACGGGTAATCACCTCGACGTTGAGCGATACATACTCGGCAATAGCGGGTGCCATAGGCGCTTTACGAGGACCGCTTCATGGCGGGGCGAACGAGGCTGCGATGGAGTTGGTTTCATCTTTTGATTCACCACAAGATGCCGAGAAATCGATGGTTCACATGCTGGCAGCAAAACGACTCATAATGGGTTTCGGTCACCGGGTATACAAGAATGGCGACCCCCGATCTCCGATCGTAAAACAGCTAGCGAAAGAACTGTCTGAAGCTGCTGGAAACACGACTTACTTCGACATTTCTGAGCGGATAGAAACTGTGATGATGCAAGAAAAAGGTATGCACCCAAACCTCGATTTCTACGCAGCGACCGCTTACCACATGTGCGGCATTCCAACTGCAATGTTCACGCCGGTCTTTGTGATCGCTCGAACTTCAGGCTGGATAGCCCACGTGATTGAGCAACGGGCAGACAATAAGCTAATTCGTCCGTTATCCGACTACACCGGTCCCGCGGCACGTCCGTACGTGAGCGTAGAGGATCGGGGATAGTGACAGCACAGGCTCGACAAACTGATTCGGTAATCGCCACGATCGCTGATTATGCGGTCAACTACAAACCAGATTCGGTTCTTGCCCTCGACACGGCTCGTCTAACGCTGATGGATTCGATTGGCTGTGCGTTGCTTGCGATGGATTACACAGCTTGCACTAAGCTGCTGGGTCCCGACGTTGAAGGGACGACTGTTCCAAACGGCGCACGGGTGATGGGCACACGATTTCAACTCGACCCGGTGAAGGCTGCATTCGATACTGGTGCCGCAATCCGTTGGCTTGATTTCAATGACACCTGGCTTGCCGCCGAGTGGGGGCATCCGTCAGACAATTTCGGTGCGATTTTGACTATGGCCGATCACCTGAGCCGGGTTGCCAAGTCTGAATCCAATCGACCAATGTCCGTGCTAGAGGCCCTTGAATACGCGATTATGGCTTATGAGATTCAGGGAGTGTTGGCTCTTCAAAATTCGTTCAACCGCGTTGGTATCGATCATGTGTTGTTGGTAAAAGTCGCTTCGACGGCAGTGATTACTGCGATGTTGGGCGGCGACGTTACGCAGGTTGAGAACGCCGTATCGAACGCGTGGCTCGACGCTACTTTGCGGACGTATCGCCATGCGCCAAACACTGGCTCTCGTAAGTCATGGGCGGCGGGTGATGCGCTTGGTAGAGCTGTTCGTTTTAGCTTGAACGCCATGGCTGATGAGATGGGTTATCCATCGGCTCTAACGGCTCCCGGCTGGGGATTTCAAGACGTTTGGTTCAAAGGACAAGAAATCATCCTTGAACGCGAACTCGATGCATACGTGATGGAGAACATTCTGTTCAAAGTCTCGTTCCCAGCGGAATTTCATGCTCAGACGGCGGTTGAGGCGGCATTTGAACTTCACTCGGAGGTTGTTTCGCGGCTGGACGATATCGAAAAAATTGTGATCACAACACAAGAATCTGCACTTCGTATCATCGATAAAACTGGACCACTGAACAATCCTGCAGACCGAGATCACTGCATTCAGTACATGACTGCAATTGGTTTGCTGAAAGGGTCGCTCACCGCTGAGGACTACGAAGACGAAGTGGCGGATGATCCGCGTGTTGATGAACTACGAGACAAGATGGTGATGAAGCACGATCAGAGATTCACGGATGAGTATCTTGATTCTGACAAGCGTTCGATAGCCAATGCACTACAAGTGCGGTTTAAGGATGGATCGGAGACAGAAAACGTGGTGGTTGAGTACCCAATTGGTCACCGTCGCCGACGTGAAGACTCGAAGCCACTATTGTTAGCCAAGTTCCGCACCAATGTAGCGACTCAATTGGACATGGCCACGGTCGAGATATTGGTTGATCTGTTCACGGATCAGCAAGCACTAGAGTCGATGGCTGTCGACGAGCTAATGGATTTGTTGGTTCCTTCGAGCGATTAGTTACACCACAAACCGTTCGGTCTGGTGCTAATCTTTTCAACTGTTTGCGACTTCGGGAATTAGTTGGTTACCAACTACGTAATCACGAATCCATATGGCAAACGATGATCTGCACTTAAGAAACGAAAGCACTCAGGAAATATGGCTAAGACTACCGGTAGTGATCTTCTAATTCGCGCATTACGATCTGAGGGTGTTGATACCGTCTTTGGCATCGCTGGTGACCACATTCTGCACATGCTCGACACGATGTTCGATGCACCGCTGCGGATGGTCGACTTTCGGCACGAGTCCGGCGCAGCCCACGCCGCAGATTCCTATTCGAGAATTCTGAAAAAGGGTGGAGTGATGCTTTCAACCACTCCTGGCCACGCCAACGCTTTGCCTGCGCTCGCGAATGCAATGCACTCCGAGGCGCCGTTGATCAATATTTCTGGCTCCGCCGAATCGGCGAACATGGGTCGGGGTGCGATGCAAGAGTTCGATCAGATCGGTGCTGCACGACATATCACCAAGGGTGCTTGGGACGTGCCGACTGCTGCTCGTATTCCAGAATATGTTGCACTAGCCTTTAGAACTGCTTTGAGTGGTCGTCAGGGTCCAGTTCATCTCACGATTCCGCACGATTTTCAAATGGCTGAAGTTGACGACGCAGAAGCCGCCCGATACGCACCAAATGAGTATGGAACGCCTTTGAACGTTCTTGGAGATCCTGCTCAGATCGAGCGTGCGCTTGATGTTCTCAACTCTGCGCAACGACCAGTAATTTTCGCCGGGTCATCGGCAGGGGCTACGGCATTACCTGCCGAAGTTCAGCGACTTGTCGAGACGTTGCGCATTCCATTCTTCTCGGAAGACTCGGCAAGGGCGTTGATTCCAGATTCGCACGAGTATTCGATGGGACTCGGCTACCAGCCATTGAACCTCACGGTGCGAAACGTTAGCGATGCCGACGTGGTGCTGATGCTGGGTAAGAAGCTTGACTACACGAACGGCTTTGGCGGAAATCCACCGTTTGCTGCCGATGTGAAGTTTGTCGTTGTCGATCCTTCACCGGCTCAGGTGGCTCGTGCCAGAACAGCTGCTATTGGAATCGTTGGTGATGTTGGGCCGATAGTTACTCAAATGGCAGATGCCGCGAAAAAACGAACTTGGACAGAGCGAACTGAGTGGGTTACACGACTGCGAACGGCGTTTGAGGAGTGGCATGAAAGTCTCGTCGAGCTTGGCAAAGTCGAAAACCCGATGCACCCAATGCACGTTTCGAACACGCTTCAGAAATTCATCGATGATGACACTCACGTGACTTTCGACGGTGGTGACTATTGCCACTTCTTGCGTGCTTCGATCAAGCGTGATGATCCTTACAGATTCCACAACGTGTCGAGCTTTGGCATGATCGGCGTCGCATTGCCTTACGCACTCGGTGCTCAGGTAGCGTTGCCCGACAACAAGGTCGTTCTCGCTAACGGAGATGGTTCGATTGGGTTCAACGGCATGGAGATCGACACCATGGTTCGGCACAACCTTCCGGTGAAAATGATGGTTGGTAACAACTCGATCTGGGGCATCGATTGGCAGATTCAGAAAGGTCTGTACGGTCGACCGGTCTGGACCGATCTACTGCCGACTCGTTACGACATTATGGCTCAGGGTCTAGGCGCTTACGGTGAGCACGTCACGAAGGCTGAAGACCTCGAAGGAGCGATGAAGCGTGCGTTCGATCACGATGGTCCAGCACTTTTGAACATTGATATTGAGCAAGTTATTAGCCCGGTTGCCGAGGCTGCTATTAGTCGCAAGACCGGGTCGCACGGATAAGTCTGTGTAGAAACGGTGAGGTAGTGAAATGCTTCCAGAAAAATACTTTTATAGTGAGAGTAATGTCGAGAAGCGCGAGCTTCTTCCCGGTGTTTACGCCCGACTAATGTGGGGCGAGAACATCATGATGGGCATTATCGATATTAACCCCGGTACCGAGGTTCCTGAGCACTCGCACCCTCACGAACAGTGCGGCAGGGTGCTCGAAGGAGCGGCGTGGTTCTACGTCGGTGACTCGAAACAACTGTTGGTTGCTGGCGATCACTACGTCATTCCAGGCGATGTTCCACACCGTGTGGTTGCGACCGAAAACGGGTGCACTGCACTCGATATATGGTCGCCAATTCGCGAGGATTACATATCGGACGATATCGGCTTCTTTGGCGGCTAGGTGACGTTCTCACACCCAACTCATCTCATAGGACTCGTGAGCAGACTTTTTAAGTCATATACTTGTTCGCTGTTTGACCCACAAACCGCGCCGTTGCACGACAGTTTTGATAGCACATCTCATGACCCAATCACCTTCAATTATTTACACGTGGACCGACGAAGCACCTGCGCTTGCCACGCATGCTTTCCTTAAAGCAATTCGGGCGTTTGTGAAGACGGCTGGTGTGGAAGTTGAAACACGTGATATTTCGCTTGCAGCGCGAGTGCTAGCGCAGTTCCCTGAAGTGCTTGGTAAAGATGCTGTAGAAGACGATCTCGCTGATTTGGGTCGGCTTGTTGAGCTTCCTGAAGCGAATATCATCAAGCTTCCGAATATTTCTGCATCGACTCCTCAGATGAAGGCGTGTATCGCTGAACTGCAGTCTCTAGGCTTCGCTATCCCTGAGTATCCGGACGATCCGGGCACAGACGCTGAACGTGACGCCAAAG
>CAWVRY010000031.1:0-24159 GCA_963932695.1 uncultured bacterium | reverse complement strand
CGTTGCTGCCGCGATTATCGTTCTGTGTGGTCATTTAGAAGCTAAGTCCTTCTGAACGGGCTGCATCGGCTAACGCCTTAACACGACCGTGATATTTGTACCCACCTCGGTCAAATACGACCTTGGTGATTCCAGCTGCGAGTGCCTTTTTGGCAACAGCTGCGCCAACTGCCTTCGCAACATCTGTCTTAACGTCACCCAGTTTCAATTCAATCGAACCAGCCGCAGCCAGAGTGTGGCCTTGATCGTCGTCGATTACCTGAGCGTAGATGTGATTACTGCTTCGGAAAACAGCGAGTCTCGGTCGATCAGCAATACCGCGTACGGTCTTACGAACGCGCCTGTGCCTAACCCACCGTTTTCGAGTGTCAAATTTTCTGTTACCCATGGTTACGCACCAGCTCCAGCGGTCTTACCTGCCTTGCGGCGGATGACTTCATCAGAGTATTTAATGCCCTTACCCGTGTATGGGTTTGGCTTTCGTACCTTGCGTATTTGAGCAGCCTGCTCGCCTACGTCTTCTTTGCTCGGGCCAGTGATGTTAATAAAGTTCTGACCATCAGCGGTGAGCGTGTTGGTGCCGATCGGCTCGACTGGAACTGAGTGCGAGTAGCCGACGTTGACTTCCAAAGCTTTGCCCTTTTGCTGAACCCGGTAACCAGTACCGATCAGCTCGAGGCGCTTCGAGAAGCCTTCAGCACAGCCGATAACCATGTTGTTCAACAGGCTTCGGGTGAGACCGTGAAGTGATCGCTGGGCAGGCTCGTCGTTAGGACGTGCAACAGTGATCACTCCATCGTTCAATTCGATTTTCATCGTAGCCGGTAGAGTGCGTTTCAGCTCTCCAACCTTGCCTTTAACAGAGACCGTTGTGCCATCGACTGTTACGTCGACGCCACTTGGCACAGTTATTGGTGCTTTTCCTATTCGAGACACTTTAGATCTTCTCTCGTAAATTCTTCAGTTCTGGCCCATAAATGACCAGAGTTGACTTATCGCTGTTCTACCAGATGTAGAAGAGCAGTTCTCCGCCAACACCTTGGCGACGAGCTTGCTGGCCCGTCATAACGCCTTTGGATGTAGACATGAATGCCACACCAAGGCCGCCAAAGTACCGTGGTACTTCGTTTTTGCCTACGTAAACCCTTAGACCAGGTTTACTTACGCGTTTGAGACCCTGAATTACAGGAGTCTTGTCTTCGTAGTAGCGAAGCTGAACGCCGGTCTTTTTCTCGGCTGATTCTACGTCGCTTGCCGCAAAACTTGAGATAAACCCTTCGTCAACCATGAGCTTCAATAGTGAAGACTTCGTTCGTGAAGTAGGGAGTTCAAGTGATTCATGTCGTACCTGAACCGCGTTACGGATTCGGGTGAGCATATCGGCTATGGGATCTGTTACTGGCACTCTGATCGATTCTCTCGGTAGTTAGTGGCTATTACAGGCTTCCCTTGCGGATTCCAGGCAGTTCGCCCTTCAGCGCAAGTTCGCGGAATGTGATTCGGGATAGGCCAAAGAAACGCATGTAACCGCGTGGTCGACCTGTTACGGCACAACGGTTGCGTAATCGAACTGCTGCTGAATTTCGAGGCAGTTTCGCCAGTTCCTGACGCGCTGCAAAACGTTCTTCAGCAGTTCGCTTAATGTCGACCGAAATCGTCCGAAGTTCATTTCGAACTTCAGCGTTTGCGTCCACCAGTTTCTGGCGACGCTTTTCTCTTTCGATCATCGACTTCTTAGCCAATACAGATATCTCCAGGTCGTTTAGACGGCCCCAACGGGCTCATCGACACGCGCAAATGGCATGCCGAGTAGTTCGAGGAGACGTCGCCCCTCTTCATCCGTGGTCGCGGTAGTGACAAACGTCAACTGTAGTCCGCGCATTCGATCAATCTCATTGTAATCAATCTCAGGGAATGTCGACTGATCGCGCATTCCTAAAGAGTAGTTACCTCGACCATCGAATGAAGTTCGACTGATGCCACGGAAGTCACGTACACGAGGTAGCGTGATGTTCACGAAGCGATCATAAAACTGCCACATGCGCTGTCCACGCAATGTCACAGACGATCCGATCACCGAACCTTCTCGAAGTTTGAAGTTAGCAATCGATACCTTAGCTCGGTTTTCAGTTGGCTTCTGACCGGTGATCTTCTGGAGATCACCAACCGCAGCACCAACTGCCGAGTTGCTATCGAGAGCTTCACCCAAACCAATGTTCAGCACGATCTTATCGATCTGCGGAACTTGCATAGTATTTTGGTAACCAAATTCACGAGTCAGCACTTCAACCACGTCGTCGCGGTATAACTGCTTCATCCGCGGCACATCAGCTACGACTGCAGGCTTTTTAGCTTTTGCCTTAGGCTTAGCTTCAGCTGCGGCTTTAGTAGCTGCTGGCTTTTTTGCGGCAGGCTTTTTTGCGGCGGGTTTCTTTGCTACTGCTTTTTTGGCTGCTGGCTTTTTGGCCGCGGCTTTTTTAGCAGCAGGTTTAGAAGCCTTTGCCTCTACTGCCTGTTCTTCGTTGTTACCGTCAGGAGCGTTTGCCACTCTTGACCACCCTAACTTTCGTCCCGTCTTCGAGGACTTTCTGACCAGCACGACCGGCAAGGCCGGTCTCTGGATCGATGAGCATTACATTAGAGAGTGCGACCGTAGCCTCACCCTGGACCATGCCGGTCTGTGTGATTCCTGGCTGTGCCTTCACATGGCGAGTAACCATGTTCACGCCTTCAACCATTACTCGATTCTTCTCGGTGAAGACTCGAATCACAGATCCACGCTTGCCTTTATCTTTTCCTGAGATGACGAGTACTTCGTCATCTTTCTTGATTCGTGACTGACTCATTGGTTACAGAACCTCCGGTGCCAGCGATACGATGCGCATGAACTTTTTGTTACGAAGTTCACGTGCTACCGGGCCAAATATTCGAGTTCCGCGAGGGTTCTCATCGTCGCCGATGATTACACAAGCGTTGTCGTCAAAACGAATGTACGAACCGTCTGCTCGTCGTACTTCCTTAGAAGTTCGAACCACTACGGCCTTCACAACTTGGTGCATCTTTACGGTGCCACCGGGCTGTGCATCTTTTACTGTGCAGGTGATCACATCACCCAAGCTGGCATAACGACGCGCACTTCCTCCGACGATGTTGATGCAAAGCACCTCACGTGCGCCAGAGTTGTCGGCGACTTTAAGCCGTGTCTCTCGCTGAATCATCTCTAGTCCTCAGACTCTTCGGTTGTAGCTGTGCCCGTAAGCTCAGCTTCACCAACGATGTCGGAAGGCTGTAACTCGGCAACATCCACCTTGTCGAGGATGTTAACCAAGCGCCATCGCTTGGTCTTCGAGATAGGTCGGCTTTCCTCGATCAATACGCGGTCGCCTACTGTTGCGGAGTTGTTCTCGTCGTGAACGACGAACTTCGTCAACTTGCGGCGTGCCTTCTTATAAATACGGTCACGTTGTAACCAAGAAACGCCTACGATGACGCTCTTGTCGTTCTTGTCTTTCAGAACAGTGCCGGTTTGCTGTTTGCGCGCCAACCTATTCTCCTTCTGCCGTTACGGCAGCCTGTACGGCTTCCAAGTTTACAGTGATCGAACGTTCTCGAATCACTGTCTTGATACGCGCAATTGCTTTTCGTGTGTTGCCGAGCTCGTTAGTGTTCGTCAACTGCATCGTCGCCTTGCGGAACCTGAGGTTCATTAAAGCGCGCTCTTGATCGCTGAGCTCTTTGACCAGTTCGGTGTCATTCAATTCTCTTACATCGCTAATACGCATCTTTAGTCAGTTCCTGCCTGATGAAGCTCACACTCTGTGAGCAGTATCGGGCAACCTTAAAATTCTTCACTCCGTGCAACGATCTTGGTCGGGATACTCAGCTTGTGAGATGCTCGTCTAAGAGCCTCTCGAGCCAAATCTTCCGGAACGTCGGCCATTTCGTAGAGCATTCGCCCTCGTCGTACAACCGCGACCCAATGATCAACAGCACCCTTACCACCACCCATGCGGGTTTCAGCAGGTCGCGAGCTAACAGGCTTGTCTGGGAACAATCGAACCCAAACCTGACCGCCACGCTTCACGTAACCGGTAATAGCGCGCCGGGCGGCTTCGATCTCTCGAGCAGTAACCCAGCCTGGGCCTTCTGCTTTGAGACCGAAATCTCCGTACACCAGAGTTGAACCCTTAGTACGAATACCGTTCATTCGACCACGGTGCTCTTTTCTAAATTTAGTTCGCTTTGGCTGAAGCATTACTTCTTACCGCCTCCAGCCTGTCCAGACTTCTTCGGAGAAGAGCCTCGTCCGCCACCTGACGACTTCTTACTCTCCTGTTCGCCCTGACCCTGGCCTTCTTGGGCTGCGCCCATTGAAAGTCGAGCCATCGAGCGAGCACGCAAGTTTTCAGCTGAAGGAATCATGTCGCCTGTGTAAATCCAGACTTTGACTCCGATAACACCGAAAGTAGTCTTTGCTTCGGAAACAGCGAAGTCGATCTGCGCACGCAACGTGTGTAGCGGCGTTCGACCTTCCTTTTGCTTGTCGGTTCGGGCGATTTCTGCACCGCCGAGTCGACCCGAAACAACAACCTTGATTCCCAATGCGCCCGATTGCATCGTACGCTGCATGGACATCCGAACCGCACGCCGGTAGGCGACACGTCGTTCGAGCTGCTCAGCAATCGACTGACCAACCAAAGTTGCATCGAGTTCAGGCTGACGAATCTCTTGAATATTTAGGCGTGATCGCTTTTCGGTGAGTTTTTCGAGATCTCCTCGAAGTTCATCGACTCGCGTACCGCCTCGTCCGATGATGATTCCGGGGCGAGCAGTATTGATCGTTACGACCAAGTCCTGTGCACCACGTTCAATCTCTACTCGAGAGATCGCACCGGATTCTGCATATTTATCGTTGATCAGTCCGCGAATCTTCTGGTCTTCTTCAGTAAGACGTCGGTAGTCCGAACTCTTACTTGCAAACCAGTGCGCTCGCCAATCCTGTACGCCGCCGAGTCGGAACCCGATCGGGTGTGTTTTCTGACCCATATCTAAATCCTTACCTCGTCGACTTCAATTGTGACGTGTGAGGTTGGACGGTCAAATGCACCGACACGACCTCGGGCCTTAGGCCTGAAACGTCGAACCCAAGTTGCTTTGTCAGCGGTGATACGAACGATCTTCAAGTCATCGCGTGACTGGAGGTCGTTGTTCTCAGCGTTGGCAGTTGCAGCCTTGAGAATTTTCATAATCTCAGCAGCAGCAGGGCTGGTCATGAATCGGAGCATTGGGAATGCGTCGACAACCATCTTGCCGCGAATCTGATCTATTACGAGCCGGAGCTTGTAATCAGAAATACCTACATTTTTTGTTCTTGCTATCGCCATAACTAACCTGTTGTCCTATCGGATCGACCGATGTGACCACGGAAGGTACGAGTCGGTGCAAATTCACCGAGCCTGTGACCAACCATGTTTTCAGTCATGAGGACAGGTATGAATCGACGACCGTCGTGAACGGCGACCGTTAGGCCGACCATTTCAGGCATGATCATCGAAGCACGCGCCCAAGTTCGGATCACATTACGTGAACCAGCAGCTTGAGCAGCGGCTACCTTTTTCATCAGTTTTGGGTCGACGTATGGACCTTTTTTGATTGACCGTGACATGTTTAGTCTCGACAGCCAGAAACCTTATCGGTCTCTAGCGGTCATACCTCCGCCTCAGAATAAATTTATTGGTCTTCTTGTTTCGGCGCGTACGCTTACCAAGAGCAGGCTTACCCCAAGGAGTCTTAGGACCTGGCATACCAATACCAGATCGGCCTTCACCACCACCATGTGGGTGAGCATCCGGGTTCATTGCTGAACCTCGTACACTTGGACGACGACCGCGGTGACGGTTCCGACCAGCTTTACCCAACTTTTCATTCTTGTGATCCAGGTTAGAAACCTGACCCACAGTTGCCAAACAATTGCTCAGCAATCTTCGCATTTCACCCGATGGAAGCCGGATGAGCGTGTAACCCGATTCGTGCGCCATGACCTGCGCAACCGCACCGGCGCTCTTGACCATCTGGCCACCCTTACCGGGCGTTACTTCAACGTTATGAACAAGCGTACCCGTTGGAAGCGTTCCTAGCGGTCGAGAGTTACCTGTAGTTACAGGTACATCTTCACCACTAGCAACGGTGTCACCAACTGTCACTCCGTTAGGAGCAACGATATATCGCTTGATACCGTCTTCGAACAATACGAGTGCTATCCGAGCCGTTCGGTTTGGATCGTACTCAATAGACATAACTGTTGCCGTACCGGCTTTGTCGCGCTTGAAGTCGACAATCCTGTAACGACGTTTGTGGCCACCACCGCGGTGTCGAACCGTTATTCGACCACGGTTGTTTCGTCCACCGGTCTTTTTGATAATTCCGAGCAAAGACTTTTCAGGCTTGCTCTTCGTGATGTCCTTATAGTCGTCAGCGACCGTATCGCGACGACCAGGAGACGTGGGCTTATATTCCTTAAGTCCCATTTTCTATGCTCCCTCGAACAGCTGAATGGTATCACCGGCCTGCAATGAAACGATTGCTTTCTTCCAGTCGGGCTGCTTCGACGGTCGTCGACCGTATCGCTTTACTTTGCCAGGCACAGTCAAAGTGTTGACCTTGATTACCTTGACATCGAATGCCCATTCAACTGCTTTAGCAATGTCGTGCTTGCTCGCGCCTGAATCTACTTCAAATACGTAGCGACCCATTTCGCCGAGAAGAGTGCTCTTCTCAGTGATGATCGGACGTCGTAATACTTTGGCGAGGGACATTATTCCTTGCCTCCGGCTTCGCCCAAGAGGCTATCGATAGCCGCAAGAGCATCCTGCGTAATGATTAGGTTAGGGGTACTAACTGTCTCCAACGGATTCATCAGAGCAGCTGCCTGTACTTCAACCCCTGGAATGTTGTTAACCGACTTGACCACGTTCTGGTCAGTGGAACCGATAACAATAAGCGTCCGACCCTTCAACTCAAATGCATTGACCATGTTTTTGATCACACTGCTCTTAGGAGCAGTAAGGGTCAGTGAGTCGAGGATTATCAAAGCCTCGTCTCTGATCTTCTCAGATAGAGCAACCCGAAGTGCCTGACGACGCATCTTCTTAGGAAGGCGCTGTCGGTAGCTTCGCGGGTGCGGCCCATGGGCTACACCACCGCCCTTGAGGAGTGGAGATTTACGGCTGCCTTGCCGAGCCTGACCAGTCCCCTTCTGCGGACGAACCTTCCTCGTGGAGCCAGTTACTTGGTTCCGTTGCTGAGTGTCTTGGGTTCCGCGACGCTTGTTCGCCTGTTGGGCTATTACGACCTGATGCAGGAGAGCATCGTTGCTCTCGGCTCGCCATACCTTATCGCTTGCAGCGACAGATCCGACGACTTTGCCTTTGTTGTCTTGTACTTGCAGATCCATTATTTGCCCTGCCTCTCGATTCGAACGATTCCGTTTTTAGCACCAGGAATTGATCCTCGAACTAGAACCACGTTCTTCTCGACATCAGCAGCTACAACCCTAAGGCCTTTTACTGTTTTCGTGTCGACACCATAGTGCCCTGCCATTTTTTGTCCCGGCCATACACGTCCAGGCGATGTACCTGCACCGATTGAACCCGATGAACGGTGTCGGGAGGTTTGACCGTGCGTCTTAGGACCACCAGCAAAGTTCCACCGGCGTACAACACCAGAGAAACCCTTGCCCTTAGAAGTGCCGATCACCTTGATCGACTCTCCAATTTCAAATATGTCGGCTTTCAGTTCCTGACCAACTTCGAACTCAGCGAGGTCATCCACACTAAATTCTTGTAGGTGTGAGAACTTTCCACCTGACCGAGCTTGGTGCCCGGCTTCTGCCTGATTCAGCTTGCTTGCGGCAAGGAATCCGATTTGTACGGCTTCATAGCCGTCTCGAGCATCCGTCTTCACCTGAGTGACGACACATGGCCCGACCTCGACTGCCGTAACTGACTCTGCAGTTCCGTCATCGTGGTAGTAGGTTGTCATTCCGATCTTACGACCGAGAAGTCCAGCGATAGTCATTTTCGTTTACTTGCTTACCGTTTTACTATTTGGCTCTAGAGCTTGATAGCGATATCGACGCCAGCGGGGACATTGAGTCGTGTTAGCGAATCGATCGTCTTCGAGCTAGGCTCGAGGATGTCGATAAGACGCTTGTGCACACGAAGCTCAAAGTACTCACGGGAGTCCTTGTGTACGTGAGGCCCTCGAATCACAGTGAATCGGCGCTTTGCTGTAGGCAAAGGAACCGGTCCGGCTGTTTGGGCACCTGTTCGCTCGGCAGTTTCCATAATCTGCTGAGCCGAGATGTCCAATACTCGGTGATCGAACGCTTTTAGGACGATTCGTATTTTCTGTCCTGGCATTCTCTAAATTCCTGACACTTTCTCTGCAACGTTCTTCGGTACTGCCGAGTAGTGATCCAACTCCATAGAGAAGCTGGCACGACCGGTAGTTAGCGAACGAACATGCGTGGCGTACTGGAAGGTTTCCGCAAGCGGGATAAACGCATGGATTACCTGCGTGATCCCACGGACTTCCATGTTCTGAACCTGAGAACGCCTGGAGTTCAAGTCTCCAAGTACATCACCAAGGTATTCAGAAGGAGTAATAACTTCGATCTTCATAATCGGCTCAAGAAGAGCAGGTTTGCCCTTCGCCATAGCGGACTTGAATGCCATAGAGGCAGCCACTTTGAAAGCCATTTCAGAAGAGTCAACGTCGTGGTGCGAACCGTCTACCAACACAGCCTTCATATCGACCACTGGATATCCAGCGATCACACCTGAACGGGCAGCCTCACGGAAGCCCTGTTCAATTGGCCTGAAGTACTCACGAGGAAGAGTCGAACCAGTAATTTCAGATTCAAACAACAACCCTGTACCCGGTTCAACGGGCTCAAGTCGAAGTGTGCAGTCACCGAACTGTCCGTGACCACCAGTCTGCTTGACCAATTTCCCCTGGGCAGTTGCAGCCCGGGTAACAGTCTCACGATAGGCAACTCGAGGAGCGCCAACCGTTGCATCTACATTGAATTCTCGTCGCATTCGTTCAACGATTACGTCGAGGTGGAGTTCACCCATTCCAGCAAGGATGACCTGACCACTCTCTTCATCGCTTGAAACGACAAGAGTAGGGTCTTCGTCAGCCAGTCGAACCAATGCGGTCGACATCTTCTCTTGGTCGGTTCGAGTTTTAGGCTCAACCGCAACAGAAAGAACTGGTTCTGGGAACGAAATTTGTTCAAGCGAAATCTGTGCATTCTGTGGACAGAGAGTCTGACCGGTGACCGTGGCCTTAAGACCGATCGCAGCGACGATTTCACCTGGGCCAGCAAACTTCTTCTCTTCGCGAGAGTCAGCGTGCATGACCATGAGTCGACCAATTCGCTCTTTCGAACGAGTGCTCGAGTTATAGATGTTGACGCCCGACTCAAGGATTCCAGAGTAGACCCGAAGGTATACCAGCCGACCAACGTGGGGGTCAGTTACAACCTTGAACGCCAAGGCAGACATAGGATCGTCGACGGAAGGCTGGCGTGTGAGCTCAATTGACTCGTCGACAGGGTCAACACCCTTGATTGCATCAACGTCGAGCGGAGAAGGAAGGTAGTTGATTACAGCGTCGAGCAGTGGATGTACACCACGGTGCTTGAGCGCTGAACCTACACATACAGGGAAGATCTTGAGAGCGATTGTTGCCTTACGAAGTGCAATCTTAAGCTCTTCATTGGTGATTTCCTCTTCTTCGAGGAACTTCTCCATAAGAGCATCATCGGTTTCAGCAACCTTCTCAATGAGGTGCTGACGTGCTGCTTCGGCGGATTCTACGTACTCAGCAGGAATATCGATAAGCGTGTGCTCTACAGCTTCCGCCTCTTCGTAGTAGTAAGCCTTCTGACCAACAAGGTCGACAAGGCCAACGAATCCTGATTCAGCGCCCATGGGCATCTGGATCGGAACAGCATTTGCGCCGAGTCGTTCATGGACTGTCTTCACTGCGTAATTGAAATCTGCTCCGAGCCGATCCATCTTGTTGACGAAGATCATGCGAGGAACTTTGTATGTATCGGCCTGGCGCCAAACAGTTTCAGACTGAGGCTGCACACCCGAAACAGATTCGAGCACAACTACACCACCGTCGAGTACACGGAGCGAACGTTCTACTTCAGCTGTGAAGTCAACGTGACCCGGGGTGTCGATAATGTTGACCTGATGGCCATCCCACTGGGCGTTGGTAGCAGCTGAGCCAATCGTGATTCCACGTTCGCGTTCAAGCGACATGAAGTCCATAACCGTCGTGCCTTCATCGATGTTACCGATCTTATAAGTCTCACCAGTGAAGAAGAGCACGCGCTCTGTCACAGTTGTCTTACCAGCATCGATGTGGGCGATGAAGCCTATATTTCGAACCTTTTTCAGGTCGATTTTTTTTGCAGATGTAGTTGTCATCTCTAAAGTTGCCATCCGTTCCGTCCCCGTGAGAGTTTCATCGGAGCGGCTTTGCGGCTGATTAAATTGCGCCGGGTCCTACCAGCGGTAATGTACAAACGCCCTGTTGGCTTCGGCCATTCTGTGTAGGTCCTCACGCTTCCTTACGGCGGTTCCACCACCTCGGGAAGCCTCAAGTAGTTCTGTGTATAGCCGTTCAGCTATAGGACTACCCGAACGCTCTCGCGCAGCTGTGATCAGCCATCGCTGCGCTAGTGCACCCCGACGTTCGGGTCGCACTTCAACCGGCACCTGGTAAGTAGCACCACCAACACGGCGAGGCTTTACTTCCAGTGCAGGCATTGCGTTTCGTACTGCCTGGTCAAAAACTTCCAAGGCAGGCCTGTCAGTTTCTTTTTCGAGTTTATCGAGGGCTTCGTACATTGCCCGCTGAGCAACCGATTTCTTTCCACCAATCATTAAACGATTGATGAACCGGGTGAGCTCCACACTCCCGTAAAGGGGGTCCGGAGCTATTTGCCTGCGCTGAGCGCGCCGCCTGCGTGCCATGTATTTACCTTCGTATTTCTCGTTATTCGAGATTGTTCAAATAATGTCCCTGACAAACTAAGCCGCCTACCGTTTTACCAGACAGGCGGTCGTTTTTGTCAGAGATTTTTAGTATCTAGCTCTTTGACGTGCCGTACTTGCTACGACCGCGCATTCGACCTTCAACACCCGATGTATCGAGCGTTCCACGAACAATGTGGTAACGCACACCCGGCAGATCAGGAACCTTGCCACCCCTAATAAGGACAACTGAGTGTTCCTGAAGGTTGTGACCTTCGCCCGGGATGTAAGCAGTTACTTCCATCCCGTTGCTCAATCGGACTCGAGCTACTTTACGAAGAGCCGAGTTAGGCTTCTTCGGTGTAACAGTTCGAACCTGAAGGCAAACACCGCGTTTTTGCGGGCTTCCCTTTTTCAGCTCTACCTGCTGACTCGAGAATGAGTTAAATGCAACTCGCAATGCAGGAGTCTTAGGCTTACGCCGCTTCTGCTTACGTGAGTTCCGCACCAATTGATTAATCGTGGGCAAATTATCGTCCAGAAAAAAGGTCACAAGAAGGTGAGCCCAACCGATATTGATCAGGCCACGAAGAGTAAGTATACGAACGGCTACCCGGGCAAGTCAACGAGAATTAACGCCTTTTAACGAATAACGGCAAGATGGCGCGCCATTCGTATTCAAAGGTTGTGAAAATCACCACAAACGAATACCCTTGATCGTTTCGCCATCGCAGGCTGTAACGTCAACTATGACAATGACACGCGCGTGCGCAAGCTAAAACAGCGCAGAGCCTCAACGGGCATGCTACTGAAACCGGGTGCAATTTAGTGAGTTCCATCGCCCTTCTTGGGTTTGCTGATTCAGAGTCTGAACGCCTTGCGGCAGGACTCGGTGCGCTCGATCCCTCGCTAAAACTCGTGAAATTCACGGCTGATACGAGCAAAGATGAGCTGGCATCCAGTGTGGAAGGCGCTCTTGTGTGGGGTGCAGGCACCGGCCTAGCGGGCCCTTCAGGCATCGTTCATGCCGCAGCTGATGCCGGTGTTCCGGTGGTTGCCGTACTTTCGGTGGTTGGTCTTGAGGGCATTAATGCCGCACGCGAAGAAATCGAAGTCTGCTTTCTTCCATGCACTCCCGAAGAGATTTCGCTTCGCCTGAGTATCGCAATGTTGAAAAACGCGCCGGCTGAAGTAGCCAACATGATTATTCATGGCGATTTGGTTATCGATTGCGACCGATACGAGGTCGTTCTCAAGGGTCGCAAGGTCGACTTAACATATAAGGAATACGAACTGCTGAAATATCTGGCTTCGAGCCCAGGCCGGGTGTTCAGTCGAGAATCGTTGCTGCGAAGCGTTTGGGAGTACGACTACTTCGGCGGAACCCGCACAGTCGATGTCCATATAAGGCGACTACGCAGCAAGATCGATGATGTGTCGAATCATTTCATCGAAACACAGTGGAACGTTGGATATCGCTTCCGACCACCGGGGGGAGCCAGCTAGTTTCCAGGCGGGATTAGAAACCAACGTAACATCCTTCGTCACTGCAAATGTTTCAAATTGAAACAAATCGTTAACAGGAGGCGCGTGTATCGTGCGCCTACGGGAGCAATATAGGTAGTCCGAGTTTTTAGTTGATCAATTAGGAATGCCGTTAGATTCCTTCCAACACACATGAATGAATTGACAAAACAGCGACATTTTTCAATACTCAATCTTCGGTCAAATTTAAAACAACCGGAATTTGGAACGGGTCTTACCGCTTCCAAAATGCTTTAGCCACTACATGACACAGACACCCGAAAACAGCCCGCAGAAACCCGATGAAGAGGCGATCAAGTACGTCTTGATGTCGGCGCGCGAGCACGGCGTAAAGTTCATTCGTCTTTGGTTCACGGATATTTTGGGAACGCTCAAGGGCTTCGCAATAACAATCGATGAACTCGAAGGCGTGATGCAAAACGGCGCTAGCTTCGATGGTGCTTCTATCGAAGGATTAACTCGAGCCGACGAGTCGGACATGGTAGCCATGCCCGACCCATCAACGTTCCAAGTGCTACCTTGGCGACCGAGCACCGATGCTGTTGCTCGGATGTTCTGCGATATCGAAACACCCCTCGGAGAGCCATCGGTTGCCGATGGAAGGCAAGTTCTCCGCCGCAACCTTGTCAGGGCAGCAGACATGGGATTCACCTTTTATGTAGCGCCAGAGATCGAGTATTACTACGACACTGACGAGCCTGACGAACCTGCCCGAAACAATCGCAGCGGTTACTTTGACCAGACTTCTGTCGATGGTGTCGGCGCAGATCTACGCCGCGACACTGTTCTAACCCTTGAAAAAATGGGCATCCCCGTGAAGCACAGCCATCACGAAGTTGGAGTTGGGCAGCACGAGATCGATCTTCGTCACACGAACGCTTTGACGATGGCCGATTCGATTATTACTTTCAAGGTGATTGCAAAAGAACTTGCTGCTCCCGCCGGTGCTCTTGCCACATTCATGCCTCGACCATTTGGCGATCGCCACGGATCGGGCATGCACACACACATGTCACTGTTCAACGGCGATGACAATGCGTTCTTTAGTGCTGATGACGAAATGAACCTGTCTGAGACGGGTCGACACTTCATCGCCGGACTCATGCGTCATGCTGCCGACATCTGCGTTGTAACCAACCAGTGGGTCAATTCCTACAAGCGTCTTCTACCAGGTCTGGAAGCGCCGATTTTTGCTTCGTGGACCTCTGGAAACTTTGGCGATCTCATTCGCATTCCAAGTTACCGACCGGGTCGTGAGGAGAGCATTCGCATGGAATACCGCGCTCCTGATGCAGCGGCTAACCCTTATTTACTATTCTCGGTTCTGCTTGCTGCAGGCCTTGATGGCATCGAAAACAAACTGCCACTACCTGATCCACTCGACAACGACATTTTCCAAATGTCGGATTCTGAGTTGAGCGAACGTGGTGTGGCACGCCTGCCTCGGACACTTGATGAAGCGATTCGTCTTGCGGAGAAGAGCGAGTTGCTCGAAAAAGCACTCGGCTCGACCGTAACGGCGAACTTCCTCGCTAACAAGCGGCTCGAATGGCAGGAGTTCAGCAATACAGTTACCGATTACGAACTGGCGAGATACCGACACCTATAAGCCAGCTGTCTATCTCAAAACCATTTGATCTTCGTACTAGGAGAAATATGACCGAAGTCCGGAACAATTTTGAATCGCATATGGGTGAAGCGCAGCCAGATTTCAAGCTGCCAGATTTTTCTGACATAGCTGAAAACGGACTGTACGTTCCAGAACTGGAACGAGACGCCTGCGGTGTCGGCATGGTTGCCAACATTACCGGGGCGCAGTCTCACGAGATTATCGATCAGGCACTCGAAGTGCTGGTTAATCTCGGCCACCGAGGAGCTGCCGGTGCCGACCCTTTAACGGGTGACGGCGCAGGTATCACGATTCAAATGCCCGACGCGTTCATGCGCGAAGTTGCGGCGCAAGAAGGTTTTGAACTCCCTGCCGCACGTCGATTCGGTGTAGCGATGTGCTTCCTGCCGGTAGATGACGAACTGAATGCAGCAGCACGTGCATCACTCGAATCATCCGCTACCAGCAACGGCATGGAGATTCTTGGTTGGAGAGAAGTTCCAACCGACCCCAGCGTTATAGGTATTACTGCACGCGCAATCATGCCGAAGATTGCTCAGTTATTTGTATCCGCACCTGAGGGTGTTGAAGGCGACGACCTCGAACGAGTTCTATATCTCGCTCGAAAGACTACAGAGAAGAACTTCGTCGATGGCGAATCCGATCCAAAGACAAAGCAGACTCTCCGTCGAGAGTTCTACGTCAGCTCATGGTCGTCTCGTACACTTATCTACAAGGGCATGCTGCTCGTCGACCAGCTTGGCAAGTTCTACCTTGACCTTGCGAACGAAAGCATGGTCAGTGCATTCGGTCTGGTTCACTCACGTTTCTCAACCAACACTCTTGGTTCATGGAAACTTGCTCACCCTTACCGAATGCTTGCTCACAACGGTGAGATCAACACTGTTCGTGGTAACCGAAACTGGATGCAGGCTCGTGAGCGCAGCATCGAATCGCCTTTGTTTGGCGACAACATCGACCAACTCACACCCATATGTGAATCTGATGACCCGTCCGATACAGCCTCACTCGACAACGTGTTCGAACTGCTGCGAATGACCGGTCGATCGGTTGAGCAAACTGCCGCAATGATGATGCCTGCCGCATGGCACGGCCACGAATCGATGCCGCAGAACGTTAAGGATTTCTACGAATTCCACGGCAACGTTATGGAGCCTTGGGACGGTCCGGCAATGATCGTGTTCACCGATGGTGACGCGGTTGGCGCAGTGCTCGACCGAAACGGTCTCCGCCCTTTCCGTTACTGGGTAACTAAAGACGATCTCTTGGTTATGGCTTCGGAAGCCGGTGTATTGAACATCGACCCTGACCGCATCAAGTACCGCTCGCGTCTCGAGCCGGGACGTATGTTCTTGATCGACTTCGACGAACAGCGAATCGTTGAGCCTGACGAAGTTGCGCAGCGCATCGCCTCTGAGAATCCTTACGGTGAGTGGCTCGAAGAAAATCGAGCGACCATTGAAACTCTTCCCGACGCAGAAAACGTTCCCGAGCCAGATGTCGACACTCTCGTTAGCCGTCAGATGGCTTTCGGCTACTCACGTGAAGACCTTCACATGCTCGTTCGCCCAATGGCGATAACAGGTCACCAGCCTCAGGGATCGATGGGTAACGACTCGCCGTTGGCAGTCCTTTCCGACAAGCCTCAAAACATGTTCGCTTACTTCAAGCAGGCGTTCGCACAGGTTTCCAACCCGCCGCTCGATGCTATTCGCGAAAAGCTAATTACTCAGCGCGCAGTACCTGCTGGACGACGTCCAAACATCTTCGAAACAACTGCTGCGCACTGTCGCATGCTTCGTATCGACCACCCGGTTCTAAGGAACTCTGAGCTAGCAAAGATCAAGGCTTCGACCGTTCCCGGTGTGAAAGCGAAGACGATATCGACCCTCTTCCCTGTTTCAGGACGAGCAGAGGCGCTCGATGCTGCACTCGTTCGAATCCGTGAAGAGGCAACTCAGGCAATCGAAGACGGTTACACACTGTTGATCCTGTCTGACCGCGGCGTCGATAGCGAAAATTCTTACGTACCGTCGCTTCTCGCAACAGGTGCGGTACATCATCACTTGATCCGAGAGCGCAACCGTGCACAGGCCGACATCATTGTTGAGTCTGGTGAGCCGCGGGAAGTACATCACTTCGCAACACTCTTCGGCTACGGAGCGTCAGCGATCAACCCTTATTTGGCGTTCGAAACCATCGTCGGTCTTCGACTGAGCCCAACTGCTGAAGAAAAGATTCCGTCGCAGGACAAAGCAGAAGAAAACTTCCGAGAAGCTGTCGAAGAAGGCGTCGTGAAGACGATGGCCAAGATGGGTATTTCCACGCTTCAGGGTTACATCGGTGCACAGGTATTCGAGGCGCTAGGCCTATCGAAGGAACTTGTCGCTGAGTACTTCACTTGGACCGTTTCACGCATCAGCGGAATAGGCATAAGCGAAATCGCTCTCGACATGCTCGCCAACCACTCTCGGGCCTACTCAGCAGACAACATTCCGTCGAACCTCAAGCTTGATCTCGGTGGTCTCTATCTCTGGCGATCAACCGGTGAACGCCACATGTGGAATCCCGACACGATCGCTCTCTTGCAAGACGCCGTAACGCGTAACGATTCAGATACGTTCAGGCAGTTCGAGTCGGCGTCCAACGACGAAGGCAACGAACACATCACGATTCGAAACATGCTGGAGCCGATCTTCGGAGATGAGATTCCTCTCGACGCAGTGGAGCCAGCTTCGATAATTGCCGAGCGTTTCGCAACCGGAGCAATTTCACTTGGCTCGATCAGTCGAGAGGCTCACGAAACTCTTGCCATTGCAACCAACCGTATCGGTGCTCGTTCGAACACTGGTGAAGGTGGTGAAGACCCGGAACGTTTCGTACTGGACGACAACGGCGACGACCGCTCAAGTGCAGTGAAGCAGGTTGCATCAGGTCGGTTCGGTGTAACTACCAACTACCTCACCAACGCCAAGGATCTTCAGATCAAGATGGCGCAGGGAGCGAAGCCTGGTGAAGGTGGAGAAATTCCGGGTCGGAAGATTTCGGATTACATCGCTTATATAAGGAAGACAACTCCCGGAGTGGAGCTAATCTCACCTCCACCGCACCATGACATTTACTCGATCGAGGATCTGGCTCAGCTGATCCACGACCTCAAGAACGTTAACCCCGGCGCCCGAGTCCACGTGAAACTCGTTTCGGTGGCTGGTGTTGGAATCATTGCTGCCGGTGTAGCTAAAGGTAAGGGCGACGTTGTTCTTATCTCAGGCGACTCCGGTGGTACTGGCGCATCTCCTCTAAGCTCGATTCGCCATGCAGGATTGCCGTGGGAACTTGGCCTTGCTGAAACTCAGCAGGTTCTGGTTGCTAACGGTCTTCGTGATCGAATCGTTGTTCAGACTGACGGCCAGATGAAGACGTCCCTCGACGTTCTAGTCGCTGCGCTATTGGGCGCCGAAGAATGGGGCATTGCAACAGGAGCTCTCATCTCGATGGGTTGCATCATGTTGCGCAAGTGCCACCTCAACACCTGTTCAGTTGGTGTTGCGACTCAGGATCCAGAGCTTCGCAAGAAGTTCTCTGGCACTCCAGACGCCGTTGTGAACTACTTCATGTTCCTCGCAGAAGGCCTGCGCGAACTAATGGCGAAACTCGGCTTCCGAACGGTCAACGAAATGATTGGTCGAGTCGACAAACTAAAGGCTCGCACTGACATCGACCATTGGAAGGCGAAGACACTCGATCTTTCACCAATTCTTATGAAGCCTGAAGTTCTACCGCAGGATCACCCGTACCAGCAGATTTTGCAGGATCACGGTCTGGACGAAGCACTCGATAATGAACTTATCGCACTCGCTCGACCAGCCATCGACTACGGAAACGAAGTTTCGGCAACTCTCCCTGTCACAAACATCAACCGAACGGTTGGCGCTACTTTGAGTGGTGTCATCGCAAAGAAGACTGGCGAAGCAGGATTGCCTGATGGTTCTATCAAGTTCACGTTCCAGGGTTCTGCAGGTCAGAGCTTTGGAGCATGGTTGGTAAAAGGTGTCACGTTCAAGATCGAAGGCGATTCGAACGACTACTTCGGTAAGGGACTGTCTGGTGGTCGATTAATCATCACTCCACCGACGAACAGTTCCTACGAAGCCAAAGACAACATCATCATTGGTAACGTTGCGCTTTACGGTTCAACCGGTGGTGAGGCTTATGTAAACGGACTCGCAGGCGAACGATTCGCTGTCCGAAATTCTGCAGCTACTGCCGTTGTCGAAGGCATCGGAGATCACGGTTGTGAGTACATGACAGGTGGTCGAGTTGCCATTCTCGGACCTACTGGCCGTAACTTCGGTGCAGGTATGAGCGGTGGTGTGGCATACGTGATCGACGAAGACGGATCGTTCAGCGGTCACTTCAACGACGCTATCGCCGATCTTCTGGACATTGTTCCAGGATCAGCCGATGACATTGAGCTTAAAAAGATGATAGAAAACCACGTCACGTATACCGGCAGTATTCTCGGAGCAGAACTGCTCTCCGACTGGTCGGCCTCGATAACGAAATTCAAGAAAGTATTCCCACGAGACTATGCACGAGTCCTCCGTGGCCGCGCAGCCTCGTCTGAAACGACTGGCGCAAAGGAAGGGGTTGGTAGCCGTGGGTAAAGTAACTGGATTCATGGAAGCCGCCCGTCGCACTCCGTCACGACGTGACCCAAATGAACGCACTGGCGACTGGCAAGAGGTCTATCTGAAATGGGACGAATCAGATGCACGTAAACAGGCAAGCCGCTGTATGGATTGTGGCGTACCGTTCTGTAACAGTGGTTGTCCTCTAGGAAACTTGATTCCTGACTTCAACGACTTGGTATATCACGGCAACTGGGAAGAAGCGATTGAGCGTCTGCACGCTACGAACAACTTCCCCGAGTTCACCGGTCGCATCTGCCCTGCACCATGTGAGGCATCTTGCACACTCTCAGTCAACTCTGATCCCGTAACGATCGAGATGATCGAAAAGCAGATCGTTGAACACGGCTGGAACGAAGGCTGGATCAAACCTGAACCTGTCGCCAACAAAACTGGCAAGAAAATTGCTGTCGTCGGATCGGGACCAGCAGGTCTTGCCGCTGCCCAGCAACTCGCACGTGCCGGTCACACTGTGACCGTCTACGAGCGCAATGAGTACATCGGTGGTCTTTTGGCTCTTGGCATTCCTGAGTTCAAACTAGAAAAAGAAGTCATTGACCGTAGGGTGAACCAGTTGCGAGGCGAAGGCGTGAAGTTCCGTGTCAGCACCGACGTAGGTGTCGACATAACGCACGACGACCTTCTCGAAAAGTTTGACGCTATTTGCCTTTCCGGTGGTTCCACTGTTCCAAGAGATCTTCCTGTCGAAGGTCGAGAGCTCAAGGGCGTTCACTACGCCATGGAGCTTCTTACCCAGCAGAACCGAAAGATCAAGGGACAAGAATTTTCACCTGAAGAAACTATCGACGTACGCGACAAGAACGTGGTAATCATCGGCGGTGGTGACACTGGTGCAGACTGTCTCGGCACGTCGCACCGACAAGGTGCGGCAAACATCATCCAAATGGAGATCATGCCACGTCCTTCCGAGACTCGAATCGAAGAGAACCCGTGGCCACAATGGCCGGCCATCTTCCGCACATCAAGTGCGCACGAAGAGGGTGGCGACCGTGATTACAACGTTATGACTAAGCGATTCGTTGGCGACGATGGCGGAAATTTGAAACGACTTGAGTGCGCACGAGTTGAGTGGGTCAAAGACGAAGAGACCGGTCGCTTCAATATGAACGAAATCGCTGGTAGCGAATTCAACATCGAAGCAGAGGCTGTATTCCTCGCCATGGGCTTCCTCCACCCGCAACACGAAGGTCTGCTCGACGCTCTTGGCATTGATTACGATCCTCGTGGCAATGTTGCAGCAAACGGTAGCTTGCAAACAAACCTTGAAAAAGTTTTTGCTTGCGGAGACATGCAACGAGGTCAGTCATTGGTAGTCCACGCTATCGCCAGCGGACGTCGGGCTGCTCGCCAGATCGACATCTTCCTTACTGGTGAATCGAGATTGCCTACGGTGAGTGGATATGTGCGACCTCCGATTATGGTGCGATCTGGTAGCAACGACTAGCAACGCAGTAGAATCGAATCGTTATGACTTACGATAACGGCAGTTCGGGTTCGAACGGAACTCTTCGAGTTGCGGCCGCCCAGATTAATACGACCGTCGGCGATATCGACGGTAATGCGATGCTGATCGAAAAGTGGATTGGCCTCGCTCAGGATCAAGGCGCCGATTTAGTCGCCTTCCCTGAACTTGCGATCACGGGTTACCCACCTGAAGACCTTGTGCTCTACGACAACTTCATTGCTGCCAACAAAGCCGCGCTGAATCGAATTGCAGCGTCAGTTGGCGACATAGTTGCGATGGTCGGATTCGTTGACTCAGAAGAGACTCCGACTGGTACGAAGCTCTTCAACGCGGCGGCAGTGCTTCACAATCGCAAAGTCGTAACGACCTATCGAAAAATTCACCTCCCCAACTACGGTGTGTTCGATGAGCGCCGCTACTTCACCCCCGGATCTGAATGTCCGGTTCTTTCGATTAATGGCATCAAGGTCGGATTCAATATTTGTGAAGACATATGGGAGAAAGTTGGCCCTTCAGAAGTCCAGTGTGCTAACGGTGCTCAGATAATCATCAACCTGAACTCGTCGCCTTATGAATCTGGCAAGCAGGGCGATAGAGTCGACATCGTTACCAATCTCTCCCGACGAAATCGTGTGTACACGCTGTACACAAACCAGGTCGGTGGTCAGGACGAGCTAGTGTTCGACGGAGGCAGTATGCTCGCAGGGCCTGACGGTGAACTTCTCGGAACCTCGCCTCGGTTCAAGGAATCGTTGCTGGTTGCAGATATTGATGCTGCCTCAATTGAAAGTTCCCGTCTTCAGCATCAGGCGTTCGCTATATCTCAAGAGGAACTTGACGCGATTGGGCAGCCTTCGGCGATAGACATAACGATTGGCTCCTCAACGAATCTACCCAAGCTACAAGACCTTTCGATACACCGACTAAAGCGACATGACGCTGTGTACCGAGCGCTTGTTCTTGGCACTCGTGATTATCTGAAAAAGACTGGTTTCAAAAAAGTTGCGATTGCAGTTTCGGGTGGAATCGACTCAGCAATCGTTACTGCCATAGCGGTAGATGCAATCGGCGCAGAGAACGTCGTCGGGGTAGCGATGCCATCTAGATATTCATCACCGGGCAGCATCACCGACGCAGAGGATCTTTGCTCTCGTCTTGGTGTCGAACTCTGGAAGATTCCTATCGAACCTGGACACTCAGCATTTGAAGAGATGCTTAGCGAAGTATTCCAAGGCACAGAGCCGGGGTTATCGGAAGAGAACACGCAGTCTCGAGTACGCGGCAACCTGATGATGTCGATCGCCAACAAGTTCGGATGGCTGATTCTCACCACCGGAAATAAGTCTGAAATGGCAACCGGATATGCGACTCTTTATGGCGATATGGCAGGAGCCTACGCTGTGATCAAAGACGTTCCCAAGACTCTTGTCTACGAACTTTGCGAACACCGGAATAAACAAGGGCCCGGATCGGCTATTCCTGTTGCGATCATCGAAAAACCGCCGAGTGCCGAACTTCGTCCTGACCAGCTCGATGAAGATTCTCTTCCGCCCTACGACCAACTCGACCGGGTGATCCACATGTATATCGAAGAACGAATGTCGCCGTATCTGATTATTCAAAACGAGCAGACTCTCGGTAAAGACGGCGCAAGTGAAGCTGTTATTCGCAGAATCATTCGCTTGATCGACATCAACGAATACAAAAGACGTCAGTCACCTCCTGGCCCGAAAATTACTGGATTGGCATTCGGCAAAGATCGACGCCTGCCCATTGCGTCTGGTTGGCAAAAATAGGTGTCTGACCAACCTTGGAAAGGCTATTTTCGTTCTCGATACGCCGAATCATCTGATCGGATTCATTTCGACCCACAAAGTTGCTTCACATTCACCTCGTAAGTTTAACGTCAACTAATTTCTACATCCCATATGGCGATCTGGGCGGCCTTACGGCCCGAGGTGATTCAACGCTAACCGCTTGGTTCGGCGAAGCATCAAAATAATCATGAACACGCTGAACAATCTCAAAAACCTGCTTGCTAGTGGACTCATCTCCCTGACATTGGTCGCAGCTGTCGCCTGCTCGAGTTCAGTTGAACCTGCCGAAAATTTAGTTGCTGCAACAGAGGCAAGCACCCAGCAGGTATCCAACGGCACATCGATCACGGTGATTCCGACATCGACAGAATCTACCGATTCTGCCACTGAAGTATCTTCAACCGAATCAGCCAACTCCTCTACCGAGCAGATTAAGGCAGCATTCGACGGCGGCCCAGACAACACTCCAATCGGCGATGCGATTCCTGAAGTTTCGAAACCGGCACCCGAAGCAGCTCAACTGACGCCTGCTGAAATTGTCACTGCGCAGGAAGATCACCTAGCAAATCTCTATGAAGACACTGTTCAGTCAGTCGTTTTCATCGTTACTACCAGCATTCAGGGAGTCGGTTCGGGTTCAGGATTCGTGTGGGATGAAGATGGTCATATCGTCACCAATTATCACGTGATTCAAGGTGCAAATCTCATAACCGTAAAATTCTTCAACGGCCGTGAATATCGAGCAGACGTTGTGGCGTTTGACCTTGCTGCAGACTTAGCAGTAATCAAGCTCATTGACGTCAATACCGAGCACGATTTGATACCTATAAAGATCGGTACATCATCCGATCTTCGCCCCGGTGAAACTGCAATTGCCATAGGCAACCCCTTCGGCGAAGAGTTCACTATGACGACTGGAATTGTTAGTGCAGTTACTAGGACGATTAAAAGTGGATTTTCTACTTACAACATTCCAGCAGTGATTCAAACGGATGCTTCGATAAACCCGGGTAACTCGGGTGGACCTTTGCTTGATAAAGATGGCGCCGTGATCGGAGTCAACACACAAATCGTGAGCGAAACCCGTCAAAGCTCTGGCGTTGGATTCGCAGTACCTGTCGACCTCGTCATCCGGGTAATTCCTTCTCTGATTGAATTCGGCGAATACACATACCCGTTAATGGGAATCAGTGGCATTGAAGTCGATCTACAGGTTCGAGAAAATGCGGGACTAGGCGGCGAGGTAGTCGGCGCATATGTAAGCGGTGTGACTCCAAACGGTCCAGCTGACACAGCAGGCATTCGAGGCGACTCGACAGCACAATTCAATGTAGTGGCCTACGATGGCGATGTTATCGTATCGATTAATTCCATTCGCATGGATTCAATGGACGATTTGATCGGCTATCTAGCACTCAATACCGCTCCCGATGATGACATCGTAGTAGGAGTCCTCAGAGACGGCGTTGAGATCGCGATCCCGCTAACTCTAGGCGCTCGTCCACACGTTTCGTAGCCGCAGTTCATCCAAGCAATCGTAGCCGCAAAATAAAGCCCGTCAGATTGAGATTTGACGGGTTGTATTTTGTGAATCCTGTTGAATTTTCATAGAGCGTTTGCACTGGAAATAAATTCGTTAATCGATAGACTTAAATAGTCGAGTATTCGGTATGACCAACTTGTATCAGTTTACGATTGAATGCTGCATCGCTTAAAACTCGATCATATTTGAGCCTTTTTTCCTTCATTTAGAGGTTCTGTGCTAGCGAATGTTCGCCACTTTTCACTATTCAGGGTTGTATTTAAAGGATAATAGTGAGGCGAATGCCAAATTTCAGATAGCGTGCCAGTGGCATGTACGGAGATCATGTTCTGCAGCCTACCGGAGGTCACAAACTATAAATATTGCAGAATTAGAAGCTCTCAAAGCTGTCGC
>CAWVRY010000030.1:0-24417 GCA_963932695.1 uncultured bacterium | reverse complement strand
GTCGATACACTCTCCTCGGATATCCAAAGTACGCAATCAAGGGCAGGCGACACCCTTCGCAAGCGCCTAGGGCGCAGGTCACTTTCGTAGCCGACTAAGACATTAGCAAGCCGCGAAAGTGATCTTAAAAGCAATTCGACTTTTTTCAATGCAACAAGCCCGGCAACCGGCAATTACGAATTTCCATAACTAACAATGTCGATATGTTCAATTCCTCGGATTGCTGGCAGTCGCGAGCTCTAACCGCTCCAGCTTGCGCGCGTCGCATATTCCGCTAAACTCTCGAACACAGAGAACTAGCGAGGATTCAACACGAAATGACCACCACCGAGTCACGTACCGACGAATTACTTATCGCCCACCTGCTCCGACGAGCTGGATTCGGTGGTACGGCTGCCGAACTGCAGAAGTTCTCGAAAATCGACTACGAGGATGCAGTCGACCAACTTCTAAACGCAGTCGACACCACCTCGCTTCCTCAAGACCTCATTCGTCGATATCACATTGACCAATCCGATCTACGAACTCGAGGTAGCAGCGCTGGAAACTGGCTCTATCGGATGGTCACGACCGACGCTCCGTTCATCGAAAAAATGAACCTGTTCTGGCATCGAGTGTTCGCAACCGGCCAAACGAAGCTTATTCAAGGGAAGGCAATGTCGACCCACCTCGACATGCTTAGAGCAAACGGTTTGGGTAAATTCGACGACCTCCTGCTCGCACTGTCCAAAGATCCCGCGATGATCTTGTGGCTCGATAATCAAGACAATCACAAAGACTCGATCAACGAAAACTACGGACGTGAAATCCTCGAACTGTTCTCGATGGGCGTCGGAAACTACACCGAAGAAGACATCAAAGAATGCTCTCGGGCGTTCACGGGTTGGACTGTAGAAAATACCGACTACATGGCGCTGAAAATGCGCAACAACACGATGCGACCCTACGGCTATGTCAATTGGCAGTTCAAATTTGATCCAGATGACCACGATGACGGCGAAAAGACCTTCTTAGGCGAGACTGGTAACTTCAACGGTGAAGACGTAATCGCCCTCATTTGTAAGAATCCAGCGACCGCCGGATTTATCGCTCGTCACCTCTATAACTACTTCGTAGCCGACGAGCTACCCGTCCCCCAATGGCCGCACTTCCCGCCGATAAACCCCCAAGCGATCGAAGTGATGACCCACGCCTACTTCGAATCCGGCTACTCGATCAAAGCAATGCTGCGAGCATTGTTTCTGTCCGACTCGTTCAAGTCACAGTCATCATGGAACGCACGGGTGAAAAGCCCAATTGAACTGGTGGTAGGCACGGTTCGACTTGCTGGTGGCTACGATTCTCCGACTTCTGATGTCTATGCGCACATAGCGGCGAGTGGTTACATGGGCCAGGACATCTACGCCCCACCAAGTGTCGAAGGTTGGATGGGCGGCGCCGACTGGATATCAACCGGATCGATGGTCACGCGAGTCAACTTCGCTGGCGAAATCGTTAGCAACCTCGAAAACAACGGCGTTCAAGAGTTGATTTCCACGATTCGTTCAACAGCTGGCAACTCCCCGACGGCCGACTCTCTAGTAAACGCAAGCCTCGTAAGTCTTGGAAAGCTCCAAGTCTCTGACGGAACCTTAGAAAGACTCGTCGAATTCGCCGCCCAAAACATAGAGCTATCGAATCCGACGGACGAAGCCATCGCCTCCCTCCTCCAACTAATCGTCTCCACCCGTGAGTACCAGTTCGTCTAATCCATCATGACCACCGCAAACAGCCAGACGAAAAACAAACTCAACTACGTCGATACCATCGGATTCGGTGCCGACGTCGGAGGCCGCGGCTTCCACATACCCGTCGATCTCTCGATCAGGCCCGATGGCCGCATCTTCGCCGTAAATCGAAGTCCAATGCACCGCCTTGGAATTCGCGTTGGAATATGTGATGTTCATCACGGCTGGTATCACGAGTTCGGTAGCGATGGCACAGGCGACGGTCAGTTCGTAAGCCCGACTGCGATCACACATGGACCGGACGATCGCGTCTACATCGCCGACGAAGAACTCAATCGAATAACCGTGTACAACCCAGATGGCGAATTCATCTCAAAGTGGGGAGAACAGGGTAGTGATCCAGGTCAAATCAGCGGACCCGCAGGCCTGAAGTTCACTTCAAACGGCGATTTGCTGCTGGTCGATCATCTCAATAACCGAATCCAGCGCCTAACTTCGAACGGCGACTACATTTCGCACTTCGGCTCTGAAGGCTCCGGAAATGGCGAATTTAACCTCCCTTGGGGCATAGATACCGATGCAAACGACAATATCTACTTAGCCGATTGGCGAAACGACCGAATCCAACGATTCGCCAACGATGGAACGTTCATCGACCAGTACGGGACGTCCGGAAGGGAAGAAGGCAAGTTAGATCGACCTTCCGACGTCGCCGTTGATCAAGACGGATTTATCTACGTCGCCGACTGGGGTAATCAACGCGTCCAGATGTTCGATTCAAACTGGAATTTCCAGCAGTCAATTCGAGGTGCAGCCACCGTCTCGCCGTGGGCACAGGAATACCTCAACGCAAATGCCGACGAAGCCGAAGCACGAACTCGATTCAACTCGTTTATCGAAGTTGACGCCACGGAACCACACGAAATCTCATCGAGAGTCGAATCCTACCTCTGGGACCCCACCGCAATCGAAATCGACCCCGATGGCCGTCTAATAATCACCGACTCCCTCCGCCACCGCCTACAGGTCTACCAACGATCAACAGAGTAATTCTTTATTAATGTCATCCTGAGGCTCTCGAAGGACGACACGCAAGCCAACCTCACCAAAGAGAAAGTGCCACTGGCACCCACCACCATGACATCAGCGAAAACCAGAGAAAAAACCCTCGTAGTCATCCAACTCTCTGGAGGAAACGACTACCTTAACTGCATCGTCCCGTACCAGAACGGTTTCTACAAAGATTCCCGACCCAACATTCGGATCACCGACGACCAAGTCATCCCACTGGACAAGGGCTATGGACTCAACCCCGGCATGGGTCCGATGAAAACGCTCTACGATCAGGGCAAGGTCGCCATCGTTCATGGCATCGGTTATCCCGTTCCCAACCGATCTCACTTCCGATCTATGGATATTTGGCACACAGCAGAACCGACCACAGTCGGCTCAAAAGGCTGGCTCGGTCAGGCAATCAAGGAACTCGACCCCGAAGGCAGCAACCCGGTTACTGCGGTGAACTTCGGAAATGGACTTCCAAGAGCACTTGCAGCCCCCGGAGTTCCCGTTGCATCGGTTGGCGATCTCGAAAACTACGGACTCCTAACCGGAGTCGCCGGAGACAACCAACGCGAGCAGGCTCTAAGCGCCTTCAGTCGCATGTACACGCCTTTATTAGGGTCAGACACAGTTATGGACTATCTCGGCCAAACAGGACTCGATGCGTTGCGAGGAGCCGACATACTCAAAGAAGCTCCGCTGAAGTACAAATCAAGTGTTGAGTATCCAGACAACCCGTTCGCCAAAAGCCTCAAAGGCGTCGCTAAGGTCCACTTTGCCGATCTCGGAACCCGCGTTTTCTACACCCAATACGGCAGCTTCGACACCCACACCGACGAAGTAGCTCTCCAATCAAAACTGTGGGGCCACATTTCGAGCTCGCTTATCTCGTTCTTCGATGATCTTGAAGAACACGGACTAGGCGACGAAGTGACTGTCCTGGTGTTCTCTGAATTCGGACGTCGTGTGCTCGACAACGGAACAGGAACCGACCACGGCTCCGGTGGAGTTGCCTTCGTAGTCGGCAATCAGGTTGCTGGCGGACACTACGCCGAATACCCGTCAATCGACCCCGCCGACTGGGTGCAAGGCGACCTCGCATTCAACAATGACTTCCGAGGTCTATACACCGACATCCTGGAAGACTGGCTAGAAGTCGAAGCTAAACCCATAGTCAACGGCACCTACGAAAAAATAAAACCCTTCGCAGTCTAGTCATCCGATGACGACCGCGACTAACGCACCCCGGGAGCAATCCAGTCCTCCCTCCCAGAGTGGTATGGAGTTAGAGAGTGGGAGACTGCGACGCGTGAATGAGTCGTTCGACGACGATGGAACCTAACGCCGATGACGACCGCGACTAATAAGACCGCGACTAATGCACCCAACTAACTAGGTGAAACATTTTCGCCCCGCCGCAACATCGGCCAAACCACCGCCGCGAATGCCAGAGCGACAATACCTTCGATCGAAACGATCATCACGGCCCTCGACGGTCCAAACAAAGTCGCCATAAGTCCGATGTTGAGAATTCCAATCGGGCCGATTCCAATTCCAACCGCCACCAACTCCAGCATTCGAGACCGCATTTCCGGCGGAGTGGCCATCAGTATCAGAGCGCCTTGTGTCGTGGAGAACGCCGCCAGCCCGAGCCCACCGATAAATACCAGCGGAAGCGACAAAACGAACCAGTTCGATAGAGAAAACATCAACGCTGGTATTAAGTACAAGAACGAACCGTAGAAATAGATGCGACCGTATTTGGCTGGATCGCCACGGAACGCAATTAAAGCCGCTCCGATCAGTGATCCGACGCCCTGTGACGAGACCAATACTCCAACCAATAACGGGCTAAGGGCCAGATCATCTTCGCCGATAACAGGAATCATGCTCCTAATTGGAGTCGCCCGCATATCGACGATTACGGTGATCGCGATAATCCCGACAATAACGCTTCGTGATCGTGCAAATCGGAGTGCTAATCGAAAATCTGAGGTAAAACTCGGTCGGACTACAGATTTAATAGGGCGCTGATACTTCACCGTCAGCGCAATCAATCCTCCGATCACGTAAGCACCCGCCCCAAAAAAGTAGACACCCTTCATACCCGTGAATTGAAGAATTCCGCCGCCTATTACCGGGCCGACCGCTAGCGCCGAGATCATCAATGCACCGTCTAGCCCGACGGCACGTCCCGCTCTCGAATTACCGACGCTCTTAGCAGGCATCGGTCTTCGTACCGAAAAATCTGTCGTCCAGATAACTCCATTGATGAAAACGCCAATCGCAACGTGCCAGATCTCAAGGTTGTCCTGTGACGCCAAAAAACCGAGTATTGCCGCTTCGACTGCCAAGATCGCGAATATCGCAACAAATATGTTCTTGCGATCAAACCTGTCGGCGACAACACCGAATACGAGCCCGAAAGGAATTAGCGGAACCCGCTGAATAAACAGCATCATCGCCACGTAAAAAGCGTTACCTGTCTTCTAAAACACGAATACGGCGATCGCCAGAGTTTCGAACTGCCGCATCACTTCGAGAAGCAATCCCGATAGCAGGAGTTTCCGAAAGTTCAGGTTGTACCAGAGCGACACGGTAGGCTGGTTTTGAGTCAAGACGGTGAGCAGATATTTCGAATAACAGAGTCAATAAGCGACAAAAATTTTGTTACGTCTCAGCATGTGCCAGATATTCACTCGGAAAAACTGGCGCCATTTAGCGCCAGTCGATGATGAGACAGCGAATCACCCTCGTCAATCCAGTGTAATAAACAACGAATGTCGAACCTGACCGTTCACAGCCCTCGAAATATGGCCCTGCCCCGTCGTGTCCTCAGCAAGAAACATCTCACCAACGCCCATCACCCGTTTCTCACCTGACCCGACCGTAATTTCAACAGCGCCATCGAGATTAATAACGTATTGCCGACGTGGCGCAACGTGAAAATCGTAGTCATACGACTCGCTCGTCTCGCGAAAAATAATGCCCGTCGCAGGAAATCGCTCCGAGATGTGCCCAACAACGTTCTGCTCCATCTCCACCTCAATCTCACCAAAGTGCGAATGCCCATCATCGCCCGTATACAACCGCGTAACCTTCGTCTTTTTAGTCATAACGCCAACTTGAATCTAATTGCTACCTCTCCTAGTGGAGAGGGCTGGGGTGAGGGAGGAATCGGCGACCAGAACATATTCACCGATAGAGAAATTCCTCACTCAACCTAACCTTCTCCCCAAAGAGAAGAAACTCTTCAGAATCCCGCAAAACTAACAGAAGCCTGAATCGTGAGATTCAGGCTTCTAATTACGATCTATTTCGGCAACCTGGAGCAATCGGTCCTCTCTCCCAGAGTGGGAGGGAGTTAGAGGGTGGGAGAATTGCGACGTGGAGCCGAGTCATCAGATGACGACCGCGACTAAGGCAAGACTGCGCCGCGCGACCAAGTCGTTAGACGACGCCCGGAGCTAACAAGTTAGAGGAGGAGACTCGGAGTCGAGTTACAAAGTAACGAGCGAGACTAACGCCACATCTAAAAACCTTCAGCTTTAGAAGTGAATAGCCTCGCCAGTTACCGCCGCTCCAGCTTCCTTCACAGCCTCCGACAACGTCGGGTGAGCATGAGTCATCTTGTGCAGCTCAAGGTTCGTGCCCTCAAGCATCTGCAGCATGCCAATCTCAGCTATCAACTCGGTAGCTTCAGGACCAATAATGTGCGCCCCAATAACCTCACCCGTGTCATCGTCGGTAAGCACCTTCACGAAGCCCTGAGGGTCGCCAATCGCAACCGACTTACCGGCAACCGCAAACGGCACCTTACCGATCTTCAAATTCACACCGTTCTCGCGAGCCTGCGCCTCGGTTAGCCCAATCGAAGCAATCTGCGGCTGAGCGTACGTGCAGCGAGGCATGTTCACATAATCCTCGATCGGCTCGACATCGTGACCCGCAATCGTCTCCGCAGCCACAACACCCTGGTCGAACGCCACGTGCGCAAGCATCAGCTTGCCGTTCACATCGCCCACGGCGTACACGCCACCGACGTTCGTGCGCATGTTTCCGTCGACCTCGATGTATCCGGGGCCAACAGTGTTGATGCCGACGTTCTCAAGACCAATACCATCGGTGTTTGGCTGAACACCAACACCAAGAAGCACCTTGTCGCAAATGAACTCTTCTTTTTCGCCGTTTACTTCGTACTGAACCGCAAGTCGGCCGTTTTTCTTCTCGACACCCGAAACACTGGCAGAAACGGCAAATTCTATGCCCTGTCGACCGAACTGACGCTCCAGCTCAACCGAAACCTCTTCGTCTTCGCGAGGAACGAGATGCCCAAGCATTTCGAACATCTTTACGTTCACGCCGTAAGAATTGAAGTAGTAAGCGAACTCACAGCCGATAGCCGATGCGCCAATAACCGCAACAGCTTCCGGCTGCTCTCGAAGTTCAAGAGCGTGGCGAGAGGTAATGATGTCCACGCCGTCGATCTCAAGACCCGGCAGACTTCGCGCTCGTGCACCGGTTGCAATAACAATATTTTTGGCAGTAAGCGTCTCGCCGCCCTCGACATCGATCTGTGTCGACGATTTCAGCGTCGCCTTGCCCATAACGAGGGTGATCTTGTTCTTCTTGAACAGGAATCCAATTCCGTTCGTGAGAGCCTTCGAAACCTTGCGGGAACGATCAACGGCCTTCGACATGCTTGCCGACCACTCGCCAACCTCGATGCCCCAGTCTTCAGCGTGCGTCAGATGGTTCACAACTTCGGCGTTCTTCAGAAGTGATTTCGAAGGTATGCAGCCCCAGTTCAAGCAAACTCCACCAAGTCCACCAATTCCAGTGCCGTCGTCCTTCTCAATAACCGCAACGCTCAAGCCAAGCTGAGCACCCCTAATCGCGGCGTGGTATCCGCCAGGACCCGCACCAATAACAACAAGATCGAAGTTAGTTTCTGCCATTCGGAAAATCTTTTCATTTCTGGGGAGAACCGCCGCGTGCCGAAGCGAGTCAGCGCGCTCTCCATGAGCATCTCAATCACGATATCTACCGGTAGTCGAGCCAGCAAATTTCAGCAATCCACAAAATCAACCGCCCGATTATACGTGCGAATCTGGGCAGTACGACCCCAACTCAGCGCCAACAACCCGCCCACTGTCATCCTGAATTCATTTTCAGGATCTATCCACCCACGCTCAAAACGTAAACAGAGCGCTCTCTACTCGTACGAAACCGAGTCCTCATACCGTGGCGACCCAATGCTCGGCTCGTAAGCCTTGGCCCCACCAATCGACGTATCGAAAATCTTGTACACCTTCGCACCCAGCACAGCAACAAAAATCGCCGTGAACAAAACCAACAAAAAAATTACCAACGAAACGTAAGCGTACGGCTCCCAGCTAGCAGGGCACTTGCGAATGCCCGAACACAACCAAGCACTCGTCGCCGCGTAGCCGATCGCAATCATCAAACCCAGCAAATTGCCGAAAATCAATCCGACAACCAAAGGGCGTCTTTTTCCAAGAAATCTAAACATAGTCCCTCAACACTACCGCCAAACAACCGCCCTCGCACCACCAACAACTCCCCGCCTCTATCCCCCAACCCGCTTCAGCACACCCCGGCCGATCATCTCCATATCGCCAGCGTTCCAGAGCGACTCAGCCATCGACGGCCCCGCCGTCACCGTCACCAGCCACTCACCCTGTCGCATCACCGTCGTCCGGCCAACCCCATCGCTATCCATCAACGCCGAAAGCATATCCACCAAATCTTCATCAGCATTGTTTAGCTCCGAAATCGCAGCACCCGTCTCCGCGTACGCACCCTTCATCAGCTCGTAGTGATCATCAGCCGCATCGTCAGACTCCAAATGAATCAGCACGACCGCCAAAAACTCACGACCCGACTCTCCAGTGTCGTACAACGCCGAGCACATCGACTCAATCTGCGGTTCCGACTTATTGACCGTGCTCGTGAGCGAATCCGTAAACAACTTCAGATCGCCCTTGACCGGCGTCAACACGCCAGAGCAATTGTCGGCATCAACCAGCGCCGCCGAAACTGCGGAAGAACCCGCCTCTGAAGTAGCGTTCGACGGAAACTGAACTGGCTCCGACCCGCCACCCGAACTGCTCGATACGCAGGCTGCCATCGCAACTACCGCAATCGCCATAAAAACCACAAATCCCGCTACTCGAAACATCTCAACCCCGTTTTCAAATAAATACTCAACAAAATCTACCACCGACACCCATGTAACGACCCATCAAACGAAATTGTTCCATCAACGGTATTCAGTGAGCATCGATATCCAACGCCTTTAATACGATCAATTTTCTTCGTGATCCGCATAAAACTGCCCGTACCACTACTCACTTTTAATCACTCCAAATTGGTTATTATTAATATGTCTAATTCAACATTGGATTTGTAATAAGGTGAAAAGATGCTGTTCGGAATTCCAAGCGAAACTAAAATCGGCGAACACCGCGTCGCCCTAACGCCTGAAAGCGCGCGCGAACTAACAAATCGCAAACAAACCGTCCTAATCCAAACTGGCGCAGGCTCTGGAAGTGGATACAGCGACGATGCATATCGAAACGCCGGATGCCAAATTGCCAACTCCGCCCAAAAGGTTTGGGGCACCGCCGATCTCATCGTGAAGGTCAAAGAACCTCAGCCCTCCGAATACGACCTCATCCTAAAAGACTCCGTACTCTTCACATTTCTCCACCTCGCAGCCGATCTTCCGCTTGCGAACACACTGCTTGAGAAATCCGTACTCGGAATCGCCTACGAAACCGTCACCCACCCCGACACTCGATTTCCTATCCTCGCCCCCATGAGCGCCATCGCCGGGCAACTCGCCGTCCACGCCGCCGGACACCACCTCCAACGAGCACACGGCGGCCTTGGCAAGCTCCTATCGAAAATCCAAGGCGCACCGGCAACCGAAGTCGTAGTCATCGGAGCCGGAACAGTCGGGCAAAACTCCGCGTTATTGGCACTAGCCAACGGAGCCAACGTAACCCTCATCAACGACACCCAAGACCGCCTCGACCAGTTCGCCTCAAACAACGAACAATTCGTCAACAATCTCAAAACCGTCATATCAACCATCGACTCAGTCGAAGAATCAGCAATCAACGCCGATGTCGTCATCGGAGCCGTCTACTCACCCGGCCGCCGCCCACCGGTCCTCCTTAAAGAAAACCAAATCGAAAAAATGCAACCCGGATCAGTCCTCGTCGACGTCGCAGTCGATCAAGGCGGCTGCTTCGAAACCACCCACGCAACAACCTACGAAGATCCCACCTACACCGTTCACGGCGTAGTTCACTACGCAGTAGCGAACATGCCCGGCGCCGTCCCAAAAACAGCCACCGCAGCGCTATCAAACGCTACACTTCCGTACCTAATCAGCATCGCTGAACACGGAATAATCAACGCACTGAAAATCGACGAAGGATTTGCCTCCGGAGTAAACACCCACAAAGGCAAACCCATCGACTCCGGCCTCGCCGCCATAATGGGTGTAACACCAACCCCATTCGCAGCATAAGCAATAAACCAATTTAGATCCCAACCCAAATGTCATCCTGAGCCAGTCGAAGGACGACACACAAGCCAACTAACCCAACCCCAGCCCACAACGTTCCCTTTCCGGACGGAAAGGGCTAGGAATATGAGACTAACGAGCGCGAGAAACGAAGACTCCATGCCAATACCCGCCTCCAACGACCCCGCCGCCCTCCGACAAGCCGTCCTCGACCACATGCACGTCGGCATGACAAACCAAACCCTCCTCGCCGAAGAAGGCGGGCCCCTACTAATGGCATCCGCCGAAGGCATCTACGTAACCGACGTCGAAGGAAACAAATTCATCGACGGCATCTCCGGCATGTACTTCCGCAACGCCGGCCACGGCAGAGAAGAAATCGCCAAAGCCATCTACGACCAACTCGTCTCCATCAGCATGAACGTCTACTCAGGCGCTACGCCAAAAACGATCCAACTCGCAGCCAAACTCGCCGAAATCGCACCCGGCGACCTCACCCGTACCTTCTTCTGCCAAGGCGGATCCGAAGCCAACGAATCATCCCTCAAAATGGCCCAGGCATACCACGTACGCCGAGGCGACCGAGGACGATATAAAGTCATCTCACGAGAAGGCTCCTACCACGGAAGCACCTACGGAACCATGTGGCTCGGCGGCCACCCCGGCTTCCCACGAACCGACTACCAGCCAAAGCCAGCCAACGTCGTAACCGTCGGACAGCCCCACTACTACCGCGACACCTACGGAGCCTCATCTGCAGAGGAAAACGGCGAACGAGCTGCCCTAGAAATTGAAAAGGCAATACTGTTCGAAGGCCCCGAATCCGTATCCGCAGTAATCGGCGAACCTGTATCGCAACCACTCGGAGGCGTCGTACCGCCATCCAACTACTGGCCAATGGTTCGCGCGATTTGCGATAAATACGGCGTGTTATTGATATTCGATGAAGTTATTACAGGATTTGGACGACTCGGCACTTGGTTCGGATCCGACCTCGTGGGCGTTGTTCCCGACATCATGTCATTCGCGAAAGGCATAACCTCCGGCTACTTCCCTGTAGGCGGATCGATCTCGTCCCAGAAGATCGCCGACGCCTTTGCGGGCGGGCCCGAAAAGGTCTGGTCGCACATGTATACCTACTCAGCCCACCCCGGCGGTGCCGCAGCCGCATTCGCCAACCTCGAAATCGTCGAACGCGAAAACTTAGTAGAAAACGCCCGAGTTCGAGGCGAGCAAATCGGTGAGTCTCTTCAAGAGATAAAAGCAAAGCACCCCATCATCGGCGATGTACGAGGAGTGGGACTAATTCAAGGCATCGAATTCGTCAAAGACCGCGAAACGAAGGAACACTTCGATTCATCTGTCGGAGTGAATGCGATGTTGACGGAAGAACTCCGTAAGCGAGGCGTCTGGATCCGAGTCCCCGCCTACATCCTCCCAATAGCCCCACCACTAACAATCACAGCCGACGAAACCGACACCCTAACCACAATCATCGACGAAGCCCTAGGTGCAGTTGAAGAGCGGTTGGGGGTTTAGCTAGGGATCAATTCCGGGGGTAAGACCCGCCGTTCGCATCATCATTCCTCAAGATTCTCTGGAGTTTCAGGAATTCCAGCACAATCGGCCGGTCGACCAATCCCTCTAACAGAATCCGCTCATACTCAGGTCGTGACCGGCGACCAGACTTGCCATAGGTGTTGGCCCTTCGATTTTTCGGTTCCAGGGCCTCGGTCTTCAAAGCTTCAATGACACCTGCATAGGAGCGGTTCTTCAAGACGTGGCGCACAGAATACGTGCGGGGTTTGAGCGGCAGTTCGGGATTGCAAAGTATGATCGTCTGGAGTAGCCGTCAGGTTTGTAATACTCGGGAGTCGATTGGCTTTGACCCACCCCCAATCGTCAAGCGCAGGCGTACACTTCGTCCGCCTTGCAAAATTCAGAAGCATCAGAAACCACCGATCCCGTAAGCACCGCAGAAGAACTCTCTACCACGGTCGAGAAGTCAGATAGCGACAATCCAAGCTCCGCAAAAACCTCTGGACTAGGCCTTATGTACGGCCTGTCCGCTGGTCATGGAATAAAACACTTCGGGCAAGGCGCGCTTCTGGTGATGATTCCGAGTATTCGAGCAACGCTCGGGCTCGGCGACATCGCAATCGGTGGAATGTCGTCAGCACAATCGATATCTTCCGGAATTGCCAATATTCCCGCCGGCATCCTCACCGACATGTTCCGCAAGAAGATCGCATGGATCCTTCTTGCTTCGATGATCATGGTTGGAACGGGGTACATCATTATTGGTGTATCGCCCGTCTACTGGATCCTCCTAGTTGGAGTATCGATAGTCGGCTTCGGAACCTCGCTTTGGCATGCCCCGGCGTTCGGAACGCTGGCTGCCAGATATCCTGAGCGGCGTGGCTTCGCGATGGCAGCTCATTTAACGGGCGCACAAATCGGAAATACGACTTCACCGCTGATAATCGGATTCCTGCTGGCAGGAACGATCGGGTCATGGGTGGTGTTCAGCGGAATCGACTGGCGTTGGCTCGCCGTGATTATTTCGATCCCGATGTTCATGACCGGACTGGTCGTGATATCAAAATTCAAAACTGCCGGAGCCGAGTCAACCGGTGATGTAAGCCTTCGAGAGTATTTCGGCTCGGCGAAAAAGCTACTCACGAACCCCGGTGTACTCGGAATGGCGCTGCTTGGAGCACTCAGAGGAGCGATCCACAATTCTTTCCAAGTCTTCCTCGTTATATACATGCGAGAAGAGCTCGACTATTCCGATACCTTCGTTGGTCTGCACGTAGCTCTCATAACTATGGCTGGAATAATCTCGACTCCGATAATGGGCAACATGTCGGATCGCATCGGTCGCAGACCTGTTATCTCGTTCGCTATGACATCGATGACCATCCTTATCTTCCTGTTCCTTCAGTTCGATTCAGGATTGGCGATGACGATACTGATCGCTGTACTCGGACTGTTCTTCTTCTCGGTGATGCCGATTATCAACGCAGCAGCGATGGACATGATCGACAAAGGCTCGGAAGGTTCAGGAACTGCGCTGATGTTCTCTGGTGGAGCGGTAATCGGGTCATTAACCCCAATTGCAGCCGGGTTCATCAATCAGGAAAATGGATTCCACGGGGTGATCATATTTGCTGGAATCATTGCAGCAGTCGGGGCGTCCCTGTCACTGATTCTGCCGATGAAGTCGAAGAGCTAAGCTTCGATCCGGCGATTCACCCGTAACTGCTTAACCGATACTGATCGAATAGCCGATTCCACGATGCGCTCGGATTAGACCATCTCCATATTTCTCAGAAGAGTCTTGATTGAGTTTTTGTCGTAACCGGCGAATTGCCATGTGCGCCGCAGCATCGGATACATCAGTGTTGTCCCAGCCCTGCTATTTGAGTGGTGCGTAGTAGACCACAACGCCGGGATCCGACAAGATCCCTTTGAGTACATCCCACGCAGTGAGATTGAGCTAGGCTTTGGCACCTGTGCTTATAGCCTGCTTACGATCGAAATCTAGGGTTATGTCGTTGATCGTAAAGCTCGTTCATTCAACTTTTTTCTAGCTGATCTGCGCGAGCCATGAGTTCGATCGGTATGAATGGCTTGGTGATGTAATCATCGATACGTTCTCGCAGTGATCTCAATACGTCGAGCCCGGCCATGTCAGTCAGCCCCATATCAAGAAAAATGAGGTCGGCCTGATTGGTCTTGATATGCTCGATTGCATCGTTTCCGAGTTCGAATTAGGTGAAACTGTTTTTGGTTGAGGAAATTTCCAAGCAGACGCGACTTGAATCTCGCTGGTTTGGATCGTCGTCACAAATTACTATTTCCACTACAGTTTTCACCGTGTCCTAGCCGCATTCGAATCAAACAGATTCCAGTTGCGCACGATAATAGTAATTGACTCCTGTTCGCTAAGGCATGTCTGCGGTTTGGTGAGATCAGAGGGTGAATTCGAAAAGATATACGCCTGCGAACAACGTACTCTTACGGGCGATATCACGTATCTCGGTTGTGAGCTACATCAGCATTCGCTTCAGACGGTCGATTCCCGATCGGACAACTCAGGATTTGAAAATGAAAGCCATCGATATACACGTTCACATCCCTAGAATGCCGGGAATTCCAGAATACGGAATTGAGCCGGGATTGCGCCGAATGTTTCGTATGGACGATAAGCCAGACGATGTGGCAAAGATGGTGGAGACGTACCGAGCCATCGACACTATGGCGGTGATATTTTCGGTTGATGCAGAGACTGAGACCGGAGATCTACCAGATCCCAACGACTATGTCGCTGAAACAGTTGCTGCACATCCTGATGTGCTTTTGGGTTTCGCTAGTGTCGATCCTCGAAAAGGTGATGCGGCGGTTGTGGAGTTGGAACGCGCTGTCACAGAGCTACGCCTTCGTGGACTAAAGCTTCATCCGATTCATCAGGCGTTCTTTCCAGACGATCCACAGTTCACTCCTCTGTTTGCCAAAGCCGAAGAGTTGGGGATTCCAGTGCTGATGCATTCTGGATACGCCGCCGCCGGTGCGAATACACCGGGAGGTGGTGGTTTCGAGTTGGCGTATTCACGCCCGATTCCACACGTTGACTCACTAGCCGCTCGGCATCCTGGACTGACCATCATCATGGCTCACCCTGCATGGCCGTGGATTCAGGAGCAAATTGCGGTTGCTTTGCACAAGCCGAACGTCTTCATCGATCTGTCCGGATGGGCTCCTCGTTACATTCCTAAGGAATTGATCACAGAAGCTGGCGGTCGGCTGCGCAAGAAGGTTTTGTTCGGTTCTGACTATCCCTACATATCGCCTGTGACGTGGATGGAGCAGTTTGCGGAATTGGATATTCGCGATGAAGCACGGCCACTGATTCTCCACGACAACGCTGCCGGGATCTTAGGGCTTTAACGTCGACTAATTTGAATCACATGTTTGATTCAGATCATCGAAGTTCACCCGTTAACGGATAAAATTCGATTGGCTGCCGAGATGAGGCAGAGGGGTTCTCGCGAGTCGGCAAAGCTGTTACGGTCGGTATCAAGGTTTATGTGGCTTTAAAAAATTGTGCCCCTCCGGAGGCGTAATTGGAGGGGCACATGGGCTCGCAGCGGAGACTAGACTAGAAACTTCAGAGCCCACGAAGTTTCTAACGACGTGAGGTTTGTGTGTCCGCACAAACCTCACGCATTTCATCAAGTCGTCTCTACTCGATATTCAGTTTTACGTGCCTGTCGGCACAACGACCTGGATGTCTCGCGCCTGCTAAAAAGCAGACTCGACAGGTCATAACCGGTGGCTATACCGGTACTTTTGTTGCGGTGTACTGTGTCGGAACAGACTGCCTGACCGCCACTCCTCCATTAAGACTTGCTAGGGCTGACTTCAGCCGGCTATCGAGAATTCGAAGACTGCTGATGAGCTTGAGTCGTCGGTATTCAGGGATGACTTGAAGTTGCATTGCGTCGAGTTCTCCAGCGATTTTCAGCACTGCGTTTTCGATCAATGCGGTGTCGGCTTCGACAGGTATCGCTGCTTGAATTACTGCAACCGGCTCTGGCTCGCGTTCGGGTGCACGCTTTCCATTTACGACCTCTTCAATGATGTCTTCGATTGAAAGAGTTGTCGAAGTTTTTGCTCGCCCCACAATGCGTTCGACGTGGACGCTGGAGAGCCGTCCGTCGATGAATGGTTGAGCGATTTCTCGCTGGCGAACATGGTCATCAATATCAGCGATAGAACGTGCCTCTTTAAAGGTCAGTTCGCCGCTATTTACTCGTTCACCAAGAGCTGGGTCTAACGTACGAATTAGGCTCTCGTAGTGATGAATTGTCCCGGGTGTAATTCCGGTTCGACGAGCAAGCTCTTGCTGGGTTACTTCATGGCTGTCTCGGTACTCCATGAATGCGCGCCCGAGCTCCATAGCTGGGACGAGGGAAGAGTGATATTGCTCCGACAGCGACAGCTCCCAGCGCTCCTGAGGAGTGACTTCTTCCTTGACGGTGCACTCAACGGAAACCTCGCCAGCTTCTTTGGCCGCCGTGAGTTTCCGTTCGCCTGCGAGAAGAAGGTACCGGTTTTCCGTAAACAGAACTACCGGGTCGCGTTTCGAGCGAACAGAACGTGTATTTTCTCGACGTCCGCTGGGCTTCTTTGAGCGAGGTATATCAGGGTCCGGGAAGATCTGGTCTATCGGAATTTTCACTTGCTTTTCCTCATCTAATCGCTGGTCTCGCAAACATTTGTATTCACGTTCGTTAGGAATAGGAATGTGCATATCGGTCTGATCCAACTGCACAGGGCATTCCAAATTGATGAGGTTATTCTCCGCGTTCCAAAGAGTAGTTTCATAAACTGTCCCCTCAGGGAAATTGTCATTCCAAATAACATTTGACTTTGGAATTGCTGGGAGATAGTGTGAGCAGTGTTCCGGCTTGGAATGACCATTTCCCAGTTCAAATGACCCTTCAAGAACAAACAACAGCTGTTCCCCCATATGTCCCGTACCGGACATTCCAAACATTTTTGGAATTCCTTCTCGAAGAGGGTATTCCAGGACGTATCGATAAAACTGTCTGGGGTCCGAGGTTCTCAGGCAGCTCTGGAACCCAATTAATGACCGCATTGAAGGTTCTTACCCTTATCGATGCGGACGGTCATCCTTCAAACGAATTAGAAGACTTGGTGCATGCCGAGGGTGATTCTCGACGCGCTTTGCTGCGTCGGATTCTTGAACGTTTCTACACCCCGGTGTTCGATCTGGATTTGGCCCGAGCAAGCAAAGGACAATTCCACGAGGCGTTCAGGTCATTTGGTACAAAAGAAGGTGTGCTGAAGAAATGCGAGGCATTCTTTATCCGTGCCGCACAAGCAGCGGGTATAGAGCTGTCGAAGCGCATTCTTGTCGGTAGGCATAGGTCCAGCAAGGGGCGAGCGGCCGTAGCTCCTGCACGTCAGAGACCCGCCACGACTCCGGCGATAGTGGCTGAGAAAGCACCAGCGCAAGCGCCTGTGGAAATGATTGTGCTGGGCGGTTCACTGAAGCTCGAATTAGCCAACAGAATTCTTGCGAAGTATCCAGACTTCGACCCTGATTGGGATCCCGCTGTTCAGGCCAAGTGGTTGGAAGGTATGACCCGGCTATACGAGGGCTTATCAGTGACTCCAACAGACCGTGAAGGCGGAGCGGGCGAGACGTAGCAAGCGCCAGCTTTGTGAGGTATTGACGAGCGGTTATATCGTCTCCGGATAAATCCGGTACTCGACGATATTCAAGGTACGACCATCGGGAGTGATCAAGTCGTATTCATCCTCTATTTCGCCACCTAGAGCCTCCGGAATTCGCCTACTCCGTGCGTTAGCTCGGTCGACTGTATAACGCAAGTAGTCGCAATCAATTTCGCTAAAGGCCCAGTCGCACAATGCCTCAATCGCTTCAAGACCTAGACCCTGACGGTGAAATATTTTGGCAATCCAAATGCCGAGTTCAGGTGTACCTGCGCTTAGCTTGTGAAGTCCGATGCATCCGACAAAGTTGTCAGGGTTTTCTCGGAGGACAGCCACTAGCTGAAGGTTTGTGTTGTTACCCAGTCCTTCAAGTGAGTCGGCGATGAACGGAGCTACATCCATGCTTGATCGAGCAGCGGGCGGGTACATGTAGCGGGTGATCTCGTCGGTGAATTCCCGCGTAATTGGCTTAATATCGACAAGATCTATAGGTCGAAGGACGAGTCGTTCGGTGCCGATCTCAACGTCAAAAAGCTGGATGTCTCGTCGTAGTCCCATTTCGAGTCCGGACTATGCAGGTTCGACGAGAGTCAGGCGATCGCCAGCTGTGCTTCCGCCGAGCTGAACAACGCTCATTGCCGACTCCACAGCCTTCTTGCCTGTGGGAGCGACCGATTTGAATATGGCTTCGGTTTCTGGGTGGCAAGTAAGGAAGATAATCTGGAACCTTTCAGAGAGATCCATGATTACTTTGCACGCCGCCTTGGCTCGTTCGGGGTCGAAGTTCACCAAGATATCGTCGAGCACGACAGGCATCGGCTCAGCATTCTTGGCGTACTCCTCTATGAGGGCAAAGCGCATGGCGAGGAATAGTTGCTCGGCAGTGCCCCTACTGAGTTCGTTAGCCCGCTTGGTGTGACCCTCGCCCTCAACGACTTCGAGGTCCTGGTCTTTCTCGCCGATCACAGCCCTCACGCTTGTGTAGCGTCCGAGTGTGAGATCGTTCAAATACTTGGAAGCAGACAGCATGAGCGCTGGCTGGCGTTCCCGCTGGAACTCTTCGCGTGTTCGTTCAAATACGTCACGAGCGATCATCAACACTGCCCAGCGTTGGGCGTCGCTGTTGATATTCTCTTCGAGCATATTGATCTTCGAGTGAAGCTCTAGTGCTTGACCCGACTTTTCATATTCAGCACGTTGTCGACGTAAGTTGCCCTGCTCCTCGTGCAGTCCATCGACTATTGCACGTAGGCGCTTCTCTTCGTCCTGAAGCTGCTGAAGTCGTGCGACTGCCTCTTCGTGTGGAGTCGACGCGAGATCGTCTCGGTGCGCCTGCCCATCATCGTTGCTGAGTAGTGGAGTGTTTTCCAGTAGCTCAGCGAGTTTGCGTTCGAGTTCACGCCGTTCGTTTACTTGGATAGCGAGTGTTTTGAACTCTTCGTGATCGTAAGTTTCGCCCTTTTCGAGCAGTGACCCGATTTTTGAATCCAGTTCCGACATTCGCCCTTCGAGCGTTTCTAACTCCTGCGTCCAGATGTCCATCTCGGCCGCTATCTGCGATTGACGAACGACAGCTTCATCGTGCGCTTTCAATCGGATGGCAAGATCTTCGAGTGCTTTCGTGCCTTGTTGTACCGGTGCTTCTGGCAAACTCGCAGCTTCAAGAATTTTCGATAACCGAAAGTCGATTTCACCTGCAGTGTCTGACATCTGAGATACGCGTATTCGGAGACTTGCAGTTGTTCTCTGCTGGCTCTTGAGTGTTCGTATGCTCGCCATTACGTTTGCGGCTTGTGCTGGATCGAGATCGATGCTGAGCTCAGATCGTTCTAAGAGCATCTGCCATCGGTTTTGAACATCGGCAAGCGTATTTGCGTTTAGGGCGAGTGCACTGTGGGCTTCCGTGAGCCGTGTATCGATTGTGGCGAGACGAGCGGCTGCGGTTTCGAATTCTCTCGAGACTGATTCAAATCTTCGGCGTAGATCAAGTGATCGATCTAGCTCACCAGCTTTTTCTTCTACATCGCGAATCGACGGAGTGTTGCTGATGCTGAACTCGCCAGCGATTTCGTATATTTCACTATTAACCGCATCGAGTCGTTCTTGAATTTCTTCGACTTGTGCGTTTGCGACGTCTTTGGCTTCACTTATAGCTGGCTTGCGGATCTTAATTTTGAATCCGCCTGCCGCCCTCGCACGAGAAATCAACATGAATCCTGCAACTACTCCAAGGAATCCTCCCAGTCCGCCCGATAGCTCGGCGTTCATGTAGCTCCAGGCCATCGAAGCGATTCCGACGATGATGACGGTTATTGGCAGGAGGATCGAACCTACAAATCCACCAATGTCCTCTGTTTCGGTCTGTGCGAGAGTGTTGGAGAGGTTATTTTGACCCTCGTTCAATTCAGAACGAATTGACCCGGCGTCGGCGATTGCCGCACGGAGTCTTGAAAGTCGGCCACGTTTATTTTCGAGGTCTGATGAGTTCTCTGTCGGAACATCAGCGAGTGCGTCACGTGCACCAGCAGAATGAAGCGCGTCATCGGCCATGGTTTCGCGATCTTCGGTTCGTGATTGAACAGTGAGTTCGGCTTCTTGATATTTTCTACGGGCGGTCGTTAGCTCGCGTCCGGTAGATTCCAGATTCGACTGAAGATCAAGCGGAGTTTCGAACTTACCGACTGCGCTCTCTGACCAACCGAGCGCTGCGAGGTCACGATCGAGCTGCGCCTGTTCATTGTCGAGTTCCTGTTCGATTGAGGGTAGATCGGTTACGGCCTTCGTGTAGTAGGCAGTTTCCATTAGCAGCTTGCGTATTTCGTCGCCCTGGTCGATGAATGGTTCGACTACGCCGACTGACTCAGATTCAGACTTGCGTTCTTGCTGTCGTAATTCGCCTTCGTCCATCTGTTCCTGAAGGGTTGTCTTCTGCTCGACTAAATTATCGAGTTGCTGAAGTCCGTCTTCTGGAACCGTGTCGATCTCTGGAGCTTCCGAAATCTGTCGTTCGATCTCGGTTTTGCGCTCCCACGGGCTTCTTAACCTAACTAGCGTGTTCTGGCGTTCAATGCCAGATCTCATGTCTTCGAGTTCTGCAGTCTGCGAATCTATATTTTCGAGTAGTTGCTCGAGGGTATTCGAGAGCTGTGCGTATTCGTCGCTGCCTCGTCGCGTCTCTTCGAGCTTAGCCCGTAGATCAGTGAGAGCTTTCATATTCTTCGACATCGTACCGGCTCGACCAGTAACACTTCGGAGTTTGTGCAACTCGGCGTCTAGTTCACCACGAGCATCGGTGAGCGATACGTTTGCTAGTCCGAGACCTACTGAGTAAATTTTGTCTCGAATTTGGTTCGAGTTGAGCGACGACATAGCCTGGAGTTCGCTAAGTGAGATCGAGAATACGTTTGTGTATAGCTCAACATCGATTCCGCCAAGCAACGACTGAAGCATATCGTTGCTGCCTGTCGCATCTCCGGTGATCGATACTTCACCCCGCTGCTTGCCATCTCGTCGGTGAATATTGAAATTAGTATCCGATGATGTGACGAGTGATACTGCTCCAGAACCAGCTTCCGGCCTGAAGTGGTTGTAGAGGAAAAGCTCGCGTATTGGTGCTCGGTCTGATTTCGTTGTGTAGCCAAAAAGCGTTGAGCGCAAGAACGCTCGAATCGCGGATTTACCGGCTTCATTGGGTCCGTGTAGAAGCGTGAGTCGACCTGATACGTCGCTGAACTCGTGATCGGCAAACGGGCCAAAGTTTTCTATATTTATTCCTGTTAGTCGCATGCTATTTGCTCTGCTCCAACAGTTCGGCTAAGTACCAACGAGCTTCTTCAGCCCACGCAGATACTTGTTCGTCACTCGGCTTCTCGAGTCCGTTTCGGCGACCCGTGTAGACGTCCGATACGACTTCAGTAAGTCGATCGATCTCATCTGACTCGATAGACGAAAGTAGGGCACGTTTGAGAGTGGCGCCCAAGAAATCGTCTTGCTTTGCTCGCGATTCGATATCTATAGTCGGGCGAGTCGAGTCGGTAATTCGCTCCACCCAAACCCACGGCGAACCACTGGCGTTCCAAGCGGATCGCACGGAATCGAGTAGATCGTCGACGGCGCCCGTTGCTGTTAATTGTTCGTGGAGTGGACCGCGTCCTACTAGAGTTAGTCGGCAAACAACATCGCGATCTTCAGCTTGAACGCTGATATTATCGGTCGCCTGTCTAATCGCTGAATCGAGATTGTCGATAGTTTCAATATTAGAAATATCTACTTCGGCACGCTCCCATCGAACAACGTCGAGGGCTGCGAACTCACTCCGTGAAGCGCCTGAGTTGTCGACATCTACTACCAATGCGCCTCGGGCGCCGGTCTCGTTCGGGTGTCGACCTTGTGTGTTGCCTGGGTAGGCAATCACCGGCGCAGCTTGCTTGAGTGTTTGGCGAGTATGCACGTGACCTAACGCCCAGTAGTCGATTCCTGATTCTGAAAGGTCTTCAACTGTGCACGGTGCGTAGTTCGGGTGGGCGCTGTTGGCTCCTACGTTAGCGTGAAGGAGTCCGATGGTGAATAGATTGCCAGATTCAGGCGGAGTGAACTGTGTTGAAAGATTGTCGGTGACTTCGCGGGTTGGATAGCTCATGCCCTGAATAGCGGTGACCACTTCGCCGTTCTTCTCGAAATTCTTCCATTCGGGAGTTGCACCGAATATGTGAACGCCTTCTGGCCACGAGATTGACGACTGCCAACCATCGAGTGGGTCGTGATTGCCGTGAACTACAAAAGATTTGATTCCGGCTTTAGAGAGTTTGGAAAGTCCGTCACGGAATCGCAACTGAGCTCGAACTGAGCGGTCGGCGCCATCGTATACGTCACCAGCGATTACGAGGAAATCGGCTTTTTGTTTAATGCAAAGATCGACCAAGTTCTGAAAGGCTTCAAAAGTTGCCTCTCGTAAACGGGTCGCTACTCGATTATCGGCGTCACCGACCCCCGCAAAGGGTGAATCGATGTGAAGATCTGCTGCATGTACAAAGCGGAAAGAGCCCATATAGTTGCGCTAACTTACTGATAGGCCGGTTTATGTAAATGGGGGGGGTATTCGGCGGTTTCGAATTTCCGCCGAATGCAAGATCAGCCTGTCACTCTCGTCATTTTAGCTTGTTAGGCGATAAGAATAGGAGAGGGTGTCACGTACAAGTGAGGGTCAGCACGCGAGTACAGAACCGTTCGTAACGTGGTTACGCGTGTTACTAGGCCTTGATATCAATGTAGATCCCTCGACCAGTTAGGCGTTCTTCTCTACTGGCATCTCAGTTTGTGAACTACTCGCGCTAGGTTCTTAATCAACGAGGCTATCCTGCGAAGAAATTATCGTTATGTAACTCGAATTAGACCAGGCTGGCGCTCACGTAGTCCCAGTCGAACTCGAAGCCTAGACCCGGACCTTGCGGGATGCTCACGAAGCCGTTTTCGTCCATCGGATCACACGGTTGTTTGAGGTGCAGTGGAACTATGGAGTCGTAGTCTTCTTCGGGTCGTAGCAGGCCTCTCTCGTAGTATTCACAAGTCTCTTCAGAGGTAGAGCCAAACAACGCCAAATTAGAGAATCCAACGTACTCAAGCTCGCACTGCATACCGATCGATTCGTAGAACCCAAGCGCTTTTCGAACGCCTGTAATACCGCCAAAGCTGGTGTCGATACGCCCCATGTCTGAAGCGTTCTGCATCGCCCATTCGGCGCGGGAGTAGAGGCTGCCGGGCTCCGTTTCAGGCCCGAGAATGGCAATATCGAGCGCCTCTGTCAGCTTCCGATACGGCTCGGTCTTGCGTTCGTCCATCGGGTGCTCGAGCCAGTAGAAGTCGAGCTTTTCCACCTCACGCCCAACGTACAACGACTCCTCAAACGTGTAGATACCGTACGGATCGAGCATCAGCACCATGTCGTTGCCGACAGCATCTCTGACCGCTCGGCATATCTCTATATCGGCTTCCGGGAACGCCGGTTTGGCGGGTGCGGGTTCCTCTTTTTCAGGGTTCCAGTAGATGTTGGCGTGGATCTTGTAGGCGGTGTAGCCGCGTTTCTTCATTTCGACAGCGTGGGCAGCGTAGACCTCAGGGGATCCGAGGTTCGGAGCAGAGCTAGCGTAGGCTTTGACCTTATCTCGATAGCCACCTAAAAGCTGCGCAACCGAAACACCCGCCGACCGACCTGCCAGATCCCACAACGCGCAGTCCACGGCTCCGATCACCGCTTCAGAAATCCCGTGATGAGCCATCATCCACTGCCACAATAGTTCTCGATTCAGTGGGTCTTCGCCGATCAACAACGGCTTCACCAGCTGTTCGATAACTTCCTGCGTGGGTGCCACAAGGTACATATTGTCCCCAGTGAAAAATCCCTCAGCACCTTCGTCGGTTTCGATCTTGAGAATCCGCTGAACCTCGTCGTGCTCCTCGCCCCAAACCCCATAACCCCATTTGGTTGTGCTAAGCCGAGATTTGGCTTTGAACGAAATTATTTTTACATCGGTGATTTTCATATCCTTAGGGTAACAACTGCCGAAGATCTTTCCACTCCGCTTTGCTTCGGTCGAGAAATCGCAAATTCACGCCACAAAAAAGGGTCGCACCTTTCGATGCGACCCTTTTCTAAATTGCTTAGTAAAGCAAAGGCTATTTAGAAGCCCATGTCTCCACCAGGAGCGCCACCACCAGGCATTGCTGGCATTGGCTCGTCCTTCTCGCTGATAAGGGCCTCAGTTGTGAGGATCATTCCAGCTACAGAAACAGCGTTTTCAACTGCTGCAC
>CAWVRY010000029.1:0-25121 GCA_963932695.1 uncultured bacterium | reverse complement strand
GGAAATGGCGTAGTGAACGACCAAACGCTTGAATTCACGTTCGGAGAAGTTCGCAAGAAATTCCAGACGATCTGCGACTACGCTGCCGAAGCAAACATCAAAGTATTTCTACACAACCACAATCACGGTTCAACGCCTTCGACTGGTGTTCAGGTACTCAAAATGCTTGATGAGATCGATAGTCCGGCGCTTTCGTACGTTCTAGATACCGGGCAATTTCAGGGTTCGCCAGGTTCTTCAGGTCCGGGCAGTCCAACGAACGTAGCTGAAGAGCAGCTATACGAGTCCATTGAGATGTGTGCGCCGAGAGCCGATATGGTGAGGACAAAGTTCTATTTCGCAAATGCTGGTGACGAGCAATGGCTTGATTACCCACGTATCGTTCGCATCGTGAAAAATGCACAGTTCGATGGTCCGATTTCGATCGTCTATGAGCCCCGCGGCAATGTTCTCTCGAAAGATGCTCTTCCGGTGGCCGTCAAATACCTGACCACTCTGTTAAATCAATAATCACAAACCGACTCGGCCACGTAATGTCGAATCAAAAAGGAATCATCCATGGGAACGTTCTACGACAACTCGATAGTCCCTGATCATCTGAGACGCGACTTCGATGTTTACGATCGAATCAATGAACTCAAAATGGACATGGGCTCGTTCGAAACCGATGTAAAAAGCCTCAAAGGTTCTGGAATCAGTGGAATCGTTTTCCACGAATCTGGTCTCGTCTACCTCTCAGGTCACGGATATGGACCTGGTCAGATGTACGACGATCCTGATCGCATCAAAGAGGGTCAGGCTGCAGCGCAGTGGATCGCCAGTTCGATGATCAAGCGACTCCACTGGGGTTTGACTTGCGGTGGTGAAGGCGGCGACTTGAACGACGTGATCTACACCGTGAAAGCACTGGGAATGGTCGTGTCGACAGATGTTGCGTTCAATGGCGGTCCAGCAGTCATGAACGGCTTCTCGGAACGCTGGCAGTCAGTGTTCGGCGGTGGCAAGGGCGAGTTCGCTGAAGACGGCGAAGATCAAAACTACGGCGGTGTCCACGCTCGTAGTGCAATCGGTGGTTTCACAGGCCGATTCGCTATCGAACCAGAAATTATCGTCGCAATTCCACCCGAGCTTTCAAAGGCGATCATCCAGAACCGGGGTTGGATCTTCCCGCTACCGCCAAGGATGCTTGAAAAGGTCTCTGCAGATAGAAGCTAGGTTCTAAGCGGCAAATTTGCTCTAGTTTAAGAAATATATAGGCCCTCGGAAACAAATCTGTATTTGGGGGCTTTTTCAGCTAAAGATCTCATTCAAGTGCCATCGCAGAGAGATTAACTAGGCAACGCTTTTCATCAAACAACGACGATCTTCCATACTTCGGCGAAGATCTCCCAGCTCCGACCATTGGCGTTGTACGCCCGGTTCAGTCCAGGTCAGACCATGTACGGCCGATTTCACCGTAGCTCGGATGTGAGCAGGGTTAGCCAATGACGCGCGAGTGATAATCGACCACTTTTTCGATCCGTAGATCCAAAGAGCCTTGAACGCTCGCGGGTTCAGCCATGGCGTAAAATCATAATCCTGTGGCAGGTGAGTTCAATGCGACCGCTCTAGCGACGTTCAAGCCCTGAAGTTCACCGTCGTGGTCGAGTTAGATAATTACGAGATCGACTTTTGACATTACTGTCACAGCGACCATTGATTGCGTGTTATCAACCGTTCCAGCGATCATTACGCTTTCCAAGGGGTCGAAGCATTGATGCAGTTCGTGATTGAACTCGAACCCGCCATATACAGAAATCTTGCCCGGAACTTCTAATCCGTCACGTTCGGCCACTCGCCGAGCGATTGGTTGCATGAGCACACGTGCCAGAGCACGACGTATCGCTCGGGGAGCGACGGTTCTTGCTGCAGGAGTACGCCTGATCACACGACGTACAACACGTCGCTTGCCACTATTTCGAAATATATCGGTATTCTCACAGTGCGGCAATGCTGACTCGTCTGGCCGACACGTCACCGTGACTGAATATCTGTTCTATTCGACCTAAACAAGGTCATTATGTAGTGGTAACACGAGGCCGCATACCGCCTTAACTTCACTAGAATGACGACATCAACGTTCGTAGTGGTCGAGTTGAAAGTGGGATCCGAATGAGAATCCTCGTATCGGGCAGTTCTGGAATGGTCGGTAGTGCGCTTATCACTGCTCTCGCTTACGACGGCCACCAGATAATTCAGTTAGTTCGGCGCGCTCCAAATCCAGACGCAAAAATTCCCGAATTCAAATGGGACCCCGAACACAGCTCCTTCGACTCGAGACTGCTCGGCAACATCGATGCAGCGATTCATCTTGGCGGAGTATCCATAGCCGGGGCACGCTGGAACGCCGAGCGAAAATTACTCATCAGCGAAAGCCGAGTTCGGTCCACTCGGCTTCTATCTCAGGCACTAGCGAACCTCGAATCTCCTCCAAAAGTATTTATCGTCGCGTCAGCGGTCGGCTTCTATGGAGATAGCGGAGAAGAACATCTGTCCGAAGATTCACCACGTGGAGAAGGGTTTCTCGCCGATACCGCCGTTCGCTGGGAAGCCTCAGCAGATAGCGCACGCGAAGCTGGAATACGAGTTGTACACGCTCGATTTGGATTAATTATGTCTCGACAAGGGGGGCTCTTAGCCAGAGTCCGATTGCCGTTCCTTACCGCTCTTGGCGGCAAGCTCGGTAACGGACGTCAGTGGTGGCCGTGGATTTCGTTACCTGACGTAGTGAGCGGTCTCACCTATCTAATTGTAAATGAAGATATTTCAGGACCGGTGAACTTCACTACTCCAACTCCAGTTCGAAACGAAGAGTTCACGAAACTAATGTCTAAAACTCTTTCTCGACCCGCATGGCTCCATGTTCCTGCAGCCATTATTCGATTAGTTTTTGGCGAGATGGGAGAAGAAACGATGCTATCGAGCCATCGCGCATATCCTGATAAATTACGCGCCGCAGGATTTGAATGGCAATTCGAATCCCTCGAAGATGTCTTACATTATGAACTCATAGCTTCCCGCGTTGATCGCAGGGGTGACACATCGATGAACCAATGAACACATCATCCTGAAACGAATCCGAATTTAACTAAAAACCGGGAAGCAATTGTGCTTCCCGGTTTTCATATTCGTTATTTACTAACCGACTATCGGCCAGTTCTAGGCTTCAGCCATCATCTGTCGAAGAACGTAAGGCAATAATCCACCGTTGCGGTAGTACTCGTTCTCGATAGCAGTATCGATTCTGATTAGCGCTTCAAACTCGGTCACCTTACCATCGTCAGATGTCGCAGTAACAGTCACGTTAGAGCCGGGCTCAACAGAGTTACCGACACCCGGAACATCATATGACTCTGTGCCGTCCAGTCCGAGCGATTCAGCAGTATCACCGTTTGTATACACAAGAGGAAGAACACCCATCCCGATCAGGTTTGATCGGTGGATGCGCTCAAGACTCTCAGCGATAACGACTCGAACACCAAGCAACATCGGACCCTTCGCAGCCCAGTCACGCGAGCTACCGGTTCCATATTCCTTACCCGCCAACACGATCAGCGGAGTTCCTTCAGTCAGATACTTCTCGGAAGCCTCGAAGATTCGCATCTGCTCGCCGTCTGGCAGGTGAACAGTCCAGTCACCCTCCATATCAGGCGTCAATTTGTTGCGCAGCCGAATGTTACCGAAGGTACCTCGAACCATCACGTCGTGATTTCCTCGGCGTGATCCGTACGAGTTGAACTCCCGCCGTGGCACGTCGTTACCGACTAAGAACTGCCCCCCGGGTGCGCTCGGCGGAATCGCACCCGCTGGAGAGATATGATCTGTCGTAACTGAATCACCGAACACAACCAACACACGCGCACCCATAACCTCCGACCTAACAGTTGGCTCATCGCCAAAATCTTCGAAATATGGTGGCTCTTGAATGTAGGTCGACTCACGATCCCATTCGAAGTTCATTCCGGTTGGAGCCGGAAGCTCTTGCCATTCCGGCGAACCAGCAAACACCTGACCGTATTGTTCCTTGAACATATCGGCAGTAAGTGAATCAGCGATCGTGTCAGCAATATCCTGCTGCGAAGGCCAAATGTCTTTCAAGAAAACATCAACGCCCTGCTGGTCCTGCCCAAGAGGCTCACGAATTAGATCTGTGTCGACCTTACCCACGAGTGAGTAAGCGACAACCAAAACAGGCGACGCAAGGTAGTTCGCCTTCACCTGCGGGTGAACTCGTCCTTCAAAGTTTCGGTTTCCGCTAACGACAGCAGCAGCAGTTAGTTCGTGATCGTTCACGGCATCGGATACTTCCTGTGGAAGCGGGCCCGAGTTACCGATGCACGTCGTACAGCCGTACCCAACTGTGTTGAAACCGAGAGCATCGAGATCTTCGTTCAAACCTGCTGCTTCAAGATAGCGAGTAACAACAGTCGAACCGGGTGCAAGACTCGTCTTCACCCAAGGCTGTCGATTCAACCCACGCTTACGAGCGTTTCGAGCTAATAGACCAGCACCAACCATCACCGATGGATTAGAGGTGTTCGTACAGCTCGTAATCGCAGCAATCACGACCGAACCATCGCCAACAGCACCCTTGGATCCATCGACTTCGACTTCGTGCTTATCCGTCGAAGCATCAGCAAATGAAGAATTGAAATTCGGACCGACCTCAGAAAGTGCTAGACGATCCTGTGGTCGTTTCGGACCTGCCATCGCAGGAACAGTGCTATCTAGATCGAAGCTCAATTCGACTGAATATTCAGGTTCATTCGAAGGATCGTAGAAGAACGAATTCGCCTTAGCGTACTTCTCTGTAAGTTCAACCGTTGCGTCATCTCGCCCCGTGTCACGCATGTACTTCAACGTCTGATCGTCGATCGGGAAGAAGCCACAGGTTGCACCATATTCAGGTGCCATGTTCGCAATAGTTGCTCGGTCTGCAAGCGGCAGCGTATCGAGACCAGGCCCGTAGAACTCAACAAATTTTTCTACAACGCCCTCTGCTCGAAGCATCTGAACGATGCCCAGCACTAGATCTGTCGCAGTCGATCCTTCTGGTAGCGATCCGGTGAGTCGAACACCAACTACTTCTGGAACAACCATGTAGTACGGCTGGCCAAGCATCACTGCCTCGGCTTCGATTCCACCTACACCCCAACCAAGCACACCCAGACCGTTGACCATCGTTGTATGCGAGTCGGTGCCGACACAGGTGTCAGGGAATGCAATTCGTTCACCCGCGTCGTTTTCTTCCGAGAGCACAGCTTCAGCAAGGAATTCGAGGTTCACTTGGTGAACAATTCCTGCTCCCGGCGGAATTATTTTTAGATTGTCTAACGCACCCTGTGCCCATTTGAGTAACTGGTAACGCTCGGTGTTGCGTTCGAACTCACGCTCGATGTTCATCGCAAGCGCACCAGCGGTTGAGAAATAGTCGACCTGAACCGAATGATCGATAACCATGTCAGATCGAACAATCGGGTTGATGATCGATGAGTCGCCACCAGCATTCGAAACCGCGTCACGCATTGCAGCAATATCGACCACTACTGGAACGCCAGTGAAGTCCTGAAGCACAACTCGACCCGGCATGTACGGAAACTCGCTAGCGGGCTTTGCGTTAGGTCGCCATGAAGCGACCAACTTTACGTGGTCGTCATTGGCAGGCCCGTCATCAGCCTTACGCAATGCGTTCTCAAGAAGCACCCTGATCGAATATGGGGTCTTCGCAATATCAAGTAGCCCAGCATCCTCGAGGACCGAAAGGGAATAGTAATTGACTGTCCCAGCCGTCGTTTCTAACGATCGTTTGGCGTCGAATGAAGTTGATTCAGGTGACATATTTTGCTTGCTGCTTTTACCGTGTGTTTACAAAAGATCAAATTCGCAGATCAGAATTTACCACCAACTCCTCGGCGAAAAACATCTGACCCATTTCTTCGAATAACCACTTTACCAGTGGTACTGATTATTTCTGAGGAACATTCACCCCGGAACCGCTGCTAGCATCCTGCCTTGTGTAAATAACTACGCTCATCTTGCTCGACTGAATATGAACCCAACTTCGACTACATCGACCGATCCACGCGCCGCATTTGCCCAACGCACCCCATTTTTCTACGGTTGGGCGGTAGTTCTAGCAGCCGGATCAACAATGTTTGTTCGCAACGCCGCTGCAACGCTGACTATCGCCGTGTTCGTGTTCCCGATGAGCGAAGACCTCGGCTGGAGTCGCACTCTGATCGTTGGCGCCGCCGCCGCCGCTGGTGCGGTGTCGATGTTCGTATCACCGATCGCCGGTTGGATTCTCCAGCGATACGGTGCCCGTGTGCTCATGGCTTCGTCGGTATTTATTTTGGGTGCCGTAATTCTCTCTCTCCGTTGGACCACTAGCCCGATTAGCTTTTACTTGCTGTTCGGTGCGGGCCGACTGATGTTTCAAGCCCCTCTCCAAATCGGAGGCTCGACGGCTGTAGCGCAGTGGTTTGTTCGTATGCGCGGACGTTCATCGTCGATGTTAGGTGTATCGCATTCACTCGGCATGGGACTCTTCCCCTTGTTCGCCCAACTGTTCATGAACGCCAGCGATGGCGACTGGCGAATGGCGTGGTTCTGGATGGGCATTTCCGTTTGGGTAATTGCCCTTCCGTTGACCTTATTGGTGTTCGTGAACAAACCCGAAGACGTAGGACTGACTCCCGACGGTGATACGGCGATGACCGATCCAGCCGGAACAACTCAAAAACAAACTGCAGCCGATCAAGAAGAACAATGGACTCTCAAAGAAGCGATGCGCACTCCAGCCATGTGGACGCTGGCGCTAGTCGGAGGGCTTGTCTTTTTCATTCACACCGGTGTGAATATTCATCAAGCCGCATTCTTGCGAGATCATGGCATTAGCCCCTCAATCGCCGCTTCAGCCCTGACCGTAATGGCAGGCGGAACGGCAGTTGGCAGCATCCTGTGGGGCCACTTGCTTGATCGATTGCCAGTAAAAATTGTGTACTCGATGACAGCTGCTTGGCTCGGGGGAATGTCACTACTGTTCCTGCTGGTCGAATCACCAGCGATGGCATTCACCGCCGCTGCCCTCTTTGGAATAGGTCTCGGGGGACTGTTAGTCGTTCCTCCAGTGGCCATAGCCCATTACTTCGGGCGTAGCTCACTCGGAGCAATTCGAGGTGCGACCGAACCATTCGTAAGCGGAGGGCAAGCGATTGGTGCAATTGGCGCCGGGCTAATCTTCGACTACACCGGATCGTATGAAAGAACGTTCCCTACGTTCACCGTGGCAGCGATTCTGGCGATCCTGCTGCTGATCGCCACTAGGCGTCCAACCAAGCCTGTCGTCGAGTAGTTCGTACGGGTCAACGTATTGCGTTGAAGGCTACCGACAGCTAATCCCGGCCTGAAATCCGATCTTCTTTCAGAACTAAGGCAACGGTATACAGCTTGATCAACGGCATCCTGCACCCAAAATACGTAATAGCCCAACTCGTTCAACACGGAGTTTCGCACTACGTAACGCTTCCTGATTCAGAGACGGCACATATGTACCAAGATCTGATGGACGAACCATCAATAACCGTTGTGCCCGTGGCTCGTGAAGGCGAGGCGATACCTGTTGCGGCAGGGTTATTCATAGCAGGTCAAAATCCTGTCATCTCAATACAGAACGCTGGGCTTTACGAAGCCGGTGATGCTCTAAGAGGGCTAGCACTCGGAATCGGCCTGCCGCTTGTGATGTTCATCGGATACCGGGGACACAACCGGAAGGGCGACACGCCCGATTCGGCAGCAACGTTCCTCGAACCATATCTCCACATGTGGCGCGTCGACTACTTCGTGGTCGAATCAGATGAAGACCTTGATCGCGTACCGCTTGCTTTCGATCTAGCAGCAAAAACGAACCAGCCGGTCGCCGTAGCGATAGGCACTGAATATGCCAAATCTGATGAACCATCGGAAGTAGCACAAGGCGGTTCACGATGATTACTTACGCCGATGCTTGCCGAGTGATCAACAACTCACGCGACGAGGCTGTGGTTGTCACCACAATGACGCAAACGAAATACTGGTACCAAATTTCAGAATATCCTGACCTCGACATCGGGATTGCGAACGCCATGTCGAAAGCCTCATCAGTTGCATTCGGAATAGCTCTCGGCAAACCTGATCGCTCCGTCATTTGCCTCGACGCCGATGGGTCGCTGCTTATGAACTTCGGTTCGCTAGCAACTATCGCAGGAATGGCGCCTACAAATCTTTATCACTTCGTGTTCAACAACGGCATCTACTCGGTAACTGGCGTACAACCCGTTCCAGCTCCCAGAGTCGAATACGCCAAAACCGCAGAAGCGTGTGGATACGCCTCGGCTTATCGTTTCGACGAGGTTGAATCGCTCGATTCGTCGCTACCAGAAATTCTCGCCAGTCCAGGACCAGTCTTGATCGAAATCATGGTCAAGGGCGAACCACAGGCTGAGGGTGTCGACCAGACTTGGGAGTCAAACGCGAAAATGCCGCTTGAACTACGGGCATTACGAAAACGACTGACCGGAACTGACGATTGGGGACCCGGCGGACCGTACCTGTAGGTTAGCTAACCGTGCGAACTAGTCTTCGTCTTTGCGACGCTTAGGCCGAACTCGGGCAACGACCAGACCGAACAACCCCGCATCCATAAGGATGTAGTCAGCACCGGCTGTAACTGCGCCAGCCGCCTCTGCAGGTCCGGTTGGGACATTGCAGCCGAATACCGTGAGCGCTGGCTTTGGAGCGTCTGGTAAGTAATTGGCGACCGGAGATTTGTGTCAGGACTGTTCCCATACTCTGATATTAGTCACGATAGGCAATTCACACATGCTTAAACGTCGCACCGAACCCGTGTGCGCACACGCACATACTTTAGAGGAATACGCTACCAAACCGTCGAACGCAGTTTGTGAACGAACAAGCCTAGTTTGACCCAGCGACACACCGACTACAGCAACGGCAGAATCACATGAGAAGATCGAATTTCATCACGGAAAATCCGATTACGAGCGATAATCCCGCTCGATTCCAACGCATTATTTTTACCTGTTTGCCAGTTGATATCCCATCTCGGGAAGCTGCTGCTTGCAACTGCAACTCTCAATCGGTGCCCCTTCTGGAACACATGGCTTGTCGCCCATAAATCGACCACAAACTCAGTCGGTTGATACGGCACTAACGCAGTTGGTTTCTCGAACGAGTCATTGAACCTCGCACGCAATATTCCGTCGCAAACGAGCATCGAAGTTCCATCAGGGTGAACATCAGTGATTCGCACGACCCAATCGGTGTCGATCGCAGACGACGATGCATGTAAAACAGCTTTCACACGCCCAGTTACATCGATTGGTTCGTCGAGAACTTCAGTGGTGTAGGTGAGAACGTTATCCTCGTAGCCTCTTTGATCTCGTGGCCCGTTGTTGTCGCCAAGATGACCGCCGCCAAACGACCTAATAGGGGTTTTGGGGTCGGAATCGTACTCATCGAACACTTCTCCAAACAAATCAGGCTTGTAGGCGCTCAAGATCCCATCGTTTAGCGATTTAGCCGAACTTGAAGCACCCGCAGACAGATAGAACGGGGTGTCTTTGGCAGCAGCGGGCGGCCATTCATCGAACTCGCGCCATTTGTTGATGCCCATTGCAAAAAGTTTGACCGGCTTATCGGAATCTACTCCATTGTCGACGCCTTTCAGCCAATGATCAAACCAACGTTTTCGAGTCTCGAACCAGCCTAGTTTCGCCTGCTCACCAAAATCCACGGCACCGGCTTCTCGCATGTCGGCAGGACCCGGATTATGTACCCATGGACCGATCGTCATCCGCTGCCCAGCCCGCGCTTCCGGAGTAGCAGCATTCGACCGCATACCCTCATAGCTTCTGATCGTGCCGATCAAGAAGCAGTCGAACCAACTACCAAAATGATGCACTGGAACGTTCGTTTTATCGTGGAACCTTGCATTGCTAAATTCTTCCCAATAATCATCGTGGTTTGGATGGTTCATCCAATCGCTGAACCAGCCGTGAAGATCGGCAACTGGTAGCAACGGTGAAATCGGTGTATTTTCCAGCCATTTAGCATAATTTACGGATGCCACTTCCACTCGTCTATTGATTTCATCTTCGGAACCTACAGGAGCAAGTTTTCGGGCGTTCGTAGATGTGTGTTTGAGTGTCCACATGGTGTTGAAGCCATGCTCAAACGCGCCACCTCTGTAGACCCATTCATCATAGTAATCTGCCGACGACTGACGTACAAACAGGGCTTCCAAATGCGGTGGCTGCGTCGACAACATTCGGTACTGCGTGGCACCAGAATATGAACCGCCTATGGTTCCTATTTTACCGTTCGACCACGATTGTTCAGCTGTCCACTCTACGGTGTCAAAACCATCTTTATGCTCGCCATCAGCATCGTCTCGAAACGGGTAAAATTCGCCGTCGGATGCGAAGCGGCCACGGACGTCTTGAATTACGACCACATAGCCGTGTGAGGCGTAAAATTCACCAGCTCCAAGATTCGATTCCGACGACCCACCTTTGTCGTAAGGCGTTCGCTCGATTAATACCGGAAATCGACCGTCAGAATCGGGTCGCCACACGTCGGCACGAAGTGTCGTTCCGTCCCGCATTGGAACGCCCATATTTCGCTCGATTATTACGCCGTATTTACCTTCAACCGCACCCATAAATTCGATCCTTACCACTCAATCGCCAGACCGAAGAAAAAACCTCCAACCAGAACAATCAACACGCTCTGAATAAAACGTGCCACCGGCATCTAGAGTGCTGCTCCGCCGTCTACCGTGATCATTGAGCCTGTAATCATCGCCGCATCGTCGGTCGCCGCGAACATAAAGGCATTTGCGATGTCTTCAGGCTGCTGTAATCGACCCAGCGGAGTATTCTTCATCCGACGTTCTAAGTTCTCTGGATTATCAATGCTGGTCTCCCAGCTATTCGGGCTGTGCTCGTTATTGCCACGAATAAACGGAGTATCCACGTGACCCGGAGAGATAATCACGCAACGAATGTTGTCCTTTGCGAACGACTGCGCCGCTGAGCGAGTTAAGCCAACCATCGCCATTTTCTGAGCTGCGTAGGCAGGACTTCCTCCACCGGGACGAATCGACGCTAAAGAGCCCATATTCAGAATCACTCCCGAACCTGCCTTTCGCATCGAAGGCACAACAGCCTTGATACCGTAGAACGACCCGTTGAGGCCCACATCCATAATCAATTCGAACTGCTCGTCGGTCTGCTCTTCAAATCCAACCCGAAAATTCGCTCCAGCGTTGTTGCACAACAAATTAACAGGCCCTAGTTCAGATTCGGTTCGTGCAACCTCTTCGCGCCAAGCACCTGAATCACGCACGTCGAGTTCAACTGCGATCGCTCGACCACCCGTTTTAATAATTTCGGCAGCGACCACCTCGGCAGCTGCCAATCGATTGTCGGCTACACAAACTGCCGACCCTTCAGCGGCGAACAGACGAGCCTGCGCTCCGCCCATACCGCCACCACCGCCGGTGATGATCGCCACTTTGCCTTTGAGTCGACCCTTGGGTTCTGTTGTAGTCATAGTCCCTATCCCAGCACCAATCCGCCGTCTGGACGACGTGAACTTTCGCCAGTACCGGCTTCGTACGGATACTTGGCCATTTCTTCTTCAACGATATCGATACCCAATCCCGGTGCTTCTGACGGAATGAAGTAGCCGTCTTTCACTTCCGAAACGTTCGTAACGATGTCAGCTTTGAAAGTTCCTACTTCGGGAGAGAATTCGTTCACATCCCAGTTCGGCGTAGCCGTTGCGATGTGCGTATTTGCCATGTTCCCGATTGGTCCAAGGAAGTGATGCGGAGCCATCTTGATATGGAAGCTCTCAGCAACCGCGGCGATCTTCTTTACGTGCGTAATTCCGCCCGCAAGGCCGATATCCGGCTTCAAGAAGCTCACACCCGGTTGCTGGCAATATTCTCGGAACTCCCAAAGCGTGTTGTTCCGTTCGCCAACCGCCAGCGGAATGTTGACCTTGTCGCCAACTGCACCCATCGACATGACTGAATCGGGAGCGATGGGGTCTTCATAGAAATACGGCAGAAACTTCTCGATCTGCTGTGCGAATACGACTGATGATCCGGGGAACATGTTTCTATGAATTTCGATTCCAATATCAAAATCCCAGTCAACCTCTTCCCGAACAGCCTCAACAATAGCCGTGTTCTGACGAATCAGTTCGCCATGCGCAAGCTCTCCCCAGTTCTCTGGGAATGGCGTCATTTTGAGAGCGGTGTAGCCATCGTCCTTTGCCATTCGAGCTGCTTTGGCGAAACTCTCTGGTGTCGAGAGCGGACCCGAATAACCGTACGAACCTAGCAGCGGAATTGCTCGAACCTTGTCTCGAACCTTGCCACCAAGAAGATCCCATACCGGTGCGCCGAAGCGTTTGCCTTTGATATCCCAAAGTGCCATGTCGATAGCGCTGATAACAGCAGTAATCGCTGGACTTCGGAACGAGTATTTGCGATAGGCAACGTTCCAAATTCGGTCGATATCCCTTGGGTCGAGCCCGCGAATATCGTCTTCAATCCGGTGAGCAATCACTTCGGTCGCATCGGCGTAGCTCCAGAAGTTTCCTTCACCAACGCCATACGTACCGTCATCGCAGGTAACCCGAATGGTCAACCACTTACTTACGAGCCAAGTCTCAATCTTCTCAATTTTCATTATTTTGTCTTCCAACGGCTCCCTAAAAGCCCTCTCACAAAAAGGAGAGGGCTCTGAGAGTTCCTACTTATGCAGCCCATACAGCGACGTGTCGGTAACCGTCTCGATTAGTGACTGGATGTAGCCGTTGGCGTACGCCTTTGCACGGTGACCCCACGCGGTGTCGCCCTTCGTCATTGGCACATGATCGTCCATGAAGAAGCCATCGAAACCATTCTCAGCGTAAGTACGCATAGCCTTGTACATATCGACATGCCCCTTGTTCACGAACGTCTCGTGGAACTTAGGAACAGTGCCCTCAACGTTGCGGAAGTGAACGTAAAGAACCCGTTCACGCTTCACAAAATACTCGATCATGTCGTAAATGCTCTCGCCATTGTCCTGATCAGCACCAGCCATCTGCGAGAACGATCCCTGACAAAGCAAAATCGAGTTGTAGGGACTATCGACAATGTCGATCAGCCGCTTGTAACCCTCGAAGTTATGCAGTAGCTGCGGAACACCACCAACTTCAGGCATCGGTGGATCGACCGGGTGCAGACCCAGCTTCACGCCGTACTTTTCAGCAACAGGCGTAGCTTCCTTCACCCAAGTTTCGAGACACTCCCAAGCGTGATCTAACGAAAGATCCCAGTCGATAACGCTTGGCCAGTTCTCTTCAGCAGCGTCGTAGGCAGTGCCGAGCGCACCCCAACCAATATCGACGTGACCCGTGCGGTAGAACCGCGGGTATCGCCAACTCATGGTGTACATCGGAATACCGGCATTACCGATGTTCTTGATGGTTTCGAGCATATTTGAGAGCTGTTCATCAAACCGAGGACCGCCAGCGATCATGTGATGTCGCATGTCGATTGGCGTGTTTTCGATCGCCGTCAGTTTCAGGCCCCACTCGTCGATGCCGTTCTTTAGGCCAACGAGGTCTGACAATTCCCAGATGCCGTTCCGAACTGGCACTGGTGGAGTGTTTAGCACAACATCCTGAACACCAAGTTGAGCCATGAAGCGCAGTGCTTCTCGATTTGCGGAGCTATTAAGTCCCATTCCGATCCTCATTAGTTGGCTCCTTTCGTAACTTTGCTCATATCCACCGGACCGCCGTATTCGACTTCCTTCTTCACAGATTCGATCACACCAGAGATGTAACCCTGTGCGAACAATCGCGAACGATAACCACCCAAGTTGCCAGGGAAGTCTTCGTCGTCGGTCAGCAGAGGACAGTGGTCGTCGATGAAATTACCGGTGAATCCAGCGTCACGGTAAGTGCGCATCGCCTTCTTCATGTTCACGTAACCGGTGTTGATAAATTCTTCGTTGAACGCTGGAGCCTGACCGCTGACGTTGCGGAAATGGACGTACATGATCTTGTTACGACTTCCGAAGTAATCGATCATTTCGTAAATATCTTCGCCCGGCATTTCGCTAAAAGTTCCCTGACAGAACTCAATAGCGTTGTAGTCGGAGTCGGTGATTTCGACTAACCGCTTGAAAGCAGCAAACGAACGGAACAGCCCCGGTACGCCACCGCGTTGAGCGACTGGCGGGTCTTCAGGGTGAATACCGCAGCGCATACCAACCTCTTCGGCAACCGGCGTTACCGCTTTGATCCAGTATTCCAGCGCGTCCCACATTTGGTCTTCGGTGATATTTTCCTCGTCTGGGAACGTAGCCGGACGACGGTCGTTCTCCCAGTCGTAGTTGTACCCGGTACCTAGAGCACCGCCGCGAACTATCGTGGGTTGTGCCCTGCCCCAGCTGTTCGGCATCCAGTTGTATCCATAAATCGGAATTCCGGCTCGGCCCATGTCGCGAACCTGCACGAGCAAATCTTCGATTAGTTCATCCTGCCGAGGACCGCCAAAAATTACATCGTGATAGTCGAGCTGTGGAGAGAATCCACCCTCGATAGCCGCCAGCTTCAAGCCGTACGACTCGATCTTCATTCGCAACGCAACGTACTCGTGGTACTTCATGTGCTGTGAGCCAGGGCCACCGTATACGAGGATATTTTCTATCCCAAACTGCGCCATAACTTGCAGCACTTCGTCGGTGGGATTACCGTGCAGCGCGACCATCGGTTCCATGTGAAATTCCCTTTACGTTTTTCATCTGCGTGAATACAAATTATCGCGAGAAATGGAATGTAGCACGCCACGTGTCGAGTAATGAGTCTTACAAGCCAAATTGTCATGATAATTTGGCTATTCATCGACGATTCGCTGGCAGGCTTCTGCTCGGTTGAATCTGATCATCCATTTCTTCGATCATTCGAGGATGTTGGCCAATTTGATACTTCTCTGCCAGGGTAGAGATTCGACTACAGCGCTTGCACAATGCGCTTTGCTAATCAATACACTGTCCTCAATCTCACTAAATGCCTAGTTATTCAGAGCCTCAAAATATGAATCAGCGTCTCTCTCTCATAATCGTTATGTGCTTAGCACTTGTTGCTGCGACAGCTTGCGGATCTAGCTCGGACTCGGCGGATGAAATCGTCGCCAAGATCACTCCTTCCGAGACGATTTTCTCGCTCGAATCCCTGACTGATGTTGGATTCAAAAAAGGCAAGACATTCGATGTGGAAGGACTCATGGGCGCCACTAGTGCCTATCTGGGTTACTGGGGACTCGATCCTTATGATCGAAAAGACTATGAAGCCCGCTTCTACCCGTCACATGCTGACGCCGTCGAGTTCGGCACAATATTCGCCGATGAACGAACCGGACCGGATGCAGTTATTAAAACAGGCGAAGCCATGTGGGAAGAAGGCGCTAAAGACGCCCGAGCATGTACTCGAAGCGCGGGTGGTGATTCCTCAAATTGCCGCATATCGAAATACGGCGACTACATCATCTACGGCAACATGATTCTCATTTGTCAGGGCCGTGATTCAGCAACTTCGCTTGAACAGTGCGCAGCGTTGCTTGAGCAGCTAGTTCCTGAACTTGCTGTGTGGTCTAATACAAACCCGTCTCACCTGGCTTTGGCGGGATGATATAGAGCCCCGCTCCCTTGCGACGCGAGCCCGGTAATCCAGAGCCTTTCGATACCAGCGGAACTACATGCACTAAAGCACGCCAGCATCGACGAGCGCGCTACACAGACCTACTGGCCCATCGAACACGTGAGCCACCCAACCGAGATTCACCGCTGCCTCGATATTCTCAGGACGATCATCCGTGAAAAATGCTTCGTTAGCTTCGATTCCAACCAACTCCAGAGCGTATGAATAAATCTCCGGTTCCGGCTTAATCGAGCCCACCTCTGAGGTGTTCACCACATGGTCAAACAAGCCGTCGATACCAAGCGATTTGATTTCTTCGTTCAATCTAGAAGTGGCGTTGGAAAACAAGGCAACCGAAGCCTTCGCTTTGCAGGCCTCGACGAGTTCCACCATCCCTGGCACCAGTTCTCCATTGCGACCCGCCAAATATTGCATTGCTTGCTCAACGTTACGAGCTGGAAATCGTTCGCCAAGCACCCGCGCTATCTCGGTCCACCACGATTCCGCTGGCTCTTTGCCCCGAATCGCTGCTTCATACCTCAAAGGATCGAAAGCGATCTCAACGAAGGTATCTAGCGGTATTCCCGAATAGTCGCTAAGCCCATCAAATTCGTGTTCCCAAGTTCGTACTACCTCATCGAAATCGAAAAACACGGACTTGATCGCCATTAGCTGTTGAACCCTCGTTGCATACCTCGAATGTAGGCGATCTGACCCAGGTGCTGTGCTTCCTCAGCGAGAATGTGCCCGAGAATCCAACCGATATTCAGTGACTCATCTCGGTACTCAGCAAACACGTCTCTATCCAAATCCGACTGCTCCAACGCGTCGATCATCGCAAGCACCGAAGCGTGTGCGGCATCGTAGTACTCGAGTATCAGACCGATATCGACAGAAGGAAAATCACGAACCTGATCGGGTGTTTCGCCGCGACCATACCGATCTGTGGGCATATCTAACTTCGCCGCCCAGCCATTGCGAGTCCACAGCTCGTCGTTGCCGAGCACGGTCGAATTCGCCCAGCGATCGGCCACTCTCGCCATATGCCAAACCGTCCACAAAATGTGGTTCGACTCGGGTCCGGGCTGCCACATAAGCTCCTCAGGCGTCAGACCTGATACCGATTCTTTAAGTTTGCCGTAGTACTCGTTGAGTCCACTTTTGATTGGATCTCTAAATGAAGGCATATCGCACGCACCTTTGTTAGCCGTTGAGGCCTCGAATTATTCCACGAATTAGCGCAACCTGACCAAGATGTTGAGATTCTTCAACGATCACGTGGCCCAAAATCCAGCCCCAAGTGATAGTTCTACCACCACGCGAAAACTCGGTCGAAACATTGTCATCAGACATTCTGTCGATAACGCCAAAGGCTGCATCCCGCACGGCGTCATAGTAAGCAAGCAAATCAGAAAGGGCTACTTCAGGAAGCGCCCGCACCTCATCCATGGTGTTTGAATAGCCGTTTCCTTCCGAAGTGATGCCGGTCTTAACCGCCCAGCCACCAGAGTCCCACACGCTATCACCACCGGCTATCACGCCGTTGATCCAGTTGTCCTCAACACGCGCCATGTGCCAAACAAGCCAGATGATCGTATTGGTATCCAGACTCGCTTGCCACCGAAGTTCAGCTTCAGTAAGACCTTCGAGCTTCTCTTTAAGCTCACCCAGATACTCCGACATTCCCGACTTAACCGAATCTCTAAACGAACTCATCAATATTACTTTCTGTTTTGAACTACGGAACTATCAGATTTCCCGAGCGAAGTCATCGAAGCCGAGAGACCTGGAGCCGGGGTCGCTCTAGAGCCAACCACCGTAGAACTGACCGACTCGCCTAAACAAATTTATGGTGCAAATCGTCAAGATCAACCCGACCCGACAGATCATTCAGCACCGCAACGTTTTTGTCGACCTCTTCAGGCGTTCGCATTCCCACCAGCGCCACGTCGATCAGTTTATTCGAAAGCACAAACTGCAACAATGCTGCTGAATAGTCGAAATCATCATCAGGTCGCACAGCACTCATCCATCGCTGAAAAACACCTGCGGTTAGCGACCTCATCGTCACGACGCCCATGCCAGCTTTGTCGGCTTCGTAGATCGACCCGAAAGGTCGAGTCGGCTCATAGGTGTGCTGAAAAACGATGTTGAAGCAGGTCTGCATCACATCGAACCGACCTGACTCGATGAATTCGTATACAGGCGGGTTCTGGTCTTCAGTTGTAAACCCGATATGCCGAATCAAACCCTCTTCACGAGCCTGCTCAAGCACTTCGAGGGTGCCGCCTTTGCGCAGGGTCTGATCGCGCGCTTCTGGCGTATACGTGGTGCCGTGAACCTGCACCAAATCGATAACATCAAGCCGAAGATTTTCTAAGGAGCGTTCGATCGAAGCACGTGGATTCTCTTCGCTGTGACTAACTTTCGTAGCCACGTAAATATCATCCCGCTTGCTCGAAATCCCGGCAGCGGCAAGCCCCTCACCGAAAATCTTCTCGCTCTCACCAGTGCCGTAAGCCGCGGCCGTATCAAAGTAGTTAATGCCAACTTCGACCGCCCTGGCTATCGCCTGAATCACGCCCTCGCGCTGACTCACATCAACCGGCGAAAACGGATCCAAATAATTCGTCAATCCTGCAGGAGCACCACCAAACCCAATGCGGGTAACAAGCGCACTTGTCCGACCGAACTGAATCGACTCAACGTTAGTCATACTGAAAATTCTCACTCCGGCTCAACTCGTCGATTCAGCATCGACAAGCTTTGCCGGAGAAAATGGGTCTAAGACCCCTTAGTAACTGCTTCGATCATTGCTTGGATGTAGCCGTTGGCGAACGCACGCCCTCGGTGACCGAACTGGGTGTCCTGATGGGTGTGCGGAACGTGATCGTCGATGAAGAAGCTGTCGTAGCCGTTATCGCTATAAGCCTTCATCGCTCGGTACATATCCACATGACCCGTATTGATGAATTCCTCTCGGAAGTCCTCCGGGTTCGGCGCCGAAACGTTACGGAAATGAACGTACAAAATCTTGTGCTTCGCCGTCATTTCAGCAATGAATTCGTAAAGAGCGTCGCCCTCTGAGTCGAACATTTCAGAAACGGTTCCCTGGCAGAACTCGATAGCGCAGTTGTCCGATGGATAAATGTCCAAGTATCGACGGTAGTTGTCGTACGAATTGAACAGCATCGGAATACCACCGAGCTTATTCACCGGCGGGTCGCACGGGTGAATACCAAGTCGAATGCCTTCTTCTTCGGCAATCGGAGTAATAATCTTTATCCAGTACTCGAGGTTCGCCCACATCTCTTCTTCGCTGTATTCCCTGCCGTGTGTGAGAGGCATTTCACCGGCTTTTTTGTAGTTGAAAGCGGTAGCTCTTGAGCCTCCGCGAATCAGCTGTTCAGGTGTTCTCCAAACGTGTGAAGGCATCCAGTGATAACCAAAAATCGGAATACCGGCACGAGCAATGTTTCGCACGGTAGTGATCATGTTGTCGACCTGCTCGTCACGCTTCGGACCGTTCAGCATGATGTGGTCGTAGAACGTCGTGGGCACGTTCTCAAGCGCAGAAAGTGTTAGTCCGTAATTCTCAACGTTACGGCGAAGATTCACCAAATCGTGGACAGCCCATGTTCCATCGTGACTTGGGATATCGGGAGTGTTGAACACAATATCGTTCATCCCGTACTGTTGAGCGAACAGCAAATATTCAGGTGAGGCTTGTCTGATTTGTCCGAGTCCTGCACGCATGTTTGAGTCTTTCCTAATCGGTATGTATTGCGAACACCGTCTTTCGCAGTCGTTGCCCGACAATTTACACCCCGCCCGACCCAAGCGGTAGCGGTATCGACTGCTTGCATCATGAGTACGAAATGTCATAGTGTTTAGGAACCACGCGCTCGATATCAGCTAGCTAGTGAAGAGGGACGCATTCACGTGACAAGCGATTCACAAAATCCGACTATGTCGGCTTACCCGGCAACCTTGGACATAGACTACGACGGCTCTAGTAGGAATCGTCTAACTGTATTTTTCAGGGTCATAACACTCATACCAATCCTCCTCGTAATGAGCGGCTTGCAAGCCGTCATGTATCCCATAATTCTTATGGTTCTGTTCCGACAGAAATACCCGCGATGGTGGTTTGATTTCAATTTGGAAGTGACCAAATTCTCGACCCGGGTTGGTGCATATTGGCTATTGCTGACAGATGATTATCCGTCGACCGATAAGGAACAAACAACCCATCTAACGTTGGACTACCCGGCTCAAGGTGAATTGAATCGATGGCTTCCACTTATCAAGTGGATATTGGCGATACCGCACTACATCGTTCTTTTTGTGCTGCTAACAATTTCGATAGTTCTTCTGCTGGTCGCATGGGTCGTTATCCTCATCACCGGAAAACTTCCTCAGGGAATCCACAAATTTTTAGTTGGAGTGAGCCGCTGGTCACTCCGGGTACAGGCATACGCATTCCTGTTGACCACCGACAAGTACCCACCGTTTTCTCTGGACTAACCCCAACGAACGGGAACGAAAGCTCAGCAAACTAAGGCGGTCGGTGTGATTCATGTTCTGGATCATCCCGCCCGCCATTTTGCATCCCCGAAAAACCCAATCGGTAACCCCACGTAACGAACCCGCCCAACACCTCCACGTTCCTTAACCTGCGGGGAAATTATGCGAGATTCAGACACGTATCACCGCCGTGGAACGCTATCGATATTTTTAATGCACGCCCACAGCTGCATACGCGATACTTCTTATCGATCTAATACCAAGTTTTTAAAATTGCAGTCGTGTGGAGCCGAAATTGACAAGAGTTCTGGTCGCATTTGCCACCCGTTTCGGGTCCACCCGTGAAATCGTTTCGGCGATGGTCCACGAACTCAACTCTTCCGGTATTGATGCTCACGCAGCAGAAGCAACAAGTTCACTGAACCCCGACCACTACGATGCGTTCGTTATCGGATCGCCCATATATGGCAGCAAGTGGCTCGCTGCGGCCGGGATGTTCGCCGCAATTACATCGGAACGAATCGATGGCAAACCCGTTGCGCTCTTCTCTGTAGGCACCTTGGCTCTAAACAACTCGCAAGCCGGAGAACTGGAGCATCAGGATTTCGTCGATAATCTCGCTGATATAGCACCAAAGCTGAATATAGTTTCCGATGCGCTGTTCGCTGGATACTTCGAACGATCGAACCTGCCGTGGTATTTGCGCATCATCGACCGCTTCGCCCCAACACCACAAGGCGACCACCGCGACTGGCAAGCGATTCAATCATGGACGAAGTCGTTGGTACCAAAGTTCACAGGCTGACGAGTCATCGTGAACCAGTCGCCATATAGAACCCAAGTGCGAACGCCCGCCCGGGTCAAACGACGACAATAAAGCACCCAACATCCCATTCTGCCTTCCCTCAGCGCACCAGCATTGTCTCTTTCTGCCTTAAAATTCATCGCACATGTTCATCGATACCCACGCCCACATTCACCAACACGCCCCAGAAGAGTCCGGCGACATAGTCGATCGGGCAGTCGCAGCCAACGTCGGGGCGATTATCACTGCAGGTACAACAGTCGAAGACTCGCAAAAAGCTATCGATATGGCGGTTCGATTCGAGAACGTATTCGCCGGGGTCGGTGTTCATCCGACAGATCTAGAGCGTTCACTAACTGCCGACGATCTATCGAAGCTCAGCGACCTAGCGGCTTCTCCGCAGGTAGTGGTCATGAGCGAAATCGGTATCGACCATCAGGAAAAATCGCCTAATAAAAGCTGGCAAGCTGAATCGTTTCACGCTCAAATTGCCATCGCACGTAAACACGAACTACCCATTGTTTTCCACGTCCGAGAGCATCAGGACGACTACGACGCTCGCTCGGCGCGAGACGCTGCAATATCAATCCTGAAGGAATCCAATGCCGGTGAACTCGGTGGAACGGCTCACTACTTCCAAGGTCGGTGGGCTTTCGCCAAAGAACTCCTCGATCTTGGTTTCAATATCTCGTTCGCAAAAACACTTGCCCAAAAAATCGATCTCGAAGAGACAGCGATAAACACGCCCGAAGATCGAATCTTACTTGAGACCGACGCCTATCCTCAGACGTTCAAGAAGAATCGCACTAAGTGGACTGAACCCAAAGACATCTCAGTTGTTGCTGAAAAACTTGCCGCTCTCAGAGGAACGACCGTCGAGACGATTCAGGCAACAACCACAAAGAATGCTCTCGACATGCTCGGCAAACGCGCTAGCATCGTCGAAACTGTACTCAAATCCTCATCCCGTTCGTAAACTCACACTAGCTAATCGCCCCTTAGGGAACGCACTTAAGGGATTTCGCTATAAAATTCTCTGAGTCCACATTATTACGCACAGGAATTCTCTCCCGTGGCACCGCAATGTAATAAAACAGCAACGATACATTTATGTCTCTAATCTCATCAAACATAGGTCTCAAGGAATGGGCAGTCACGTCCAGCGCACTGGGACGTGGTGAACAAATTTTCCTGCTTCGAAAAGGCGGTATCCGTGAAGACGGACGTCACTTCAAAATCGAGCATGAGCAGTTCATGCTGTACCCGGGACTCTTTCACGAAGGACAACTGCTTCTGAAGCAGGAGAACCAACATCTCCTCAAAGAGACAGCGAACGCCGATTTCAGCAATGAGATCACTTTTTCCGTCTACTGCGAACTTATCGAAACGATCGATATCTCAGAAGAACACCACGTGCGAGCACTCGATGCGTTTCACATCTGGTCGGAAGAATTTCCAGTGAAGCGATTCAATTGGAAGCCGCTACACCCGTTGAAACTGATGATCGTCAGAGCCTACAAACTCGACGCCCCAACTACTGTGAATGTCACTGACGATTACGCCGGTTGCAAGTCGTGGGTAGATATTGACCACCCAATCGATATATCTGCTTTAACCCCAGCTCTCAGCGACGCCGAATTCGAAAAACAGGTTTCAGAAATTCACGAAGCGCTTACCCCCGAAACTGTCACTGCCCACTAACATTGGAACGCCAGAACGCCCAACCAGCACTCTCAGGATAATCACGTTGAAATACCGCCAGATACAGTCGACCGACCTCACCGTTTCCGAAATTGGATTCGGCGTATGGAGCGTGAGCATGAACTGGTGGGGTGAAGTCAAAGAGGAAGACGGTATTAATCTTCTTCAGAAGGCAGCCGATAAGGGCATCACGTTCTTCGACACCGCCGACACATACGGTGCTGGATACGGTGAGGAGATCATTCCAAAGGCACTTGCAGATCGACGCAAAGACCTCGTGATCGGAACCAAGTTCGGCTACGACATCGAAGCTCCACGTGAAGGTCACAAGGAACGTCCACAACAGTGGGATGCCGACTTCATCAAGAAGGCTTGCGAAGGCAGCCTACGACGACTTCAGACCGACTACATCGATATCTACCAGTACCACAACCCTCGACTCGAATCACTTCAGAGAGACGACACGGTCGCCGCTCTCGAAGATCTAAAAGCTGAAGGCAAGATTCGACACTACGGTGTCGCAGTCGGACCCGACATCGGTTGGTTCGAAGAAGGCATGTACGCGGTCAACGAAATGAAGATACCGGCTGAGCTGATCTATTCGATCCTAGAACAAGATCCAGCCGACGTAATGATGGAAGCCGCAGCCAAGAATGGTGTCGGTGTCTATTCACGAGTGCCGCATGCGTCGGGAATGCTCGATGGAAAGTACACCAAGGACACGATTCTGGACGAAAGTCCGTTCGATCCCTCCGACCACCGTGCCTACAGGCGAATGCATTGGCTGAAGAACTCTATCGAAAAACTCAAGAAGATCGATTTCATGTTTGCTGGCAAGCCGGCTACGGTCGGTCAGATTGCCGTCAAGTTCACTTTGATGCCCGAGATCATGGCTTCGTGCCTACCAACAATGACATCCGTCGAACAGATCGACGAATATGCGGCAGCTTGTGACATCGACGATATTCCTCAGAGTGAACTCGACCAGCTGGCTCCGCTTTACATCGATAACTTTGGTGTTGGTGACCCCGACCCACAGAAGTCGAGCGTTTCAGGCACCGGTTGGGTCGACCACAACAAACAGCCGTTCGAACGTTCGCTCATGAAGCCTGGCGACTAGCGTTCGCAAAAGACGGCATGTTGGACTCTTCGATCTCGCACCGGTAGACCAAAAGCACCAACCTGTGGCAGCCCACACTAGATTTCCCGACGAAGGAGGGATCTGGTGCGGGGTCGTGCGGATTTACAATCGCCAGCTATTTCGATCTGATGCATTCGAACGAGAGCGACCCCACCAGATCTCTCGGCTGCACTCGGGAAATCTATTAGTAACTAGCTAACGATTAACAACGATCCAAAGCCAGTTCGCACCGGAAACAATCGCGACATTCCGCGACAGCCCGCACTCGATTTCCCGAGCGAAGTCATCGGAGTCGAGGGATCTGGTGCGGGGTCGCGTAGTGCCCCGAACAACAGGCGACACCACCACTCGAACACTACCTGCGCTGCTGTATGCGCCTGCGATTCGAGCGATTACGTCTAGTTCTCTCCAACGCTAAGAATTTCTTACGAGCTTCATTCAACGAATGTGAATATCTCGTGGCGGAACCATTCGAAACGCCAGTCAAATTTGCCACGGCGACCACTTCAGTCGCCACAGGAACCTCAACTACTGGTACTGGCGCTTCAACTGGAGGTGGCGCAATCCCACCAGCCCGTCTCAACTCGGCTTCTACGAAAATAAAGTCGCGCTGAGGAATAATGTGCAGCATGCCGTAGAAGGCATGAGGCCAAAGATGTGGCGGCCATTTTTTGACGTACTCGAGAGTAGGTCCTACTTGATATCCATCGATGTAGTCCGTTTCATCGAGCACTACATCAGCGCTGAGTTCAACTCTGTGAGGAAAGACTTCCTTCTCACGGTGGTGCTTCCAGATTCGCTCTTCGTCTTCGAAACTATCTGATGTGACAGTGGCTGTTGCCGCAAAGCCTTTTTTGTCTGAGACGTAGTACAAAACCCTGTCTTCAGGCCCCATTCGCACCGCTTTTTTGCGGTTTTTGGTGTCTACGCCCTGCATCGAAAAACCACGCGACCGGGTGATATCCAGATTTTCCTGGGTAGTCACGAGCATCCAGAAGGTTTTTCCCATATTGCGATGATTCCGATCCGGTACTTATGCTGCAGTCACGCATCATGGTATTTCATCAAGCCACTGCAAGGCGAACATTTCGCTACACTTCACTCCACTCAGCGATTACATTCGCCTGTATCTACGCCTAATAA
>CAWVRY010000028.1:0-26647 GCA_963932695.1 uncultured bacterium | reverse complement strand
CATACTGGGCGTCGAACGTTTACCACAATAAATTCTGGCTTCCAATGGTCGGGCGAAAGCGCGTAAATGAAGCGCTCAAAACCGACTGGGGACAGCTATTCGAGAACTATAAATAAGGAACTCTCACTGTGCGCTTAGGCTTCAATTTCGTTAATGGCACGAATTCTGGTGACACGCCGCTCGATGAACTGCTCACTTTTTCAGCCCAGTACGGTGCGACGGACATCGTTCTTCAGTCTTACACCGGCATGGGTGTTGGCGAAAACTGGGCTGTGGTCCCCGGTGAATCGAAATGGGAAGTTGATGATCTCGTAGCGGTGAGAAAGCGTGTGGAATCGCATGGTCTTCATTTGGAAGCGCTCGAAAACGTTCCAAGTGCTTTCTACGATCACATCATCCTTGGTGGTCCGAATCGAGATGAGCAGATCGAAAATATGATCCACACCGTGCGAAGTATTGCACGAGCTGGTATTCCTATTTTCGGATACAACTGGATGCCTTCCGGCGTATGGCGGAACGACGAAAACTCCGTTCACCGAGCTGGTACAACGGTTACCGCCTACGACCATTCTCAGCACGCTAATCACGATCTAACACATGATCGTGAGTACACCGAAGAAGAGATGTGGGCGAACCTCGAATACTGGATCAAGATAATCACCCCGGTCGCCGAAGAAGAGGGAATTCGTATTGGAATTCACCCTGCCGACCCACCGGTCGATTCAGTCGGTGGTGTTCCACGGTTGCTCAACAGTTTCGCTGCGTACAAACGACTTACTGAGATAGTCGATTCGCCTTCAAATGCAATCGAGTTCTGTCAGGGAACGTTCTCTGAAATGGACGACGCTGAGGGTGAAGGAATCTACGACATGATCCGCTACTTCGGCGAACGTAAGAAAATTCTTTACGTTCACTTCAGGAACGTATCGAACGCTGGCGAACCGTTTGTCGAGGAGTTCATAAACACAGGTCACGTCGATATGATTCGAGCGCTCAAGGTATACAAAGAAGTCGGTTTCGAAGGTGTGCTGGTCAACGACCACGTGCCTGTTACAACTGGCGATACCCAGTGGGGTCATCAGGGTCGGGCGTACGCCAACGGCTACATTCAGGCACTCATGGACGTGTTCGACGATTAGCCACGGCTCCGATCAACACGGAATGGTTGTTATTGGTAGTCGCCAATTTATTTGATGGCACTAAAATGCTTCGATCATGCTTGTTGCCAACCTAAATAACGTCACTGCCCAGTACGGCAGTCAAAAAGTCCTTAAAGGCGTTACTTTTGAGATTGGTTCTGAAGATCGATTAGGACTGATTGGTCCGAACGGATCCGGCAAGACCACGATGCTCAAGATTCTCCTTGGAGAAGATGTTCCGAGCGAGGGCGGTGTTCATATCGCCACAAACGTGCGAGTCGGCTACGTGCCGCAGTATGTGGACGCTGGCGACGATGAGTTAGTGATGGATTGGCTAGTCTCTGAATATGTCGAGTTAGAAAACGCTCTTAGGCAGGCTGAGTCAGCCATGGCGACTGTATCTCCCGAAGAACTCGATGAGGCGGAGTCTGAGAAATCGGAACTTGAGCAATCGCTTAGCGATGCGTTCGAGAAGAAGGACATCCGACTAGGCAAAAAGTTGAACCAGCAGCTAGTACGCAACACGTCGCTGCTCAAGGACTTGTACGAGCAGTGGACGGCGAAGGGTTAGGCGAACTCACCCTTTACGCTCCGGCGGCGGGTGGCGGGCTATCGGAATGGCCTTCGTGGAGGGTGCTATCGTTGTGGGTGAATACTCCGAGATCGCGACCTTGGTGAACGTGAACTACGAGGTCTTCCCGTTCGATTCCTACGGCGTCGGTTAGGTCTTCATCGACCATCGACATCAACTCTTGAATCGTGTCTTGAGTTTGCGATTCGGAAACGATCATCGTGCCGTGAACCATGCCCGGTACGAAATGTAGATCGAGTCGACCTACCGGCTTGCCATCTTCGAGAATCGTGTAGCACTCGCCGGTGGGCGTGCGGACTTCTCGTTCAAAGTAAAACTGTGCCATGAATTATTGCCTATCGTTACTCACGTACCTGGCCTTGCCCGCGGACCTTCCACTTGTAAGTGGTGATCTCCTTGAGTCCCATTGGACCCCGTGCATGGAGTTTATTGGTTGAGATGGCAACTTCGGCGCCGAGTCCGAACTGGGCGCCATCGTTGAAGTAGGTCGAAGTGTTGGCGAAAACTGCGCCCGCATCGACTTCGTTCAGAAATTTTTCGATTGTCTCGGTATTTTCAGAGATTATAGCTTCGGAATGCTTCGAGCCGTACTCGGCTATGTGATCCATAGCGTCTTCAATTGAGTCGACGATCTTTACAGATGCGATCAATCCTAAGAACTCGGTGCCAAAGTCATCGGACTTCGCAGGAACGACTTTGGCGCCACCCGCAAGTGCATCGAGTACGCTCATCGAGCGTCCGTCAGCACGAAGCTCAACGTCGTGGACTCCGAACTCGGTTGCGAGGTTAGGTAGGAACTCTCGTGCGACGCTTTGGTGGATCAACACGGTATCCATTGCATTGCAGACAGTAGGCCGTTTGGTTTTGGCGTTTACGATGATGTTTAAGGCATCTTCGAGATTTGCGTCGGTGTCGATATACGTGTGGCAAACTCCAACCCCGCCGGTGATTGCCGACATTTTGGCGTTTTCGCCGACGAACTTGACCAGTTCGGCGCTTCCGCGAGGAATCATCAGGTCGATCACATCGTCCATCTCGAGCATTTCTTTTACGAGTGCCCTGTCGGTCGTTTCGACGAACTGAACTACGTCACCCGAAATACCGGCACTTTCAATCGCATCTTTGACTATCCCGGCAAGAACGGTATTGGTGAGGATGCACTCTTTGCCGCCGCGTAGAACTACACCGTTGCCTGATTTGAGGCAGAGCGTTGCGATATCGATGGTGACGTTAGGGCGGCTTTCGTAGATGACACCGATAACCCCGAGTGGAACACGAACTCTTTCGAGGTGAAGTCCGTTAGGCATATCTCGCTGTTCGAGAATTTCACCGATTGGGTCTTCGAGTAATGCGATATTGCGCGCTGCATCAGCCATGTCTTTCACACGGGCGTTAGTCAGCGTCATGCGATCCATCATGTGGAAATTGAGACCGTCACGCTTGGCCACTTCGAGGTCTTGCTCGTTCGCTCGCAATATAGCCATGCGATTAGCTTCGATAGCTTCGGCTATTGCGATGAGCGCAGCATTTTTTACTTCAGTCGAAGTGCCAGCAAGCTTGCGTGAAGCTGTGTTGGCGGCCTTTGCCTGATCGTGAAGTGTTGTGGAAGTGAGTGTCATCGTGCTTATTTTGATTCTGAGTTCGGATGAGGAGATTCGATTTGATCGTTACGGCAGTGCCATGTTGTTGCGGTGAATTACTTCAGCACCGTAGTAGTGCCCCAGTAAGTCGGGCAGCACGTTCGATTTTTCGCCTTTTATTCGTTCAACATCAGATGATGGGTACGAAGCGAGTCCCCATCCGATCGTCGTTCCATCGATTTCGGTAACCTCAATGATATCGCCTCGTTCGAACGGACCGGAAACCGAGGTAATACCAATCGGTAGAAGGCTGTATCCATTGTTCTTCAAAGCATTGGATGCGCCAGCGTCGACCGCGATGCTACCTCGGTGTTCAGTGCGCCCCGTGAGAATCCAGCGTTTTCGACTTTCACGTCGAGAAACGTTGGAAACGAATCGAGTGCCGATTTCATCTCCGTTGCAGATCGATTCGATCACGCCATCGATTCTTCCCGAGGCAATGACCATAGGAATTCCCGAGTCGGTCGAAAGCCGCGCAGCTTCGAGCTTGCTTGCCATTCCGCCGCTGCCCTGAAGATCGTGGGGGCCGCGTGCGGCTTTTTCTATCGATTCGTCGATTTTGTCGACTGTCGAGATTAATTCAGAGTTGGGGTCGATGTGCGGATCGGTTTTGTGTAGACCGTCCATGTCGCCAAGAAGAATCAGCAGATCGGCATCGACGGTGTTTGCGACCATTGCAGAAAGTCGGTCGTTATCGCCATAAACTTCGCCGGCGAGTTCTTCGACCGCAACTACGTCGTTTTCATTGATAATCGGTACTGCGCCGATTGAGATCAGAGCATCGAGTGTATTTCGAACGTTGAGATAACGTGATCTGCTTTGCAGATCGCCACGTGAGATAAGCGCTTGAGCCACTTCAACATCGTGATTGGAGAACAGCTGTGCGAACGTCATCATCAACTGGGGCTGGCCAAGAGCGGCTAACGCCTGTCGATAGGCGACAGTGCCTCGCTGGAGCTTGTTCTTGCTCGGCGTGCGAGAAAGAGACTCTCGCCCGGCGGCAACAGCTCCTGAGCTGACGATCAATACTTCTACGCCCGAAGATTTCACCGAAGCGATTTGAGCGAAGATGCTGCCGATCGTTTCGAGGTCGAGCGCGTCCTTACCCCCTGTGAGCAGGTTGGTTCCGAGTTTCACGACGATTCGGGTTGGTCGTTTTGGCCGCTTGTTATCCATCATTTATTGATTGTGGAGCAAGAACGTACATAGTTGACGAAATTTGTATTGGTTATTTTGTAACGTAGCCGACCCTCAGTGCTAGCATGGAACGACACCAAGGTCACCGGATTTCGTTCGATGGTCCTCTAGCTGTGTTGGCACGGTGTTGGTTAAGGCTTTTAGCCCGATCAGCGCAGAGCCTGAATTATAGGTATCCGGAAATCTGAATGAGTTTGTCGGGATTGCTCCCACTGCTCGGTGAAACCGAACAGTTTGCAGCACTTCTAAATAGCCTCCGTGCTCCACGAGCACAGGCGGCAGTGATAGCACCAGACCCCGCCACGGAATGCACTGTGGCGACGCTTTGGTGCGAGTCTGCCGCGCCCATTTTCGTTTTGACCCCTAATCCGGGCTCGGCTCGGCGCCTTCATGATCGGCTATTTACCTGGCTTGGCGACGATGCTCCAATCTTCCACTTTTCCGAATCGGAAGACATCCCGTTCGAACGTTACATTCCAGATCGAGGAGCAAGCCATGCACGACTTCGCGCACTTGCCGCAATGCGCGGTGACGTAAAGGGCGTTAAACAGCCGATAGTTATCGCTTCGGTAAATGCCGCTGCTCAGGCAACTCTCGAACGTGCGGTTTTCGATTCATCAACCCACACACTGAGTGTGAGAAATCGAATCAACCTTGAATCTCAGATCCATCAATGGGTTGAGATGGGCTATATCCATGAGCCGACGGTAGAGATCCCTGGAACGTTCTCACGCCGCGGCGGAATTCTCGATATATTCCCGGTCTCCAACGACCGACCAGTTCGGATCGAGCTGTTCGACGACGAAATCGAGAGCATACGATTTTTCGATCCTGGCACTCAGCGGTCTGCTGCAAAAACACGAAGCGTTACTATTCCTCCCGCCCTTGAGACGTTGCCGATGTTGGCAAATCAAGAACGAGTGCAAGAATTGCTTGGGAATATGGATCTTGCGGGAACTTCAGAAGAGGCACAACGTAGAATTCCATCGGAACTGAGTCAGGCGCTCGCCGGTGAAGTTCTCGACGAAATTTCCTACTACGCTGGGTTCTTCAATCTTGGGAACGTGTTCGATTACATGCCGGCCGAAAGCGTTATGGTCGCCTTACGTCCCGGAGCAATCGAAGAAACATCTCAGGGTCAAGACAGGCGTATGGCTCAGCTCCGAGCAACGAAAGAGAAGCGTGGCGATGTACCGATTGGCTTTGCGCAGCCTCACCTAGACTGGGGATTCATTTCAGACGCCATCGACGCCCGACCCAAGAGCATCACGTTATCACCGTGGGGCATTGATGCTGAGGAGCTTCAGAGTGGTGCCTTAGCACTCCCGTTGAAGTTACCGTCACTGGTAAGTGGCGGAGTCGAAACGGCTCTAGAGGTCGTTCGCAAGGGCATTCCTGAAAACAAACGCACAGTCGTAATAACGAATCACGCACAGCGATTCCATGAAATCGCTGAAGAGGCAGGCATTGAAGCAAGTCTTGTAAAAACGATAGACCAAGCTCCCGCACCTGGTCAAATTCATATCGTCACAGGGCATTTGCTTACAGGTTTCTCGATTGAAACCGCCGATGGCACAGAGGTTTCGATTCTCAGTGATGCCGAAGTGTTCGGTGTTCAAAAAGAGCGTCGTCGAGTACGTAAACGTCCAATGCGCAAGGGGCCAGCGCTCGAGCAGCTCAAGCCCGACTCGTACGTGGTCCACGTCGAGCACGGTGTTGCCAAATTCATTGGCACTCAGGTCATGGGCACCGAGGGTCAGGAATATCTGGTTCTCGAATACGCTGAAGACGACAAGCTATATGTTCCTACCGAACATCTTGATCGAATTCAGCTCTATCACGGCGCCGCAGACTCATCGCCTAGGCTCACCCGACTCGGCACGCAGGAGTGGAGTAAGGCGCGAGCACGAGCCAAGAAGGCTACCGAGCAACTTGCCGGTGAATTGATTGCTTTATATGCGTCACGAAAGATTGCAACTGGATTCGCCGCCACGCCCGATACTCCTTGGCAGGATTCGCTCGAAGCAAGCTTCCCGTTTGAGGAAACTCCCGACCAGCTAACGACCATCGAAGCTGTGAAGGCCGATATGGAATCGTCACAGCCGATGGATCGATTGGTTTGTGGTGACGTTGGATACGGTAAAACGGAAATCGCATTGCGAGCAGCGTTCAAAACGGTGCAATCGGGTCGGCAGGTTGCGATTCTTGTGCCGACTACGGTGCTGGCACAGCAGCACTTAGTAACCTTTTCCGAGCGGCTTGATCCGTTCCCTGCTAGCGTTGATATGCTCTCTAGATTCCGTACGGACAAGCAACAGAAAGAGACGATCGCCAAGGTCGCCAACGGCAGTGTAGATATCGTTATCGGCACGCACCGTTTGCTGCAAAAGGACGTCAAGTTCAAAGATCTCGGGCTCGTAATCATCGACGAAGAGCACAAGTTTGGCGTTTCGCATAAAGAGCGACTCAAAAAGATGCGTACGCAGGTCGACATCATGACCCTGAGTGCGACGCCGATTCCTCGAACACTGCACATGTCGCTGGCGGGAGTTCGAGACATGAGCACGATAGAAACGCCGCCGGAAGAGCGACTGCCGATCAAGACCTACGTATCGGAAGAGAGCGACGATCTGACTCGGGAAGCGATACTTCGCGAGCTCGATCGAGATGGTCAGGTCTTCTATTTGCATAATCGCGTTAAAGACATCGAACTTGTTGCAAACAAACTGCAAAAACTTGTACCTGAGGCAAACGTTCAGATCGGACATGGCCAGATGCCTGAGGATGAACTCGAGAAGGTGATGGCTTCGTTCGATCGCCACGAGTTTGACGTGCTTCTGTGTACAACGATCATCGAATCGGGAGTCGACCTATCGAACGCCAACACCTTGATCGTTGATAGAGCCGATATGTTCGGTCTGTCGCAGCTGTACCAAATTCGTGGTCGAATCGGACGTGGCGCTAACCGGGCATACGCATATTTGATGGTTCCGCGTGCAAAGGCACTTACCGAACAGGCTGAACAACGCCTGAATACGATTCTCGCTGCAACCGAGCTCGGATCTGGGTACCAAATCGCACTTCGTGACCTTGAAATTCGAGGCATTGGAAACTTGCTCGGTGCCGAGCAATCGGGTCAGATTTCGGCAATAGGATTTGATCTCTACACGAAGCTGCTTGCCGACGCGGTTAAGCAGTTGAAGGCAAATGCCAACTCAGACGAGCCGATAGAACCACAAGCACCTGAGTTCTCGACTGTTCGCGTCGACATCGGAATAGATGCACGAATTCCTGACAGTTACATCGAAGATCTAGCGCAACGACTTTCGATCTACCAGCGATTAGCTCGCATGGAGTCGAACGAGGATATCAACGACATCGATGAGGAGATTCGTGACCGATTTGGTCCGATGCCGCCTCATGTGATGCTGTTGATGAAGACCACTCGAATGCGTGTGCTGGCCGAGGCTGCTGGAGTCGAGCTGATAAGCGCCAAAGAGTTCCGAGCCGTGATGTCGCTGAAGGAGCCGACCGGTGGCGCACGAGAACCATTGCAGAAGCAGCTGGGTATTGGCGTTGATGTTGGTCACATGCAGATACGAGTCGACATCGACCGTGACGATCCTGAGTGGATCGACGAGCTTATGGCCGTGATCGAGCAGATCAAGATGTTCCGAGAACGAATGATGCAGATGATGGAAATGGCAATGGCTGCGAGTGCTGACGGTGGGGCTGATAATCTCGCCGGTTCGACGCCGATGAGCGCGGGCTAGCTAGTCGGCTGTTTCGCCTAGGTCATTACGAGAAGTCCGACGCTGTGGCAATCAGCCGACACTCGCAACGCTTCATAGTTGCTGGGGTGTCGACTGTCACTGAGTTAAGTTCTAGCGATCGTTGGTGACAAATGAGCTGTGTTGAATGAGTTCGTTGATTGCCACCCATTCGACTGCGCTCAGGGCAGGCTCGTAACTCCTCGTAATAACGACAGCGAAGGCAGGTCAGTGACGAAAAGCTGTTGTTCGATTGCGGACCTGCTATTACTTGGAAGCTGGCGAGAGCAGGCATTAATACCACCGAGATCGACGACGTATTCTTCACGCATCACCATTTCGATCACGATGCCGATTTTCCTACGTTCATACTCACGCGCTGGGATCAGATGATTCCGAGAGACAAGACGTTGAACGTCTATGGTCCAAAGCTCACTGAGGAGTTCACGAACGTGATTATCGATGAAGACACCGGTCTGTTTGCTCATGATTGGAAGGCCAGGATTCATCATCCAGCTTCACAAATCATGTTCCAAGATCGGGGTGGTGAGCTTCCTCGAAAGAAGCCCGACGTCGATCCTCACAGCATGGGGGCGGGTCTAATCAAGGCAGGTTCAAATTGGGAAGTCACTGCTGCCCCCGCCGATCACGTTCAGCCGTATCTCGATTCGCTTGCTTACAGAATTGATACGCCCGACGGATCGGTCGTATTGACGGGTGATACCGCCCCGTGTGACACCGTGACCGACTTGGCGCGTGGTGCCGATGTATTGATGATGATGTGCTGGGAGACGCCCGATCGCATGGATGGCAATCCGCACGCCTATGCCTCGTCATCGGTTCTAGGCGCCGCTGAGACCTGAGTAAAACAACTTGTGATGGTCCACATCGGCGCACGTCTCACTACTGCCGAGATGAAAGATCCACGTGAAATCGAGGCAAAACAGGCGTGGAACGGTGAGCTCATTTGGGGTGAGGAGATGACGAAGGTGCCTTGGCCTAAGGGTTAGGCTGAATTAAATAAAATGACCCTGCTAAATGCAGGGTCATTTTATTTACGAGATGGTAGCCCCGCGGAGAATCGAACTCCGGTCTCAGCCTTGAAAGGGCTGCGTCCTAACCGCTGGACGACGGGGCCGTGCGTTGTGAATGAGCGGCTTCTCAGCGACAGTCATTATTAGCACTAAATATCAGCATACCGCAGAGTTTGTTAAACGGCGATTTGTGGAGGCTGCCAATTGTGGGTTTTGGTTGGGGAGTTTTTAAGTAGCGGTGGCATTGATAGCGGTCTCGTTCGGTCGCGCTCGTCATCGGATGACTCGGCTCCGAGTCGCAGTCTCCTACCCTAGCCCTTCCGTCCGGAAGGGGGCTGCTGGATTCGAGTTCGGGTGATATTGGCTATAGGGTGCTAGCTGGGCATTCTTTTGCAAGCGGGCAGCGTGGGCATTGGGCGATGCGGGCTTTGCAGATTTGGCGACCGTGTGTGATCAAGAGCACGTGCATGTCGTAGCGGTCGTCTTCAGGGATGAGATCTTCCATGATTGGATGCGCTTGGTCGGCGGTGGTTTTTTCTTCGATGAGACCTAGCCGCTTCGATACTCGGTGGATGTGGGTGTCGACCGGAAACGCTGGCATTCTGAGCGAAAATGACATCACGACTGCAGCGGTTTTGGGTCCGACGCCTGGTAGAGATGTGAACCATTCCCGAGCCTCTTCTAGTGGCCTGTCTGCAAGAAACTCTAGTTCAAAATGACCTAGTCGTTTTAGGATTTCGACGAGGATTTTCTGTATGCGAACTGACTTTTGATTGGATAAACCGCCGCGTTTGATTGCTTCGGCAACTTGGGAAGTTTCAGCTTCGATCACCTCGCCCCATGTCGGTAAGACTTTGCGGAGTGAGTCGTAGGCACGTTCGGCGTTTAGATCCGAGGTATTCTGTGTGAGTACGGTAAAGATCAGCTCGTCAATTGCGATCATTCTCGGTCGCCATTCGATTGGGCCGTAGATTGAATTTAGACGTTCTTTGACGAGTGCTGGGGCTACGGACGGTATTCTCTTCTCGTGAGACGCTGAGCGTTTAGACGACCGTTTTTTCGACGGGGAAGGCATGGTTGCCTAGTAGTTACGTGACTGAACGTATTCAGCGAGTGCGAGTAGCGAATCGAGCGATTCCGACGCGGGAAGGCCATCAAGATTACTGATTGCAGATTCGATGTAGTCGTTGGCGACTTTATGGGTTTTATCTAGTGCGCCAGTTTGCTTGATCGCCTCTACAGCTGCTGGTAGAAGATCGACCCTTGCATCTTCTGGTGCGTTGAACAGAGTCAGGATTTCTTCGGATGCTCCGTTCTCGGCAGCGATGATCGCTGGTAGGGTGAGAATGCCCTCTCCGAGATCGTGTCCGGCTGGCTTGCCAAGTTGTTCGCTTGTTGCGCTGTAGTCCAGTAAATCGTCGTAAACCTGGTATGCCATGCCGATGTTGTAGCCGTAGTCGCGAACGTTTTTGACCGCTGCTTCATCGCCTCCACCAAGTACAGCGCCGCTCTCGGCAGCTGTGCAGAACAGAGAGGCTGTCTTGTCGTAGATTCGCTGGTTGTAGTCCTTGAGAGGAACTCCAGGCTTCCACGCTGTGTAGATTTCGTTCAGCTCGCCACGGGCTAGCTCAGTAATTGTTTCTGCAAATCGTCGGACGAGTCGGACATTGTTGGTGTCGCACACATACATTGCAGATGTTGCGAAGACGAAATCGCCTATAAGCACGGCCACGTTTCTACCCCAGAGCTTGCTGGCTGTTTGGTGTCCACGTCGAGTGTCGGCATGATCGACGGTGTCGTCGTGGACGAGAGTAGCGATGTGCAATAACTCTACAGCGGTTGCCATTTTGACTGGCATTTCGCCGCGTTCTTCGCCAAATAAGCGCGACGCGAGAAGGGTTAGTGCTGGGCGAACACGTTTGCCTGGCGTGGCGAGAACGTGACCGAGTTGTGCGTCTAGATCGTCGGCTTGCTCGGGAGAGTATTCGGGTGCTCGATCGGCGATGGTCGCAATTTCAGCGATAACGGCCTGGAGGTCGTCGGCGACCGGATCGTAGATGCTTTCTTGCGTAATTGCTTCAACCATAAATGTTCTCGGAATTGTTTCTGAGCTTGCTCGACTATTCGCCCGCTAATCGGGCGTTTTCTTCTTCGATTATCGAATCATCGAGCTTGGTGAACAGCCGTGATGGCTTTTCGATCGGAGCGCCTCGGACTATTTCTCGTCGGTTCCAGCCGTCTGCCAGTGTGTTGCTGTTTTGGAACAGCATACTGTGTATCTTGTCGGCCGACGTTGGCAGGTACGGGTAGAACACGGTACGTAGGGTAGATATCATGTTCAGCCCGACCCATAGAGCTGTTCCGGCAGCTTCTTTATTGACTTTGACGACTTTCCAAGGTTCTTTCGTATCGACATACTGGTTGCCGTGTCGCGCTAGTCTCATTGCGGCGCGCAGGCCGTCACGGAATCGACGACCGTCGATTGCTTTCGAGACTTCTTCAAGGGCGGTATCACAGGCGGCTAGCGCTGCTTTGTCGTCGTCATCGAGTTCGCTAGGGGTTGGAACTGCATAGTCGAAGTTCCGAGTCGTAATCGTGAGCACTCTGTGTACGAAGTTCCCGAACGTAGCAACAAGTTCGTTGTTGTTTGCCGCGTGGAATCCTTCCCATGTAAAATCGGAGTCTGATGTTTCCGGCATTATCGATGATAGGTAGTAGCGGAGCGGGTCGGCTTCGTATCGTGAGAGGAAATCGGTTACCCAAATGGCGTTGCCTGTGCTCTTCGAGAAGTCGGCTCCACCAATGTTTAGATATTCGTTTGCGACTACATCGGTTGGCAAGTTTAGATCGCCACTGCCGAGAAGTATGGAAGGCAGCATGATGGTGTGGAACGAGACGTTATCTTTGCCCTGGAAGTAGTACGACTCGCCTTCAGGTTCGACCCAGTATTTTTTCCATTCGTCTGGAGTTCCGTTTTGCTCGGCCCACGCTCGTGTGGCTGATAGGTAGCCAATTACGGCTTCGAACCACACGTAGATTCGCTTCGATTCCCAGCCTTCAAGAGGAACTGGAACTCCCCAATTTATGTCGCGAGTGATGGCTCGGTCGTGGAGTCCTTCTCGAAGCATTCCGAGTGTTTGATTGCGAACGTTGGCTCGCCAATCGTCTTGGCCCGTGATCCATTCTTCTAGCTTTTCTTGAAAATCTCCAAGTTTTAGCATGTAGTGGGTGGTGTCTTTGAAGACCGGAGTCGAGCCATCGCGCTTGCTTCGGATGTTGATCAGATCGATAGGGTCGAGCGTTCGGTCGCAGTTATCGCATTGATCGCCACGTGCTGATTCGTGTCCGCAGTGCGGGCAAGTACCTTCTACGAATCGATCGGATAGGAAACGCTGTTCGGTTTCCGAGAACGGCATCGATTGGGTTGCTTCAACTAAGTGACCATTTTCCAGAAGCTTGGTAAATAACTCTTGGGCGACTTCGATATGACGATCGGTGTGTGTGTGTGTGTACAGATCATAGGAGAACGACATGTCAGTGAGGGCTTTGCTCCAGATGTCGTGGTATCGAGTTGCTACTACTTCTGGTTCGACGCCTTCTTCGGCTGCTTTGAGGGCGGTAGGAGTGCCGTGCATGTCGGAGCCGGAGACCATTGCGACTTCATTGCCGATGATTCGGTGGTATCGAGCAAAGATGTCGGCTGGGACGTTCATGCCTGCGATGTGGCCGAGGTGAGGTTCGCCGTTTACGTACGGCCATGCGACGGCGACAAGAATTTTACGAGGCAAGTGAATTTCCGGTTTTTTACTGGGCTAGCTGAGACGGCGGGTCGATTTCGCCTGCCGACGACGGTTTCATTATGAGATTTATTATAGCGTCGGTCGTGTTGGAGTCATCATGAATTCGTGATCATTAAGTTGTGATGGAATTCGACTATTTTGCTTACTTTGAATCTTTATTCAGCGAGAGTTGGTAGATGCGGTTTTTGGGTGCACGGGTTATCTCGACGGCGCGTTCGACGAGGGTTCGTCCACTGAGGCCGTTTTCTTTCAGGTTTACGAGGACTTCTGAAATTTCATCGTCGGAAAGTTCAGTGTTGGCTGATTTGCCGGCACCTTGAATGACAACGACGAACTCGCCTTTCGGTTGCGTGTTGAAATGGAGGATTGCTTCGGCGGCTGTTCCACGGAAAGTTTCTTCGTAGAACTTGGTGAGCTCTCGGCAGATGACCAATTGTCGATCTGCGAACGTGTTGTTGATGTTTTCGAGAGTCGCTTTTATTCGATGTGGCGACTCGTACGCGACTACGGGTCCGGGCTCTTGCGAGGCGTTTTCAAGTGTCGCCAGCTGCTCGTTCTTTTTACGTGGGAGGAATCCTAGAAAGAGAAATCGATCGAACGACCAACCGGTGATGGATAACGCGCTGACAATTGCCGATGGGCCGGGGAGCGGTATGACATCGTGCCCGGCTTCTACTGCTGCGGCGACTAGAGCTGATCCGGGATCGCTTATTCCGGGTGTTCCGGCGTCGGATACGACTGCCATGTCGCCGAGTTCAAGTTGTTCTACGAGTGCTTGAAGTCGCTCAGGCGAGGTGTGTTCGTGGAGACTTTCGAGTCGGGGCGAAACTCCGATGTGGTTTAGTAGTTTCCGGGAGACGCGTGTGTCTTCGGCGGCGACTGTGGATACTGTTGAGAGTATTTCTGTGGCGCGCTGTGAAATGTCGGAGAGGTTTCCGATTGGCGTTGCGACAACGTAGAGGGTCGACACTGGTTAGCTTTTGGAGTTTGCGGAATCGAGGATCTTGTCGATTGCGGCGTTGTGCTGATCGTCGGCATGGTACGAGCTGCGGACGAGTGGTCCTGCGGCTACGTGCTTGAATCCCATTTTTAGACCTTCATCTTCGAGCTCTTTGAACTCTTCAGGCCGGTAGAAGCGGATGATCGGGTGATGCCGCTTGGAAGGTCTGAGATACTGGCCGATTGTAAGTAGGTCGGTGTTTACTTCGCGCAGGTCGTTCATGGTTTGAAGGATTTCTGGCTTCGTTTCGCCGAGGCCGACCATCATCCCAGATTTCGAGGGCATGAACGGGTTGATCTCTTTGACCCGTTTCAGCAGTTCGAGAGAAAGATCGTAGTTCCCGCGGGGTCGGACCTTTTTGAATACTCGTCGAGTAGTTTCGATGTTGTGGTTCAGAACGTGAGGCCCGGCGTTGATGACTCGTTCGAGTGACTCGAATTCGCCTTCGAAGTCAGGGATCAATACTTCGATTTTGCAATCGGGAGTGGTTCGTCGAACCTGCTTGATCGTTTCCGAGAATATTCCTGAGCCGTAGTCAGGCAGATCGTCGCGATCGACCGATGTAATTACGGTGTAGTTGAGTTCCATTTGCTTCACGGTTGAGGCAACACGGATCGGTTCAGCTTGGTCGACGGTTCCGGGCCAGCCAGTTTTCACGTTGCAATATGAGCACGCCCGAGTGCAGGTGTCCCCAAGGATCATGAACGTGGCCGTGCCTCGCTCCCAGCATTCGCCGATGTTTGGGCATGCTGCTTCTTCGCAGACCGTGTTCAGGCTTGCGCCTTTGATCTTATTGCGAATTTCAAGGAAGTTTTCGCTGCCGGGGGCTTTTACTTTGAACCAGTCGGGTAGCCGTCTCTCGACTGATGGCGATCCTGGGTTTTCTGACTTTGAAACCAATAATTTGTTTTCGATTAGATTAGGAAGAATTGACCATTTGGTGGCCATGATTCGCGCCGAGTTGGGCGCATCGTGACCTGAACTAGTTCAGAATAACAGACAGGGTATTTTTTCAATCGACTAGATATTGGTTTTGTGAGTCTCGTGATTCACGTTTGAGGCACGAATTTCGTAATGGCAAAGCGTAAGAGGCGACAGCGCTATAACGGTCCAGATTTGACCGCACATATCGATTTGAACCCAGGGGACAAATTCGAGATCACGCTGGGTGCGATTAACGATGCTGGTGATACTGTCGCTGAGATCGATGGTGCACCGATTATCGTGTCGGGTGGACTTCCTGGCGAGGTAGTAATTGCCGAGGTTCAGAAGAAGTTTCCAGAGCGAATAGCGGCGATTGTTGCGCAAGTGCTTGAGCCTGCTGCCGATCGAATTGAGCCGAAGTGTAAGTATTTTCTGGCTTGTAGCGGGTGTCAGTGGCAGCACGTTTCGTACGGTCATCAGCTTCAACTGAAACGCGAGCGAGTGCAGCGTGAGATCGCCAACTACGAGAATCTCTCTGGCGTCGATGTCGACTTGACGGTTGAGAGTGAGAAGCGACTCAAATACCGGAACCACGGTCGATTTACGATCGGCAAATACGAGGATGCTGGTGAGGTCGGGTACAAGAACGCAGTGACTCGGCAGTTCGTGCGCATTGAAGAGTGCTTGCTGATGGACGAGAAGGTGAACGATACGATCTCCCTTGTTCAGGACAAGATGGAAGGTCAGACCCAGATGTCTATCAGAGTCGGAGTGAATACCGATTCGATGCTTGTTCAACCAAAGATGGAAATTGTGGGATTGGATCTCGTTACGGGTGAACAGCATTACGAAGAAGAGGTTCGAGGTTCACGATTCAGGGTGGCAGCTTCGTCGTTCTTTCAGGTGAATACGGGTCAGTTGTCACGTGCTGTTGATGAAGTTCGTGAGCTGCTTGAGCTTGGCGGCGACGAAATTATGGTCGACGCCTACTGTGGTGTTGGAGTGTTTGCGGTGTTGATGTCGCCATATGTGAAGCGAGTTATCGGAATCGAAGAGTCGGCATCAGCGATCGAGGATGCCAATCTAAATTTGAACGGCACTACGAACGTCGAATTCATCGAGGGCAAGACTGAACACGTCATGGCCGAGTGGGAGGACGAAGATTCAGTTGATGTGCTTCTGCTTGATCCGCCTCGAGTTGGGTGTCACCCGGACGTTTTGGAATCGGTTAAGAAGCTGCAGCCTAAGAAAGTGTTGATGATTTCCTGCGAGCCCGCGGCGATGGCTCGGGATCTCGATCTTCTATGCGAAGGTGGGATGTACAAGCTCGATACCGTTCGACCGGTCGACATGTTCCCGCAGACTCGACACGTTGAGACGATCAGCGTAGTGTCGTTTCAAGGGACTCAGGATTAGCTGCGATGCTGCGTTCATCTGGCACAAAATTGGTGCTTGCTAGTGGGTCGCCGCGTCGTGCCGGAATTCTTGCTGATGCTGGGATTGTTTTAGATATTCAGCCTGCATCAGTTGATGAAGACGCTATTTTGGCCAAAGGGGCTGATCTTGTTTCGGCTGTACAGGAACTTGCGTTTGCCAAGGCCTTTAATGTGGCTGGATCGAACGTTGGTGAGTTTGTCCTTGGTGCAGATACGATTGTCGTTTTCGAGAACGAAGTGCTCGGAAAGCCTGAATCGTCAGAGCAAGCCAACGACATGCTGAACCGATTGAATGGACGTCGGCACCATGTGGTTACCGGGGTTGCTATCGTAAATCCTGTCGGAGAATCTCACACCAAATCCGTGAGTACATCAGTTGTTTTCCGTAATCTAGAACACAATGAAATTTCTGAGTACGTTTCAACTGGCCTGCCTCTCGATAAAGCGGGTGGTTATGGGATTCAGGATTCTTCTTTCGCTCCGGTTGCGAGTTACGATGAGTGTTATTTGAACGTTGTTGGGCTGCCCATGTGTGCAACGAGTGATTTGTTAGAAAAATCTGGTTTTGAGATTGGTGCATCGCTCGTATGCCCGGATCATTCGGTGTTTGGTGTTTCTGGTGATATGGAGTCGTTGAAGTGAGCTTCTTTGGACTTGGTGGATTCGAGGTATTGCTCATTGGGGCGATAGCTCTGTTCGTGCTTGGTCCGAAGCGTTTGCTCGAAGGCATTCGAGATGGCCGCAAGATGTATACGGATTTGAAGCGGCAGCGTGATGCGCTTCAGTCATTGATTACCGAGGCGATTGATCTTGAGGACCTTAAAGAGCAGGTCGGGATTGATGACATCAAAGAGAGCGTGCAATCACTAGAAGACGATTTGAAGCTGGATCAGGTGGGCGAGGAACTTCGCAAGGCGAACGAGGCAGTCGACAAGTCGATTCCTAGGGATTGGAAATCCAGTCGACCGCCAGTTCAAGTTGATTCCGAAGTGCGTAACGCCATTCCTGATCTGGATATTTCTGGAAATTATGACAGTTCGTCGGCAGCCAAGAAGACTGGTCCGCCTGAGGTGCTTGATGGGGATGAGAGTTCGACTACGGCATCTGATTCGTTGAGTCGTGATTCGGGTGAGGTGAAGTCGTGAACGACAACGCTATGTCGGTTCTCTCGCACCTGAACGAACTGAAGCGTCGACTTTTTCGGGTAGCGATCATCTCGGTGATATTCATAGCGATCGCGGTGGTGAATTTTCGTTGGATATTCAACCAGTTCACCGCAAATACCCGTGAGCTGATCGAGGCTGCAGGCGGCGACATTGTTCAACTAACGCTTACCGAAGCGTGGGTTGCTGCTGCCAAGTTGGCGGTGATGGTTGGGCTGACTGCTGCACTGCCTTATTTCTTGTTCGAGATGTCACGGTTCTTCCAGCCTGGTTTGAAATCTGGCGAACGGAAGTACGTTTATTTCCTGATTCCCGGTGCGCTGGTTTCGTTCGCTATCGGGGCGACGTTTGCTTATCTGATTCTGATACCTCGATTGTTCGAGTTCATGTTGGAGTTCCAGGGTAGCTTGGCTGTGCCTACGATTACGGCGGCATCTGTCGTGTCGATGACAGTTGGTATCGTTTTCTGGCTGGGCACGATATTCGAATTGCCGATCGTAATGTATCTACTGGCGAAAATCGGATTGATCAAATCGAAATGGGTAATGAGCAAGATCCGTTGGATGATCTTGCTCGCGTTTGTTTTCGGAGCGGCGGTGACGCCTACCGATCCGATTTCACAGGTGATCGTAGCGATTCCTGTAATGGGGTTATTTGGGATTGGTCTGGCGCTGGTAAAGCTGGCAGAGCGCGGACGCGACTAATTAGGACGTTGTTGTCGTCTTGACTGGTTCGTCGGTTGACCTAGGACTGACTAGCTAGATTTAGCGTCGTCGTCGTCTTTATCGCCAGTGTCGGAATCGGACTTCTTGCCCTTGGTGTCGACGGCGGATTTGAACTCGTTGATGGCCTGTCCCATGCCTCTGCCGACTTGCGGCAGTTTGCCTACTCCGAAGAGAAGCAAGACGATTACGAGTATGAGGGCGATTTGCCAGATGCCAAAGTTCTGCAGCACAGATAAAGCTCCGAGTTGTCCCTAGTTTGTTCGGGACTTGTTAAATTGAAGCGAGGGTTCATGTTCAAGTATACGCCGAGAGTCAGTAGGCGCATATCTGAGGCGTGAGGTTTTGTTCGTACCTACCTCAGATTTGGCAGTTCTGTGGAGCTGACCGTTGCCGTTAGCCCATGTATCGCCAGACGGCTACCACTCGGCTGAGGACTTCGATGTCTTCTGATAGGAACGTCATTGCCTCCATTTGCGAGTTGGCTGGCTCTAGGCGAGTTCTTGGGCCTTCCGAATAGTAATGCTTTAACGTAGTTGTGTTGTCGGACTTGATGCGCACTGCTGCCATCTGGCCGTTTCGTACGGATGACGCTTGTTCCATGATGACTAGATCTCCATCTGAGATAAGAGCGTCGATCATCGATTCGCCTCTCACCTTTAAGGCGTAGACGCCATCGCCAGTGCCGGTGATTGCCTGGGGGAGATCGATGAGTTCAGAGCCAGAGAGATCGGACCAAGTGTCGTTCTCTGGCATCGGGAACGGTGAGCCAGCTGCGATAGTTCCGAGCAGTGGTACGGCTACAGTGTCGATAGAAATTGGCTCAGGTGCGGCGTCTCGCTGGTTCGAGAGGCTCAGACCCCTTGAAACTTCGGAGTGGCGGTTCAAGTAGCCGTGTTCTTGAAGTCGATCGAGGTTGTAAGAAACGACCGACGTCGACGTGATGTCGCACCCGGTCTGAATGTCCCGAATAGAGGGCGGGTAGTCGTGTTCGTCGATGAACTCCTCGATAAACGACAGTATCAATAACTGTTTTTCGGAGAGCTTTTTCATCTGTTCTTTTCCTGAGCTGGTTGGTCTGGCCGGAGACTCATCAGTGCGTGAATTTTCGCACTAATGTTCTGAAAATTACCAGTCGACACTGTTCCGTGTCAATTCAACGTGTCACGAATTGCGATCATAAGTTCGCAACGGGTGCGTTGTTTTCTTTTAGCAGTTGGGGGTGCTGGGGAATTATTAGTGAGGTGAGCAAGTTTACTATGTCATTGAGATTGATGATCGAGGCCTCAATGACCTTTGCTGGCTTACGTGTTGTCCTGGACATGCTCAGGATGACATTTGGTAAGTTGTACGGATTGGGCGTGTTCGGCGATTGATTCTGAAAAGTCAGAGCGAAGGGCGAACAATAGTTTTCCGGTGATTACGTCGCTCCAGGAAGGGATTCGCAGGCGGTGCCGTCGGTTGGGCCACCCGCAGCGACGAAGAATGATTGCGCAGTTTGCAAATCGGTGAAATCACCGCAGTTATGGTCGTCTTTGAACGGGTCGAATCCAGCTATTAGGACAGGGATGGACGTCGGCACCGTCGTTGCGGTGGCTGCCGGCATACTTGTCACGGTTGGGACTGGCACGCTCGTGGCGGTCGGTGTTGCTGTGGACTGCGGAGAAGGTGAAATCGTCGAAGACGTGGGATCAGTCGTCGTTGGTGTTGGCGAGATCGTTTGAATGGTCGGCGAGAAAAGGATGGCCGCCGTGGACGTCTGTATTGGCAGGGCGAGTGCTGTGGGTGTTGGAGATGCTGGTGAGAGCGTTGGCACTTGGGCCGGAAACTAGACTTGGAGTGCTAGGGGTTGGTGAAGGTGCTGAATCAGCCTAGGTGGCGTTCACGGGTGAAGTCGCACTACTTGGCGTAGACTGCGTGGTTAGCTCTGTGGTCGCCGTCACTACGACCGTTACGTAGACGATTTCCGGGGTGGGAGTTTGGAGCGGAATTAGATCGACAGTCGGAACGGCTCCAACGTTCGATGATTCAGATCATCACGCGGACGAAACGAATATGACTAAAAGAGCAAGTCCAACCAACAACGAGCGAGTTTTAGTGCTGGTGCCCTGAGTGATCGTCAGCCGAGTGATCATGCCCATCGTGGCTGTGATCGTGGTCGTGCCCTGCGTGATCATGTCCGGCATGCGGGTCGAATCCGTCAGGCGGTGGCGGAGCTGTTGGTTGCGAGTGACTGTGTGATGGATCTATGTGAGCGTTCGGGTGAGTCGGGTGATCGTCGCCGAACGAGATGCCTTCGAGATTACCTGGAGGGCCGCCAACCGTTTCAGAATGGCCAAATGCAACATAGTGCGGCGGTTCACCTTCGAAGACGAGATATGCGGACTGTTTGGTCGAAAGTGACTCATGACCGCCGAACCATACAACGAGAGGTCCATTAACCATCTGAATCGGGCCGTCTTTTGCGGGTCGTTTTACGTCTTCGTCGATTTCCCCTGAACCTACAGGGCCGATGCCCCATTTGTAGGTACCTTTGAAATCGCCAGGTATGACGAATCGCCAGCGTGGGATCAGTCCATTCCACGGGGCTACTTCGACCGCGACTCGGTTTTCCACGCCTTCGAAAGGATGATGGATTCGCCAGTTGAACTGGGTGTCGTCGGCTTGTGACGGTGGACCGGGCCGATGGGTATCGGCCGCATGGTCATGCTCGCGCTCTGGGGAGTTTTGCGGACCCTGAGTCAAAAGGTCTATCCCAAGTTAGCTAGAAAGCTTGTTGTACTGCTTGGTGAGTCGAGACTTCTTGCGAGCGGCAGCGTTTCGGTGCATGACACCTTTAGTAACTGCTTTGTCGAGCGCAGAGATTGCACTGGTTAGTGTTGCATCTGACTCGTCGGTCTTTGAACCGGTTTCGAGAACTTCTGCAACAGCTCGTACACGGCTGCGAGTGAATGATCGAGTCGATCGATTGCGATCGGCTTTGCGGGTCTGAGCGCGCAAAGTTTTAGCGGCGGGCATTGATGTTCCTTGATAACTGTTCTGAATGCTGTGTAAACGATTTTATGCGATTTTGAGTTTGTATTGCTACAGACTCGGCGCTTCGCTGACCCGGAAGACGTTGTCTACACCTGGGATCGTTTCCACGCGGGAGAAGAGCCGACTTAACTGCTCAACCCCAGTAGTGTACACCGTAAGTGACACTGTACAGGCATTAGTTTTGTCGTCTTCGTCTGATGTGAGTGAGTGAATATTTACGTTTTCAGATGAAACGACATTTGTGATGTCTCGAATCAGTCCAACTCGGTCGAATGCTTTTATCTGCAAACGAGAGGCGTAAGTCGTCTCGTAGTGGCCCCATGCGACGGGCAAGTGACGATCAGTATCTTCTCGGTCGCGGAGAATAGAACAGCCTTGTCGGTGTACTGTCACGCCTCTGCCGCGAGTTAAGTACCCGGTGATCTCGTCGCCGTGGACAGGGCTGCAGCAATGGGCGATTCTAGTGAGGAGACCTGGTTCACCCATAACGAAAAGGCCCTTGATTTGATCGGTAGGAGGTTTACCTGAAGAAACTTCTGGCTTGAACACTTCGTCGGGTGTCGGGTTAAGTGTTTCAGCAACTCGCCCAACCGAAATTTGACCGGTTCCGAGTGCTTCGGATAGATCGTCGAAATCATCGTAGTCAAGGCTGGCGACGATCTCTTTCTCGTTGTATTTGAGACCGAGTCGGTGGAGTTCCTTCTTGAGTAGATCCTTGCCTCGTCGCACGTTGCTTTGTCGTTCCTGTTTGCGGAACCACTGCTTGACCTTGGTCTGGGCACTACCTGTGATGAGATATCCGAGGTCGAGGTTCAGCCAATCAAGGCTTGGACCACGAGGGATTCTGGCTTTGCGTATTTCTACGACATCGCCGTTGTTTAGAGGTGTGTTTAGAGCTATGAGCTTGCCGTTTACGACGGCACCGACTGTGTTGTGCCCGAGGTCGGTGTGAATGCGGTAAGCGAAGTCGATAGGCGTTGCACCTGCTGGAAGGTCTTTGACGTCGCCCTTGGGTGTGTAGACGAATACTTGGTCTTGCAGAATGTCGGTTTTAACCGTGGCGAGGTATTCATCGTCGCCAGAAACCTCACGCTGCCAGTCGAGAAGTTGTCGAAGCCACGACATCTTCGTATCAAAGTTGTCGACCTTCGGTACGCCGTCTTCGCCTTCTTTGTACATCCAGTGAGAGGCGACACCTTCTTCGGCGATTTCGTGCATCTCTTGAGTACGAATTTGCACTTCAATTGGGAAGTTGCCTGGGCCACGCACTGAAGTGTGCAGTGACTGGTACATGTTTTCTTTAGGGCTGGCGATGTAGTCGTCGAACTGGCCGGGTACCGGGCGCCATTTTGAGTGAACGACGCCAAGTGCTGCATAGCAAGAACCCAGATCGTCAGTGACTACTCGAATAGCGATTAGATCGTAAATTTCGTCGAACTTACGACCCATACGTTCGTAGCGTTGGAGCTTGTTGTAGGTGCTGTAGAGGTGCTTGACTCGTCCATCGACTCGGCATGTGATGTCGGCTTTGTCGAGCGGGCCTTTGATTGCCTTTACGGCTGCTTCGGTATAAATCTCTCGCTCAGCACGTTTCCGACTTACGAGTCGAGATATCGATTTGTACTGGCGGGGCATCAGGTATCGGAAGGCTTGATCTTCGAGCTGCCATTTGATGTCGTACATGCCCAGGCGGTGGGCTAGAGGCGAGTAGATGTCGAGCGTTTCTCGTGAGATCCGCTGTTGCTTTGGCACGGGAAGATGTTCGAGCGTTTGCATGTTGTGCAAGCGGTCGGAGAGTTTTATCAGTACGACTCGTACGTCTTCAGCCATCGCTACTAGCATCTTGCGTAGTGATGCTGCACGGGTTGCTTCTGGAGTTGCGATCTGCTTCATCATCGCACCAGATTCGGAGATCAAATCGAGACGTTTAAGCTTGGTAACGCCATTAACGAGTTTTGCGACTTCAGTGCTGAATTCAGCTTCGAGTTGTTCGAAGCTTATGCCGCAATCCTCTATTACATCGTGGAGCAGTGCGGCTTGAATCGTAGTGACATCGAGTCGCATATCAGCGAGTCGAAGGGCGGTTGCGATTGGGTGAACTACGAACGGCTCGCCGGAGTCACGTACTTGACCGTCGTGAGCGTTGACGGCGTACTCAAGTGAGTGTTCTACAGCGGAGGCGCGATCGGATGGCAGGTACTGGTGAACCGAGTGCATTAGATCCTTGGCGGATCCGATTTGTTGAGTGGTTGTCATAAATCGCAGGTTTGCCTGTAGGTTGCCAATTTAATTGGTTCTCATCAGCACGCCTAAGCGTGTTTGTTATTTCATTCTAATTGTTTGATGAAATTAAGGGTGAGAAAGGAACATACGTGAAATTCGGGGTTAAGTTGAATAGAGCCGGGCTATTTCATCTCGTTCGAAAACTGGAAGAGATTCGGTGATTCCATTTGAAGTTCGAGTTAGTCCGTTTTCTGAGCTTGTGATCTTCCCAATGATGTTTGCGGGTATGCCGTTGTTCTCAAGCGAGTCGACGATTTCTTGGGAGCCGCTTGGGTCGCAAGTGACGATTAGAGCACCAGAAGCGATTAGTCCCCATGGATCGATATCTAGAGCGGTGCATATTACTTTTGTTTCTGGGTATATGAGTATCCGATCGGCGTCGACGGCGATTCCTTTTTTAGAGGCTCGTGCCATTTCGTCTAATGCTCCGGCCAGGCCACCTTCTGTCGGATCGTGCATAGCTGTGACATAGCCGGTTGATGTGGCTATGCTGGCAGCTTTTACGACCGATATTCCGGGAGAGTCGAGGAATTCCGCCGCTTCGGAGATCTGCTGCTTTGTTAGCCCAGCCGAGATAAGTGCCGATTTGCTTTCTCGAGCGATTATTGCCGTCCCTTCGATCGCTATACCCGAAGTGAGAATTACGTCGTCGCCGAAGTTGGCGGAAGATGTTTTTACTGTTTCGGACGGCGCAGCTTCGCCCAGCATGGTTCCTGCGATTATTGGTCGAGGTAGCCCGATCGTAATTTCGGTGTGTCCGCCTATTAGCATAATTCCTAATTCAGTTGCTGCTTCTTGGAGTTGGGCGAATATGTCTCTGGCTGTAGAAGCTGGTTCGTTTTCAGGTAGAAATAGTGTTCCGAGGAACCATTTCGGAGTGCCACCAGACGCTGCGATGTCATTGGCGTTGACTTGAATTGCATACCAGCCGATGCGATCGGTGGCGAACGTAATGGGGTCGGATTTGGCGATGAGCGTTTTGCTGCCGAAGGAAATGAACGCGGCGTCTTCTCCAACGTTTGGGCCAAGCAATATTCTTGGGTCGGGAGTTGTGATATCGCTCAGGAAATTGGCGAGTAGGTCGGCAGGTAGCTTGCCTGCCTTGAGTCGCCTATTCGCTAGTTCGTCGGTCATCAGGTTTGTGCCCTCGTTTACTGGGCTTCCTACGGGGTTTCGGTTGGAAGTTGAGGAATTGGATTGCCTGTGAGGTATGGGCCGATGATATAGCCGAGTATTGGGGCGGTTCCGTGGAGCTCGTTCCAGTAGATATCGAATGCTTTGTAATTTTCTTCGCAGATGAATTCGATTTCTCGCGTTCCGTCGCTGGTGACGAAATCGAGTCTGAATATCGTCGTACACGGAGCTACGTACGAGATTCCGGAGTCCTGATTAAAGAGAGCGATAACACGTGCCATGTCGTCTGTAGTCATCTCTCTATTCACTTCAAATTTTCCGGTGGAGAAATCTCTTCGCATGAGAGTGAGATTGGAGGAATCGGAGAGTTTGGCTTGCTCGGTAATATTTACGAGTGGAGCGTTCGAAGGCGTTCGCTCATCGCACCGTATGACTACCGAGTCGTCTGTATTGGCGTGGTATTCCCAGGTCGTAGATCCATTACTGATGATGTAATAGAAGCCGCTGTATGGGGCTTCACTTGTGTCATTGAATGTCCCTGGTTCCGGGCAACCGAGAGCCGCTGATGGCCACTTGGCTGCGCCGACTGTTTGGACGAACAGGGTCGAGAAGTCGATGCCCTTTTCGACGAATAGGCGTCCCATTTCGTTAACGTGAGAATCAGGCGGATTCGGTGTAGAAGTCGGATTCGGTGTTGGGCTAGGAGTCGCCGTTGGTTCAGGAGTTGCCGTTGGCCCAGGAGTGTTGGTTGCAGTCGGAACTGGGGTGATAGTTGGGCGTGCCGTTGCCAAAGCCGGGGTTGTTGCAGTCGGATCGTCATCTGAGCCGTTCGATGAGCAAGACACGGCAATTGCGATCAAGGTGATTGCTGCGATGAGAATTAGCGCAGTTCGTAGGGGGCTTTTCACTTAGATTCTTTCGTGATTGGATGGTTCGGCGTTTAAGCGTTGTTGGGCTTATTTAACTACAAGGAATTCGTAGGTTGAGTCGGGCTCGATTGTGTCGACTAGGTCCCATATCTGCGTCGGGTTTTCGCCCGCTTCAACTTCAAATTATTCAGGAATCACAACCTCGATGACGACGAGGCCGTCTTGTTCAGATTTGTACGCTCGTGTCACCTGAGGGCTCGGGCTGGCATTTATCCAACCACCGACGAGAACTTCTTCAGGGAAATCGATTTCGTCGACCACTCAGTAGCAGCAATGAACTATATGTCTGTTCGTATGTCAGATTGTAGTTGTTAGTTTGTTACCCGTGCCTTATTTATGGAGGACACGTTTGGTGAAGATTTTGTTCGCCCATCGTAGGGTCATGCTCGCTTCTAAGTAAATACATTAAGTGATTAATGCGCATATGCGAACAAAAAAGTTTGTGTAAGGGAATCGTCAATGCGCTTCTATGAATCTACGAGTGAATCAATAAAGAAAATTTACTCACATAGTTTTCATTAATTAGTATTTGCAGTATCAATTTAATTGTGTATGGTTTAGGTAAGGATTTCTACATACGAATGATTTAGGACGTACTGACGAACTACTAAAATGGTTTTCATGGATCCTATATCGGCACTAGTTAAGGGACCCTAGTAATGGATAAGTACGTAGCCAGAATTGGTCGCGTGATAGTTAGCGCAGCATTGTTTTCAGTTTTGATGATTGTGGCGATTTCGTGCGCAGCAGATGACTCAACGGTTACGGTTGTAGAGACCGTCATCGTCGAAAGAGAAGTTGAAGTTGTAGAGACCGTCATCGTCGAAAAAGAAGTCGAGAAGCCAGAG
>CAWVRY010000027.1:0-27063 GCA_963932695.1 uncultured bacterium | reverse complement strand
GAGGGTGATATCGCCGACCGGATAAATACCAGAGTAAAAAGGTTCTATCCCATCAAACTATCGCTAAACGATCCGCTCTCGCGCTCTCGTAACGCAACGTTCACACGTAGCTTCTCTAGCGTCTGCTGAAGCGTCAATTGCCCTTGCGGAACCTCGTGATCGTCAAAGAACGCAATCACATCGGCAGCCTGCTCAGGCTTGCTCAACGAAGTCACACCCGAAAGCATTCGAACGATCGAGTTCGCCGGGAAGTCCTTGTTGATCTTCTCCCAGTTGGTTTTCACAAATTCCCAAGCCCGGAAGCCCTGTTCCTTGTTTCGCATGCAAACAGCCAACAAGTACGGAGCATCCTGAGTTCGAATCGTGCCATCTAGCGTCATCGCCATAGTTCGATCTATCTCAGCTTCACCCGGGAATGCTGAAAGTGCCGACTGGTATCGTCGTTCTTCCTGCGGTGTGCTCGGATTGTGGTGCTTGTCTAAAAACACTTCGTATTGTGCCGAGTCGCCCTTAGAGGCAACAATGCCAGTCGCAGCTGCGGCAATGTTCGGTTCGACTGAACCAGCGTCGATCAAGTAAGAATCGTGCAAATCGCCAGCATTCTTAAGCGCAAGGTCATCGTCACCGACGTTAGCCAGCAAGCGAATGAATAATCCTCGTAGTTCGAGATCACGAGATGAGTTGCTGTCGGAAGGTTCCCATCCAAGTCGATCCAATGCTGGCTGCGCCAAATCACGAACCGCAGCCTTGTACTGCAACTTCGCTTCCCCTTCGACCAGCTTGTCTAGACCGGCAAGGCAACCGGAGAGAACCGTCCATACGTCGAGGTCGGTTTCAGACTGGAAGCTTCGTGCGAATTCCAAAAAGTCAGTGGCCGAAGTACGCCCTGCCATGACTGACGACCAGGTGTCGTCCACCAGACCGTATCGTTCGATCGGAGTGAGATTTTCGAACATGCTGCCCGAAAGAGATTTGAGCATCTCAAGTGAATAGCGAGCTCGGAAGAATCCGCTTCCGCCTGCGTTCGCAGTCGCCCATTCCGCTGGTAATTCCAAAGCGAGTTCGGCCGACTTATCTTCGAGCAAATATCGAATTTCTTCGACTCCAGAAGCAGTACCGACTTTCAGCACAACCGGAACTGACCAAATCGTGGTGTCGGCTTCTTCGCCTTCGGTGTACAGGAATCGATCCTGTGAAAGTGAAATCGTTGATCCATCTTCTGAAATCGAAGCACTCACCAGCGGGTAGCCCTTCTGGAAAATCCACGAATCCATGATACGACGTGCTGGCTGCTGAGTAACGTGCTCAATTGCATCCCACAGATCGTTGGTTTCCGTGTTTCCGTACTTGTGCTTGTTCAAGTAGTAGGAAATTCCGTCCCTGAACTCCTGCTCGCCCAAGTACTGCTCGAGCATTCGCAAAACCGATCCGCCCTTTTCGTAAGTCAAAAGATCGAACATGGCTTCAGCATCGACCGGCGAGTTCACTTCGACCTCGATCGGACGTGTGTTCGCAAGTGAGTCGACATCGAACGCCATCGAACGTTCTAAGCTGAACTGGTTCCATCGACCCCATTCGGCATTGAAATTGTCTGAACACATCGTCGCCATGAACGTAGCGAACGCCTCGTTCAGCCAAATTCCGTTCCACCACTCCATTGTCACGAGGTCACCAAACCACATGTGAGCGATTTCGTGAGCAATAACGTCGGCAACCCGAAGCAGTTCAGGCTCGGTCGAACGTGACTTGTCGACGAGAAGCAGCACTTCTCGGTACGTAATACAGCCAAGGTTTTCCATCGCACCGAACGCAAAGTCAGGCACGGCAACCATGTCGAGCTTCTGACCAGGGTACGGAATTCCGTAGTACTCAGAGAAGAATTTCAGTGCGAATGCACCCGCCTCAAGCGAGTAGTCGGTGAGGTGACCTTTACCTATCGGGTGAACGATTCGTAGTGGTACACCGTCGACATCTACAGGATCAGTAGCCTCGAACGGACCAACGATAAATGCGACCAAGTAGGTCGACATCACCATCGTGTCTTCGAACAAAATCGACTTTCGTCCGTCGCCAAGATCGGTAGTAGAAATATCAGGACCGTTCGAGACAGCGAACTCATCTTCCGGAACTACAAGAGTCACACCAAAAGAAGCCTTGAAGGCAGGTTCGTCGAAACATGGGAAGGCACGCCGGGCGTGGGTGCTCTCGAACTGTGTAGTTGCGATTGTGTGCTCAACGCCGTCGTCGTCGGTAAACACAGAACGGTAGAACCCATGAAGCAGGTCGTTCAGGACTCCAGTGAACTTAGCGACGATCGTGTACGGTCCGGTTGCCAATTCTGAGTCAAAACTCAGAGTCGCCCGCTCCATATCTTCGTCGTGCTCGGTGCCCGTAGCGACTATTTCGCCGCCAACTGCGTCGAGTACGGATGCTGAAGAAATTTGCAGGTCAGCCGAGTTGATCTGGATATTATCGGTTCGCTGACCTACCTCAACTTCGATTTCGACAGTGCCAGCAAACGTGGCTTCATCGAGATTGGGTTCGAGGTGTATTCGATAGTGCGAAGGAACGACGAACGAGGGTAGGCGGTGCGGATTAGTCGAGGCGTCTGGCAAGTTTCTCTCCGGTTCAATAAAACGTATCTTCGGAGACTACCGCGCCAACTAGCCGTGCGCTACTGGTCGAGAGTGGTCAAATTCAATCCATATGGAGTAACGAATTGGCCATATTGGCTCGCCAAATCTCAACTGACTCAGGTGTCCACTCGTAAAAGCCCTTACCGGTCTTCACCCCAAGATCGCCTGAATTGATTTTGTCGAGAAATAGACTCGGTAGGACACGATCGTTATTGAGTTCCGAGAACAGGTCGGACATATCTGAATGTGAAACCGATCCAAACACTCCGATTTCAGCGAACTTCGGTCCGAAGCCACTACGAACTATCTCGTCGATTTCGGATGCAGTAGCTTCGTCGTTCTCGACAGTCGACATAGCCTCACGAAGCAGTGCGACCTGCAATCGGTTACTGATAAATCCTTGAATTTCGGTACGAACTACCGCAGGTTTCTTACCAATCGCCTCGAATTCTTCTTTTACCAAATTTACGACTTCACTCGACGTATCTGGACCCGTAATAATCTCGATGCCCGGCAACAAGTGCGGTGGGTTAAAGTAGTGAATGCCAACAACATGCGATGTTCGTTTGGTGACCGAACCATAAGCGCTTGGCACGAATGTCGAACTATTCGAAGCAAGCACCGCGTGACCGGGTGCCGAAGCATCAATCTCGACAAATATCTTCTTCTTGAGTTCGAGATTTTCTGATGCTGCTTCGATCACCAGATCAGCACTTTTCACCGATTCGCCCAAATCCGTCGAAGTTGAAATACGCGCAAGACCTTGTTCGATCTGGTCTTCAGAAATACGCCCAACAGATGTGAGTGCGCCAAATCCCACACGAGCTTTGGCTAAAGCATCGCTCAGCAAATCGTCTGAAACGTCGTTCAGAAATACCTGCTTGCCGTGAGCAGCCAACTCAAGGGCAATTCCATGCCCCAAAAGTCCTGCACCTATAACTGCAACGTTTTGGAATTTAATGGTTGATCGGGAACTACTACTGGTAACAGTCTGGCTTGGGCTTATTTTTGGAATTGCGAACTCTGAAGCCGAAGTCACTACCGAAATATCAGCGAACAACTCGCCAGCGATAACCTGAACCAGATCCCAACCAATCTGCTCCCAAATCTCGAACGGACCACCAACAGACCAACGACGACCTATCGAGTTGGTGATGACTCTGTCGACGTCACCCGCATCAGCAATCCCTGCCTTAACCAAAGCAAGCGACTCACGATAAACTGCAGCCTGCAACCTCAGCGAAATACGCCCGCTAGTTTCAACGTTCAATTGAAAAAAACCGTCCTAAACAAAACGTGCCCTCGGCACTTACACCGAGTAGCCGACTGAGCCGTCTTCTCGCATTGGAATGACCTGCAAGTTGCGCGGTTCGTACGGCTGCGACTGGAAGCCTTCGACTTCTAGGTCAATTCCGATACCGACGGCGTCTGGGACAGGTATGTAGCCGCCGTCACGCTGCCACGCTGAGTTGAACATCGCGTTGAACGGCTGCTCGTCTTCTTTGGAATATTCCTGAGTCAGGAAGTTTGGAATCGATGTATCGAGACCACAAGCCGCTGCGGTCAGCACTGGTCCAAGGAAATTATGAGTTACGACGGCCGAGTGATACGACTCAGCAATTGCAGCGATCTTCTTCACAGCTGTGAATCCGCCAGCTAGACCAAGATCGGGGCGCGCATATTGGCTTCCACCAGCTTCGAACATTTCTCGGAATTCCCAAATCGAATGCATGCGCTCGCCGTTCGCTACCGGAAGCGTCGTTCGCTGAGCGACCTCAGCCTGCGACTTAATCGAGTCGATCTGTACCGGGTCTTCGTAAAATGCTGGCTGGAATTCAACCAATTGTTCAGCAAGCGCAATCGCAACCATCGGCGTTAGCTTGCGGTGAATTTCGAGAATGATGTCGCAATCCAGTCCCGCACCCTCGCGCATTGCAGCCACGTTCTCACGCGTGTCGTGAATCAGTCGAGGCAGCGTCATCGACTGGAAGCCATCAGGCAGCGGATCTGTCTTGATCGCAGTGAAACCTTGCTCGACCGCCTCACGCGCATTCAACATCAATCCCTGCGACGTTGTTCCCTGATCCGAAGCGTCAGGACGAACTCCGCCCATCAACAAATGCAGTCGAATCTTGTTGCGAACTTTGCCGCCGAGCAATTGCCACACAGGGGCTTCGAGCGCCTTGCCCTTAATGTCCCACAAAGCAATATCAACTGCGCTCACGGCACCCGATAAAACCGATCCACGGAACGGCCCCATTCGGTACATGTACTGCCAGTGATGCTCGATATCGAGAGGGTCTTTGCCGACAAGATAGTCGGCGAACTTCTTCACTACAGCATCAGTGGCTTCGAGATAACCCCAGCAAGCTGACTGCCCGACACCAACAAGACCGTTGTCGGTGAAGATTCTGACGATCTGGCTGTTGCCGGCGAGGATCGATTCAACGCGTTCGATTTTCATATTGTTTCTCTAGCGACTCTTCCACGCTTGGGGCACGCTTTGGATAATTCAGCTGACACAAGATTCCGTTACGGCGACGATAATACTGACTATTTCGACCGAATCTCGGCAATTAGAGCGACTGTTGACTCCATATCGGTGACTCTAGGATGAGATTTGTAGCCAGCGTGACCGTTGTATCGATCAATCAAGATAGGTCGAAGTCCGGCTTGTTCCGCTCCAAAAATATCCGACTCCAACTGATCTCCAACAAAGGCTGCCTCATCCGCCGAAACGTCAGCTTTCACTAAGGCAGCTTCAAATATGCGCCTGTCGGGCTTTTCAACCCTGGTTTCACCCGAAGTCACCGCAAAATCTACGTGACCAGTCAAACCCATATCGTCGCACAGTCGCTGACTAGTAGAGTTCATATTCGACACGACGCCAACGATCAATCCTGCCTCACGCAGGCCCTCTAAGCCGTCTATCACGTCAGGAAACAAGGCAATTCGATACTCCTGCTTCCTCACCTCTGACCAAATCTCTCCGGCATGCGTTAGGTCAACCTTGTGACCCGCTCCCTTAAGTACGAGTTGCTCAAATCGAGCGAAAAATGCCCACTGCTCGTTCCCGTTCATCGTTCGAACAGGCTTGGTCGAATTTTGGCGAGTCATGAACTCATCTGCCATGTGATACCCAGCGTCGATGCCAGAAGCAGTGACTTTTAGCCCGAACCGTTCAAGCGCCTGGGCCTGTATTTGCTCCCTGGGGGGATCAAACCCAGCGAGCGTGCCGTACACATCGAACAAAACTGCTTTTAGTTCAGGCATTCATCGCTCACTTCATATCCTTTGCAATTAGGAATCATCTACTTCAACGAACCAAACGGATGAACGGTCAGCGCAACACCGACAACCCCGCCTGCGCCCGCAGATTTCAACGTGGCAGCTACCGCATTCAATGTACTTCCAGTCGTGAACACGTCTTCGACCACCAGAATTCGGGCAACCGCAATCTCATCCTCCGAGTTCAATTCCACCTCGATGACACCAGAAAGAGCGCCCGCACATCATCGAATTTTAACGAATGGACTGCCGATTCCACAGGCGATTCGTAAAGATACGATGCATACAGTCGATCGAGCGATGAACCTTCGATCACACATCGGGTGCAGGTTCCATAGAATAGCGGAGTACCGGGCTGGTGCCTGGTTATTGAACAAATTTCCGGTTCGAATTGGGGGATACTTGGAACTTACAATCACCGCCAACAACACGACTGTAACCGACGCCATAAGGGCATATGCGGAGAAGCGACTCAGCATCCTCGATCGAAGATTCCGTGATCCGGTGCCTGTGTTCCTTCAAATTAGGAAAGAGCAGACCAAGAAGGAAGAAGAACGATTCATAGCTGAAGTAACTATCAGACTGAATCGTGGCGTAATTCGAGGTGAGATGCGAGGCGACTCGCCTTACACCGCTGTCGATCACGTTTCCGACACTATTACTCGGCAGATCAGCCGATATAAGAATCGCTATTCCGACAAAACCCGACGCGCCGTTGAAGGCGGACTCGGTTTGGCAATCGCCGAACAATTGGCGCAAGAGTCAGTATCTGAACTTGATGAGAGTGGCATTACCACTCTCGAACACGGTCAGCTCGTACGAACAAAACGCCACCCAATGGCATCTGAATCGGTAGAGGATGCAGCAGGCCAAATGGAGCTTCTTGGTCACAATTTCTACGTGTTCCGAAACAAGGAAACCGACGAAATTAACGTGGTCTATCGCCGACACGATGAAGACTATGGCCTGATCGTCCCCGAAGAATCTGAAGTCTAAAACGAGTCAATTTTAGATAATTGAATAAGCCGACTCCAGTAGTCGGTTTATTTGTTTAAGACGGTCTCTCTACCCGTTCGGAGTGTATTCGTAGATCACAACCGGTGTATCAATTCCACTTGCGATCATTTCATCGGTCGGGTAGATCTGTAAAAGTCCATTGATATCCATTTTTGTGAACTTCTCCAACCCGGTTTCCGGATACTTTGCTCGTTCCATCTCGCCGATGTAAAGGTACTTAACATCGTATTTATCGAGAGTAGAAATCGCAGTCTGGCGTAGAGTCGTGTGGAAGAATCTATCAATCTCAACCCGTCGATTCGTGACCGTCGATGCGTAACCAACTCGCTGTTGTCTCTGATGCCAGTCCCAGCCAATAACCGCGGGCAAACCTGTGTAGATCGAAACTCGATTGCCCCAACGATATTGATCGCTGATGCCTTCGATAATCACTGGCGAGCCTTCGATATTTTCCTGCATCCACGTTATTGCATCGAAATCGTACTTCAGAGTTAGAGGACCTTCATGATCGTTGTACGTAACCGATTCCATGTACGCCATACCATCGAGAGCTAGACCACTAAATTCAAATCTCTCGGAATTGCGATCTCGGGTTCCAAGCACCGGATAGACCATCGCTCCGATCACTAATACGGCAAGTCCGGCCATCCAAACGCCCCTCGGCGCCCGAACGCTACTGAGTGAGAGCTTTCCGGCGGCGGAAAGGAACCACAGGAAGTAAGCCGAAGCCATCGCAAGCAATATCCATGCCTGTAAATAGAACTTGAACACCGTATTCATTCGACCGATGTCGTCTTTGACGGTGAACATGTCGACCCCGGCTGCGAGTGCCATAGCCATCACGACCATGCCAACCGCCACAAGCGAGTATCGCGATCCCGGCACTCGGGAACCGTGAGCGACCACACCCGCTCCAAGGACTGAAGCACCCAAAATCACGACGAACGCAATCGTTGCGAACCCGGTAAGGGCGAGGGTTGAGACCGATACAGCAACCAGCACTAGCATGATCTGCCAGGTCCACCCGCCCAATCCCGATCCCGGAAGTGGCGCGTTCGTCACGCTTGCCAAAGCATCGGCGAGTTTTTCTCGCCACATAAACAATAGCCAGCTCAAAATCACCAATAGAAATAGTGAATGTATAACGATGTATCGCCAGAGATCGGTCGTGAATTGGCTTTTGATCACGCCGTTGTTGAACAGTTCGAAATTTGAATGGAACGGCAGAAATACCACGTGCCCAACCGCAGCAACAAACAGCGCACTAGCGCCGCCAATCACAATCTTTCCAAAGAACGATTTATTGCTCGCCAACAATTGTCCACCGACTAGGAAGCCACCTGCCAATAGGAGCTGCGTCGGAAAGTCCCAAGCATTAATTGCTCTGAGTGATCCGATCAATACACCGATCACAAATAGACCCGATAGCGATTCTGCCCAGTGACGGTTTCGACCAATCCTCAGGTAAGCGGCGATAGTCGCGGCGAATGCCGTGATGGCTATTGGAATCGCAATCAGATGTGCGTGCAAATCGGCAAACAGGAACGTGAAAAATGGGAACTCGGTGATCTCGTTGCCCGGCGAATCCGGAGCCATCATTCTCGAACTACGCCAGAAGTCGAAGAATCCGAAGGGTTGATCTTGCAAAAATGTTCGAGAAGCACCTTGAACCACCTGTATTAGACCATCGATATTTCCAGCGATCGCCACAAATACGACGGCAGTCAACCCTGCAAATACAGGAGACTTTCGTGACCAAGCCGGTATTCGTCTAGCTCTAAGCGTAAGTTCGGCAAGCCCACTAACAATGGCGTAGACGCCGCCAATCGTGAACATGAACAACAGCGGAACAGCGAGGTTGTAGGCAACCGATGGAACGATGCCAGTGAACCGAATCAACGTAGCGATCATAAACTGACCAAAGTAGTAGTAGTTCAAATAACCACCGGCGTACCAAGGATCGTAAGGCGGGATCGTCGAAGATTTCACCACGGCGTTCAGGTAGGCGAAGTCCATCGGCTTCTCGCCACCCTTCCACGGGTGCCAAAGATCGGGATTCGCCGCTCGAATCAGCAAAAACGCCACGTACCCAACCAAAAGCAGCAATTCCATCCTGATGAATCGCCGTTTGTTAGAACGCACATGGTTAATGAGATCGCGGCCAGTCGCTCGCATCGACAGATACGAGATCACTGCCAAAAGAGCCACAGCAAGTAGAACAGCAAAGAAACTGAACTGCAGTACGTTCGAGCTCACAAGAAGCCACGTCGTAGTAGCCACCAGAAGTAGGCCCAGCGGTTTTGCGAACAAGTAACCACTGTCTGGCCACGGTCTGAACACAACGAACGCTATCGGCAAAACGACAAATGCAAACAGCTGCGCCGCCAAATACCAAACAGCTGGAGTCAACCAGTCGGGCATCCATCGTAGGAACGTAATCGAACTCCACGTACCACCAGATTGCTGAGTCTCAGCACCTTCTTCCGAAAGTAGTAGTCCAACCTCTTGCGGTGGGAACCCTCTCGCAGAAGGGCTAAACGCGCCGATTTCTAATTTTAAACGCTGAGCCGAGTAACCCTCGGTGTTTTCGAATACGAACGTTTGTGGATGCTCGTATACCGAGAAGCTTTCGTCGGCCCATCCGAATCCAGCGGTGAATAACCCGTTCGAAGGAGGTTCAAATCCCTCTGGAGGACCAAAGTCCAGCCGTGCGAAAGGATCTTCGTAGTAGTCGACGCCCAGTCCTCCGACATAACGACTTCCAGAGTACGCCAGCTCATATCCAAGTTCACCTGAAAACATCTTTCGGTAAAACTCTGAGGTGATCGGATATCGATCTGGTAAACGTGGAATCGTTGCGTACAGACGGTTGCTCAAAAGAACGAAATAGTTTGAATCTGCAAGCAACTCGGTCAGCTTGTCGAATTTCTGCCCACCCTCGTCGTTATACAACTCAGCCCGTTCGTACATATTCAGGCCTATAACGCCCGGAATACCTTCCTCCCAATGTTCCTGAATTACCTTTGAGCCAGGCGTGGCATTCTCAAGTAGATATTTCGAAACGTCATTCAGCGGATGCTGCCCTGAATACACATTCATGAAGGAAAGCGAATAGTGGGCGGTTAATATCAGTACCAATACAATCGGCAACGTCTGAAGCCAACGTCTGTTGGGCTGTATTGACTTAATTACCTCGAACGCCCACCACAACATTCTGGCGCCATACAAGATCAGGAACGGCGTGATCGGCATCATGTAGCGCATGAACTTCACGTCGAACCAGCCGGTAATCAACAGATACGGAAGAACCCAAGCCAAGATCACCAGATCGGCTTTGCGCTGCGCAAGCATTCCAGCAATCACCGCACCCAAGAGACCCAGCCAAACGGTAATTCCAAGTACCGGGCCGAGTCCCCACGTACCAAGCTGGACCATCTGATAGACGTATTTTGAGGTATCAGAGTACTGCCTTGTGAAAGGAAAATCGACCTCACGTCTGACCATCTGCCCTTGGGTCGAAATGTTGTCGATATAGGTCGAAAAATCAAGGAACATATACGGCTGCGTTACAACCAAAACGACCAAAACCACGATTCCCGCGATCACTAAGTTTTTGAACGCAATCCACTGCCGTATCGAAGCCACACCCGAACCGATACCGTCCGAACTGAATCGATCACCACTTCTCGATGTCGCATAAATGAAATGAGCGAACACTAATGCCAAAGCCAGTGGCAAGACCGAGAATTTTGTAGCGACGGCAAGACCGAACATGACTCCAGCGAAAACGGAATCTCGCCTTCGACCACGCTCAGCAACTCGAATCGAGTAGTAGATCGTGGCGACAATAAAGGTCGTCATGAACGTGTCAACCGCGAAGAAATGGCTCAACTGAATCTGTTGAACGGCGAGGGCGGAAAGCAATGCAGCTAGAAAGCCAACCCGATTACTGAATACGGCTCGACCAATAAGAAATATGAAGAATACGGTCGCTGTATCTGATATCGCCGAAAGAGCACGTCCGGCGTAGCGCAGATCGAACAAGCTCATGTGCTGATAAGGAGAAACTGCGTACGAAACGGCCTTTAGTGCGTAGTGCGGCAAGCTACCCCAGTTAAACGACCCCGGGTTCAGCACGCTCAAACGTGGATCAGTAAGATCTCCCCATTGTTCGCCTTCAGGAAATTGCAGGTTGTACACCTGAGAAAGAAACGCCCGTTCATCAGGATGAAACAGCCCACCCTGATCCCAGTTAATTCCGTACAAACGCAATGCCAGAGCCAGCAACAAGATCAGCGCCAGCGCATAGCGCGTCGAAATCCTAGGCATCCGACCGCGCTTAGCGAGCGCGTCTACCGGAGACCGTTCAGGGGGCAAATTGTTGATAACGAAGTCTGACTCAGGATTTGAACTAGTCGCTATATTTCTAGCGGCTGCATAGTTCATATCTTTCAAATCGACATTCTGATCTTCACGCATGAAGAGGAATTCTATCGGTGTGTATTAGACCAGCGCAGCATATTTCGTACCTGTGGATACGCAACCAGCGACATTATCGACTCATTACTCCGAGAAAATCTAAACTATTCTCCGGTTTGACCACCGCCGCACCCGCATCTAGGCTTGATTCGGTCGTTTACACAACGGTGAAAATTAACAACGGAAAGTCAGCAATCTCACTTGGCCACATCTGAAACTCAGCCGCTCGTCTCTAGTGCGTTCGATCGAACACAGCTTCCCAACGGCCTTAGGATTCTCACCAGCACTTTTCGCCACACAAACGCCGTAAGCATTATTTTCCTATTCGGCGCAGGCTCCCGTTACGAAACACCTGAACTTGCCGGAGCTTCACACCTTTTTGAGCACATGCTCTTTAAAGGAACGCCATCCCGCCCAACTCCCAAAGAGATTTCTGAAGTAGTAGAAGGCGTGGGTGGAACGCTCAACGCGTTTACAGACCGAGAAGTTACCGGCTACTGGTGCCGAGTCGCACAGCCCAACTACCGTGAGAGCATCGAACTTCTCTCGGATATGACGTTGAACTCGTTCTTCAAGGACGAAGACATCGCCAAAGAGAAGCAAGTCGTCTACGAAGAAATCCGTGCGTCGAACGACTCACCGGGCGCTCGCGTTTCGATGCTCCTCGACGATCTAATGTGGCCAGACCAGCCTCTAGGGCGCGACATTGCCGGATCCGTCGAGTCAGTTGGTGCAATCACTCGCGAACAGATGCTCGAATATCTCGAAACGCAGTACGTAGGTTCCAACATGGTTATCGCCGTAGCCGGAAATATCGAACATGCTGACGTCGTCGAGCAGATCACCGATCTACTCGGCGGACTCCATGACGGCGAAATTCTCCCGATGTTCCCTCACGAGTCTAAGCCTCTAACGAAGCGGGTTGCGCTTGAGCACCGCCCTACAGAGCAAGCCCACATCGCATTCGGACTCGCTGGCTTCTCTAGCGACGATCCAGATCGCCACGCACTTTCAATCATGTCAGTCATTCTTGGCGAAACCATGAGTAGCCGCTTGTTCGAAGAAGTCCGCGAGCAACGTGGACTCGCTTACGACATCCATAGCGGCGCGTATTTCTTGAGCGACACTGGCGCACTGGTTGTCGAATCGGGAATCGATCCCGCACGTATCGATGAAGCGATTCCAGTCATTCTCAACGAACTCGGCAAAATGAGAGATGGAGTCACTGAAGCAGAGTGGAAGCAAGCTCTCGAACTCACTAAGGGTCGAATGATGCTTCGTATGGAAGAAAGTCGAGCCGTCTCAAGCTTCTTGGGTATCCAAGAGCTTCTTCGGAACAAAGTCGACACTGTCGATGAAATCATCGCCAAGATTTCTGCCGTAACCCGCGAAGACATCAAACGAGCGGCAAACCGTGTCATCAAATCCGAAAACCTTGTTTTGTCGATCGTAGGGCCGTTCGACGATGCAAGTCACTTCGAAGATATGCTCACGTTCGACTAGTACTTCGCACTTACCCTGCCAACACGCTGCCTCAAACGTAAGCGAGAGGTACTCAATCGGAAATTAATCGTTTCTTGAATTATTGAAAATCAGTTAAGCGCGTAAAAAAAACTCTAGGGGTTGGAAAATAAACCGGCGTAGCTTTCTAGTTATGTTGACAAGACAAGCACCTCCAACCGACTTCAAGTGGCAAGCAGACACCATTCGTGCTCTGCGTACGCACCTAGGTCTTTCACAAACCGCGCTCTCCCAAGAGATTGGTATTCGGCAGCAGACGATCAGCGAGTGGGAGACCGCTATGTACGCTCCTCGGGGAGCCTCTGTCACGATTCTCACCTTGCTGGCAGTCAGCTCGAATTTTCAATTCGAAACTGAAGCCAAGGACGAAGACAATATTCGACCATTACTCACCGAGAGCACGGCACCACGCCCATCACAAGGTCTCACACCTCGCCGGTTAGCAGATTCCGGCCCCGTGTCCGCACGATCTCAGCAACCAGCACCAGCCCAGCGATTGACGTTTGAAGCAGCAAAGGCCGCTCAAACAGATCGACGGACAGGTACTTACAACTCGACATACTTTGAGACACCGCCGTCAGCTACGGTTCGTCGCCTCGAAGTACCTATGTAACCAGTATTTGCAATCAAAGCCCGCTAGTATCCAAAGATTCCTGCGGGCAAGACATCACACCGATTTAGGCTTTGACACTTCGGTTACGGTTCGAATAGGATTGCGCGACTGATCAACGGAGAGCTCACTTGGCAACACGTGCATACATTCTCGTCGAGACGGCACTGGGAGAAACCAGTGCGGTTTCGGTAGCGCTGAAAAAAATGCCGATGATGAAAGCAGTCGACACCGTCACTGGTCCGTTCGACATCATCGCAGTCGTAGAAGCCGATAATCTTCCAAGTATTGGCGATCTGATTAGCGACGGAATGTATGGCGTTCCGGGCATCGTAAAAACCGTTACGTGTCTGTCGGTTACAAGCTGACACACCGAGAATCCTATCGCATTTCAGCGTGCGGACATTCATATATTGCGCTTCGACTTCACCCCTGAAGAAAAAGATTTCCAACGTCGGCTAAGATCATTTCTCGATGATGTGCTGCCTGCCGATTGGCATGGCCCCCCCGACGAATCTAGTGACGATCATTGGGCACTAAATCAGGACATAAAAAAAGGCCTTGCTGAACGCGGCTGGCTCGTGATGAGCTGGCCAAAAGAGTACGGCGGCTCCGACTCATCACCGATGATGAACACCATCTTCGCCGAAGAAATGGCCTATCGGCGAGCACCTGGCCATGATCGTTTCGGCACCCGCATGTTCGGTCCGACGCTGATGCGATTTGGCACCGAAGAACAGCGCAAAAAACATCTCGGCTCGATCGCACGAGGAGAAATCCAGTGGTGTCAGGGCTACTCAGAACCAAACTCAGGTTCAGATCTAGCCTCCCTCCAAACCCGTGCTATCGAAGACGGCGACGACTTCGTAGTTACTGGCGCCAAAATTTGGACATCTCTCGCACACCGTGCCGACATGATGTTCATGTTGGTGCGTACCGATCCAGAAGCCGCTCCTCACAAAGGAATTAGCCTAATTTTGGTCGATATGAAATCACCCGGCGTCGAGGTCCTTCCGATCGTCAACATGGCAGGCGTACACAGCTTCAACCACGTCGTGTTCGACAATGTCCGCGTACCTAAATCGAATCTGGTCGGCGATCTAAACGATGGATGGCGAGCCGGAATGACCGTGCTCAACTTCGAACGCTCAGGGATCGACTACGCAGCGTGGGCACGAGCTGCCCTCGAAGAAATGGTCGACTACGTAAATAGCGATGAATCGGCCGTGACATCGGCGAAGTCCGATCCAACTATTCGTATCAAGCTTGCCGAGCTTCACATGGAAGTCGAAGCAGCACGACTCATGTGCTACGACGTTTCCTACCGGCAGGGCAAAGGCGAAATACCTTCTTCCGAAGCCTCTATGAGCAAAGTCACCGCCTCTGAGGTTTATCTAAAGGTTCTCGACTACGGTGTAGAAATTCTAGGTATGTACGGCGTTCTCGAACCCGGCTCGAAGCAGGCTGAGCTTCAGGGCAGATTTTTCAAGATGCGACTGTTCTACACGTCTGGCCCGATTCTTGCTGGAACGAACGAAATCCAGAAGAACATAATCGCTCAACGTGGACTCGGACTTCCTCGTAAATAGGGTAAATAGGAACACCAGTTGGACTTTGGACTCACAGAAACTCAAGAACTAATTCGAGCCTCGGCTAGAGAATTCCTCGAAGATCGTTCGAAATCCGACATCGTTCGTGCGGTTGCTGAAGGCGATAACGAAGCTCTCTCCTCGCTATGGAAAGACATCGTCGATCTCGGTTGGCCGTCACTTACCATCTCCGAGGAACACGGCGGAGCGGGTCTTTCATTCAGCGATTTGGCAGTGCTACTTGAAGAGCTTGGTGCGAGCCTCGCCCCCACGCCGTTAGTCGAATCGTCGATAAGTTCGTGGGTAATCGAGCGCTTCGGCCCAAATTCTCTCAAATCCGACCTATTACCTCAAATCGCCAACGGCGGCATTCTCATCACCCCGGCAATAGTCGAACAAGATGCGTCATGGGATCCTGAATCGGTCAAAGTTGCCGCCACTCGATCTGGATCAACTCTCGTAATAACCGGCGAAAAACGATTCGTCGCCTTCGCTGAACAGGCAACTCACGCACTGACTCTCGTTCAAATCGACAACGAGGAGCCAGCTCTAGTTGCTATCCCAATATGGAAAGCCGACGGCGTCGAACAAACTCCCGTTGCCCACGCATCAGGCGTTCCCGTTTCGTCGCTAACGTTCAACGAACTCGAAGTACCAGCAGGCAACATCATCGCCACCGGCAACGAAGCGATCAAAGCAGTTGAAGAACTTACGGCCGCTGGAGGAGTTGCACGGGCGGCTCAACTCGCTGGACTAGGCAGAGCCGTTGTCGACGCCACCGTCGAATACACAGTAAATCGAGAACAATTTGGCCGACCAGTAGGAACGTTCCAGGCGGTTCAGCATCATCTCGCCGAAATGGCAATAGCGGCAAAGCAAGTTAATCACCTTGCGCATTCTGCAGCGTGGAGTTTCTCACAAGAAGGATATTCCGTAGTCGCCGCAGCACAGGCGAAAATTGCAGCAAGCGATAAAATTGCTGAACTATGTTGGACGGCTCATCAGTGCCATGGTGCTATCGGATTCACTTGGGAACATGACCTGCACCTGTACACTCGCAGAGCACTAGCTTGGAAAACCGATTACGGTGATTCAGCGTTTCATAAATCGAAATTAGCAAACGCTATGGGTCTATAAGGAATTTACTAGTAATGTGGTGGACCGCAGAAGAAGAAGAAAACCAGCTACGACACGACGACTGCCTGTTTTGCAAGATCGTCCATGGCGAAGAACAATCGACCGAAATCTACTCCGATGATCAGTGCATGGCGTTCAACGACATCAACCCTGTCGCTAATGTTCATGTCCTAATCGTCCCTCGTGACCACTTCACCTATCTAACCGGAGCCACAGAGCAGCACGAACAGCTCCTCGGCCACCTGATGCGAATTGGCGCACGCTTAGCACGACTAACTGGCATTTCCGAAGGCGGCTATCGTTTGGCGGTGAATCAAGGGGTCGACGCAGGCCAAATAGTCGACCATCTTCACCTTCACGTACTAGGTGGCGGAATTCTCGACAAGCTTGGCACACCGCTGGGTCCGTCGTAACAACCGCGGTAAACTCACAAACTTCTAGCTCGAAACAAGTTCATTTGAAGGGCTAAAGAATTAGTGAGAGTCGGATTTTCGTCCATTCTGTCGGGTACTAGTTACTCGGCATTCAAATTCCGTGAATATCGCCTGTTCTGGATAGCCGCGGCGTTTTCCAATATAGGCATGTGGTCGCTGGTATACGGTCGCCTATTCCTAATGCGATCGCTAACCGGGTCTGAGCTAATGCTCGGACTAGTTGCCACGGCGAACTTATTGCCAGTGTTGATCTTTTCCATGTGGGGCGGCGTCCTCGCAGATCGATTCAACCGCCTGAAAATCGTCCGATTTACTCGACTCATGTTCGCCGCAGTCACGCTTGGAACGGGCGTACTAATCCAGAGCGGATCAATTGAACCCTGGCACATTCTGGCGATATCGGCAGTCACCGGGACGCTCCTCGCGTTCGACATACCGTCTCGATCCGCAATGGTCGCAACCATCGTTCCAAAAGAACATCTTGCCGGAGCGATAGCTCTCTACTCCATCGTGTTCGGGGCTGCTGCAATTGTTGGGCCTATCCTTATTGAACCGCTCGTATCAAACTGGGGATACGAGGGCTTGTTCTACATCATCGGCAGTTCCTACGTGCTCACAGTCGGCACGCTCATGATGATGAAAACTGAAGGCCATAAAGTAGCCTCAACGAGCCGAACGGCAATACAAGGGTTGCTTCAAGGATTCAGTTATCTAAAAAAGCAACGCTCGATTTCAGCTGTCATATTGCTCGGTGTCACGATGGGCTTGTTCGGAAGTTCGTTCGACACGCTTCTGCCCGTATTTGCCGACGAGATCTATGAAACGGGTCTCGATGCGGGCGGACGTCTTCTGCTCGGTGCCGGAATCGGCGGACTAGTCGCCACGACCGCGATCACCCTGATCGGCAAGCGAGTCAGGCCGGCGCTGTATCTCCTTATCGCTGGTTTAGGACTTGGATCAGCGCAATTAATATTTTCTCGTATCGACGTAATAGCGGTCGCCGTAATAGTCGCCGGGTTCATCGGTGGCTTCAAGGTCGTGCTAGGAACGATGAACACCACAGTGGTTCAAACCCTCGTCGACGAAGAGTTCCGCGGTCGGGTGATGAGCATCAACCAGCTCACGTGGGGTGCCTCAGCACTCGGTGGTCTGTTCATGGGCTACATGGCACAACGTTTTGACGCTCCAACCGCCATGACCCTCGGCGGAGCGATCGCCATCCTCGCCACGATACTGGTCGGTCAACGTCTTGTCCGCAGCTTCGGAATCGGATCAAAACCAAGGCATGAATCCGACTCGACAGACTAAATGCGGTCCTGACTCAACCCTAATTGGTACTAAAGAATCACTTTATATGCTTTATCGCATATATCTCTCTGACCACATTTCGCAAATTGTTAGTTGCGGCTAACCCCCGTCTGTGGGCATAATGAGCGCGCTTACCTTGGGGACAAAGTTGTACTGTGCCCGAATGGCCAGCCCGGATATGAAAATAAGCCCGGGGTTTCTTGCTGATATTTCTGTGTTGACAGCTTGAACTATTTGAATAAACACACGAAAGGAGAGGGCGCTTGCACCCGTTTGCATACGTTGCCCCAAGCACGGTAGCTGAAGCAGTTGCCGAGCTAAACAAACATGGCGATCGAGCCCGACCACTTGCAGGTGGAACTGACCTGCTGGTTAAGGCACGAGCCAACGTCTGGGAGCTAGATGCCGTCGTCGACATCAAGAACATTCCAGAACTTATGACACTGACCATCAATGGTGATGGTCTCAGCATTGGCGCAGCCGTGCCTTGCTACCAGGTATACGACAACAGCGAAGTCGCTGCCCAGTACCCTGGAATCATCGATAGTGTATCGATCATCGGTGGAATCCAAATTCAGTCTCGTGCTGGACTCGGTGGAAACCTTTGCAACGCTGCCCCTTCTGGTGACGGAATCCCAGCTCTAATCGCACACAGTGCGGTTGCAAAAATCGCAAGTGTCAACGGCACTCGCGAAGTTGCTGTTGAAGATTTCTGCACCGGCCCAAGCCGAACGGCTCTCGAAGCTGGCGAACTTCTCGTCAGCATCGAAGTTCCTAAGCCTGCCCCAAATTCTGGAGCGGCATACACACGGTTCATCCCTCGAAATGAGATGGACATTGCTGTAGCTGGTGTCGGCGTCTTCGTCCAGCTCGATGCTTCGGGCCAGAACTTTGAATCTGCACGAATCGCTCTCGCATCTGTTGGTCCAACGCCTATTTTGGCGTCAGCCGCTGGCGACAGCCTTGCTGGTAAGCCGGTCAACGACGATACAATCGCCGCTGCCGCTGCTCTGGCTAAAGATGCTGCAACACCGATTACCGACATGCGAGGTACGATCGAACAGCGAAGACAACTCGTAGAAGTCCTCACCGGCCGAATGATCAAACAGGCCGTTGAACGGGCAAGGGGCTAAAGAGAAACATGACAACAAACTCCCCAAGTAAAGTTCACGTAACCACGACCATCAACGGTCAACAGCATGAATTACTCGTGCCTGGTTACATGAGCTTGCTCGACACACTGCGTGAACTAATTGGCCTAACCGGCACCAAAGAAGGTTGCCTTGACGGCAACTGTGGTGCCTGCACGGTCAGCGTTGACGGCCGAATCGTCGACTCCTGCCTCGTTTTAGGCGCAGAAGTAAACGGCAAGACCGTGGACACAATCGAAGGAATGGCAACTCCAGAGGGACTTCACCCTCTTCAGCAGGCATTTCTCGAAGAGGCAGCGCTGCAGTGCGGTATTTGCACTCCGGGCTTCCTAGTGGCTGCAAAGGGTCTATTGGACAACGAGCCTTCACCAACTGAAGGTCGAATCCGACACTGGCTCGCAGGAAACCTCTGCCGATGTACCGGCTACGACAAGATTGTCCGAGCTGTACAAAAGGTAAGTGACTAAGACGCAATTTCAGATGACTGTCGCCTGATCTAATTTCAAGTATTAGGCGGCGGTTATCTAAACCCATATGGCCCAGTCGAAATCAGGTACGGAGAGAACATTATGGTCGCAACATTTGAGCCTAAAACCGATTACAAAGTAGTTGGAACACGCCCAATTCGTCACGATGGATACGACAAAGTAACCGGTCGAGCGATTTACGGCGGAGACGTAAAACTACCTGGATTAATCTGGGCAGTCTGCGTTCGAAGCCCTCACGCTCACGCCAACATCAAGTCGATCGACACATCGGCTGCTGAAGCCCATGAAGGCGTATTTTCAGTCATCACTGGCGCAGACATGCCGAAGGCCGAAAGCAAACTTGTCGACCTCGGTGAAGGCAACATCAACTTCAAGTGGGCATCAAACAAATTGATGGCCGACAAAAAGGTTCTTTACCGTGGTCACCCGGTAGCAGCCATCGCTGCTATCGACCGATATACAGCTGAAGAAGCTGCTCGTAAAGTTGTTGTTGAATATGAAGTCCTACCATCAGTAACTAACGTAGTTGATGCGCTGAGAGACGATGCTCCGGTAATTCTCCCCGATATGGTCGGAGACGACCTCGGTGAAGATGTAACCAACACCAACATGGCGGCACATGTTCGCCACGAGTTCGGCGATGTAGAAGGTGCGATGGCATCTGCTGCTCACACTGTCGAGCGCGAGTACAACATGCAGATGGTCCATCAGGGATACATCGAACCCCACAACGCAACTGCAACGTGGGATGAAGAGGACCGAATCAAGATTTGGACAAGCACGCAGGGTGCATTCCCGGCACGAACCCAGATAGCGGGAATTCTTCAAGTTGATGTTTCTCGAGTAAAAGTCACACCAACCGAAATCGGTGGCGGATTCGGAGGAAAGATTCCAGTCTACTTCGAGCCTATCGCAGCGATTCTCTCTAAGAAGTCGCAGCGCCCAGTAAAAATGGTCATGGAACGAACGGCCGAGTTTGAGACCACTGGTCCTACACCGGGTGCGCGTATGATCGTCAAGCTCGGTGCAGATGCCAACGGTAAGTTGACTGCTGCTACCGCCGACATCTGGTTCGAAGCAGGCGCCAACCCTGGTGCTTTCATCGGTCCAGCCGCTATGTGTATTTACGCCCCTTACGAAATTCCAAACACCCGTATCGACGGTTGGGACGTTCTCGTAAACAAGCCGAAGGTCGCTCCATACCGAGCACCAGGTTCGCCTCAGGTCGCATTCGCAATGGAATCGGCTGTAAACGAGCTATGTGAAAATGCCGGATGGGACCCACTGAATTTCCGAATCGCTAACGCTTCTAAAGAAGGAACTCGCCGTGGAGACGGAGTTCTGTTCTCGAAGATCGGAATGCAGGAAGTTCTCGAAGCTACAAAAGAATCTGCTCACTGGAACGCTCCTATTGGCGACGCTCCGGAAGGCAAGGCTCGTGGACGCGGAATCGCAAACGGATACTGGTTCAACATCGGACTCAAGTCATCTGCAAACCTCGCCGTAAACAGCGACGGAACCGTTCAGTTGACAGAAGGATCGACCGACATCGGTGGCTCCCGAACGTCAATGGCGATGCACGTTGCTGAAGTTCTAGGAATTAGTGCACACGACGTTCGACCTACAGTTGGTGACACAGAATCTATCGGCTACACCGATGTTACTGGTGGTTCCCGAACTACCTACGCAACCGGTTACGCCTGTTGGATTGCTGCCAACAACCTCGTTGACGTACTCAAGGAACGCGTAGCCGTTCTTTGGGACATCAACAAGGACGATGTTGACTTCAATGATGGTGCATTCAGCTCGAAGGCTGAAGCTCAGAAGACGATCGGATTCAAGGAACTTGCCGGTAAGCTCGATGACCTCGGTGGTCCTGCGAACTCAACCGGTAGTGTCGATCTCGAATCAGCTGGTGACGGCTTCGGTTTGCACATTGCTGACATCGAAATCGACCTTGCTACCGGCAAGAGCGACATCATCCGATACACCGCGGTACAAGATGTCGGAACTGCAATTCACCCCGCATATGTCGAAGGACAGTTGCAGGGCGGATCAGCACAGGGAATCGGTTGGGCGCTCAACGAGGAGTACTACATGGAGGACGATGGCAAGATGGCAAACTCCAGCTTCCTCGATTACCGCATGCCGACATCTCTTGATCTACCACTAATCGAAACCGTTCTGGTCGAAGTACCAAATCCACTCCACCCTTACGGTGTTCGTGGCGTTGGTGAAACTCCGATCTGCCCTCCAATTCCAGCAATCGCAAATGCGATCAACGATGCGATAGGCAAGCGGCTCTACAACACACCTATGAATGCAGGCAGCATTCTCAAAGCCCTAAAATAGGACTATTAAAGAACCTGTTCGGGCTGATTGATAAGTAATGAAACGAGTGGTCGGGTGTTGGATTTTCCAATTTCCCGGCCAACTTGTTTCCAACAGAATTTTGAACTGGCTTAATTATCGGATCTCACCCCTCTATCAATAAGAGGCAGATCCAATGAGGAAATCGAATGGTTGCAACGTACGAGACGAAAACTGATTACAAAGTAATCGGAAACTCACCAATTAGGCACGACGCTCTGGACAAGGTGACTGGTCGAGCTATCTATGGTGGAGACGTAAAAGTACCTGGCCTAATTTGGGGCGACGTAATTCGCAGCCCGCACGCGCATGCTCGAATCAAGAGCATCGACACTTCCGCTGCCGAAGCAATAGAAGGCGTATTCGCCGTCCTCACTCACGATGACTTCCCGCAGGCCGATGACAAGACCATCGATACCGGCGAAGGCACAGTGAACCTCCGACGTGGTCAGTCGAACGTTATGGCCGACAAGAAAGTTCACTACAAGGGCCACGTTGTTGCCGCTGTAGCAGCTGTCGACCGAAACACAGCCGAAATTGCCGCTCAGTCGATCAAGGTTGAATATGAAGTTCTTCCATCCATTTCCGACGTCGACGCCGCAATGGCCGACGGCGCAAGTGTCATCCTCGAAGGTCTCGTTGGCGACCACCTAGGCGAAAAAGTCGAGAACACCAACGTCGCTCGAGTGTTCCGACATGAGTTCGGCAACGTCGACGACGCATTTGCTAACTCTGACGTCGTTATCGAACGAACCGTTGAAATGTCGATGGTTCACCAGGGCTACATCGAGCCACACAACGCAACCGCAATCTGGGCGCAGGACGACAACCTAACCGTTTGGTCCAGCACACAGGGTACGTTCGGTGTTCGATCGCAGGTTGCCGGGCTACTTCACATGGCTGAATCTAAGGTCAAAGTGAACTACGTTGAAATCGGTGGCGGTTTCGGCGGAAAGACAGTTGTTTACCTGGCACCTATCGCTGCACTGCTCTCCCGAAAAGCGGGTGGACGTCCAGTGAAGCTGATCATGGATCGATCATCTGTATTTGAAGCTACTGGTCCAGCACCAGGTGGCAAGATTCGAATGAAAATCGGTGTAAACAAAGACGGCAAGATTCAAGCCGCCGATACCGATCTCATGCTCGAAGCCGGCGGATTCCCTGGATCAGCAGTTGGCGCAGCAGCAATCTGTGTATTCGCTTGCTACAACCTTCCTGTGTCTCGAATCACCGGTTACGACGTTCTCGTAAACAAGCCAAAGTCAGCTGCATACCGAGCACCTGGCTCACCGCAGGCATCTTTCGCTATCGAGACTGTAATCGACGAAATTTGTGATGAACTCGGATTCGACAAGATTCAGTTCCGACTCGACAACGCTGCTCACGAAGGCACCCGACGTGGTGACGGAGTGCAGTTCATTCGTGTAGGTCTTGAAGAATGTCTCGTAGCTGCTAAAGAATCCGACCACTGGAACTCACCACTTGGTGATGCTCCTGCTGGCAAGGCACGCGGTCGTGGTATCGCTTCTGCCTACTGGATGAACGGTGGCGGTAAGTCGACTTGTGACCTGATGCTTCAGGACGACGGCACGGTTATGTTGAACGAAGGTTCTGCCGACATTGGTGGAACACGAACTTCTATCGCCATGCAGGCAGCTGAAGTTCTCGGAATCCCTGTTGAGGATTTCCATCCTTCAATTCCTGACACCGACTCAATCGGATTCACAGGTGTTACCGGTGGATCTCGAACGACTTACACAACTGGCCTAGCCGCTTACAACGCTGCTCAGAAGCTTGTTGTTGAGTTGAAGATCCGACTTGCCGACCTCTGGGAGACCAGTGCCGACAAAATCGACTTCAACGAAGGTATGTTCACGGCGAACGGCGACTCGATTGGAATTCAGGAACTGGCTGGTAAGCTCGACCCAACTGGCGGTCCTGCCACATCCACATCATCTGTAAACCTTGCCGAAGCCGGTAACGCTTACGGTGTTCAGATCTGCGACCTAGAAATCGACCTAGCCACTGGCAAGACCGATGTTATTCGATACACAGCTGTTCAGGACGTAGGAAAAGCAGTTCACCCTCAGTACGCTGAAGGTCAGATTCAGGGTGGTGTTGTTCAAGGTCTTGGTTGGGCGCTAAACGAGGAATACTTCATCACTGATGAAGGAGCTATGGCCAACCGGTCGTTCCTCGACTACCGCATGCCTACCTCGCTCGACATGCCTATGATCGACACGATCATGGTCGAAGTTCCGAACCCACTGCACCCTTACGGTGTTCGTGGAATAGGTGAAGTTCCGATTTGCCCACCGCTTTCTGCCGCTACACAGGCAGTGAAGGAAGCAGTCGGCAAGCCTTTCTACTCACTTCCAGTCAAACCTGGTCGAATCCTAGAAGCACTTAACTGCGACTAATTAGTTCTACCGAATCAGATTCAAACAGGTCGTATTTGTCCTCAAACAATCTGAAAGGGAGGTAACAATGGCAACGGTCTTCCTCCCTTACGCTCTGCGCAAGTACGCTGATGGCGCAGAGCGGGTAGAAATAGCCGCCAACACTCTTGGCGAGCTTGTCGACAATCTTGAAGCTGCCTACCCCGGTACGGGCGACCATCTCATTGAAGAAGGTCGGCTCAAGCCGGGGCTGGCGGCAATTGTCGGCCATATGGCAACCCGAAGAGGCCTGCTACAGAAGTTAGAACCCGATACCGAGGTTCACTTCATCACAGCGATATCTGGCGGTTCTGGCATTTCTAGCAAGTAATCAAATTTCGTCTCAATCCACACCTCGCTGATAGGATTAGTGAGTATTTTCTGCACGGGTGCACGCATCAAATGCATATACCGAACCGAAATGAGCAGCCAGAAACCTAGAACATGTCCATCAAAGAAATTCCGACCGATCTATCAACCGCCAAGTTCGATTTTGAAGATGGTGTGCTGATAGGAGCCGCTTGCAAGCAAGTAATCGCCGATGGTGTCGTATCGATGCTGCAGGCCGTTGGTGGTGGCGTCGACGCCCAAAGCACTGCCGACACTCCAAAACGTGTCGCCAACATGTACGACGAACTACTCTCGGGCTACTCAATCGATCCCGTTGAGCTTCTTAACGGCGCAATGTTCGATGTCGAATACGACGAAATGGTCGTAGTGAAAGACATCGACTTCTACTCGCTCTGCGAACACCACTTGTTACCGTTCTACGGAAAAGCCCACGTCGGATATTTGCCCAACAACAAAGTTATTGGGCTATCGAAAATTCCACGTATGGTAGAAATGTTCGCTCGAAGACTTCAAGTACAAGAACGAATGACCCAACAGATCGCCCTAACCCTCGACGAACTAATCCAGCCAGCTGGCATTGGTGTAGTCGTAGAAGCACAGCACTTTTGCGCTGCCATGAGAGGCGTGCGCAAGCCAAACACAACGATGACCACCAGCGCTTTGCGCGGTCAGTTCAAGAAAAATCCCTCGACTCGAGAAGAATTTTTCAGCCACGTTCGCCAATAGATAACAGTCACTACCCAGCCGTAATCAGAGAACCTCTGCCATATGGACCCAAACGGAAAAGTTGCCCTCGTCACAGGCGCAGGGAGAAGAGTCGGACGTTCACTTGCTCTGACGCTCGGCGATTCAGGCTGTCGAGTAGCAGTTCACTACGGACAATCTGAGCAAGACGCAAATGAAACAGTCGCCTTGATTCAATCTATGGGCAGGGAAGCTGTAGCCATTCAGGCAAACCTCGAAGATACGGTACAGGTGGCATCACTTGCCGACACTGTCGCTGAACGGCTCGGACCAATCGAAATATTGGTCAACAACGCTTCAATATTTGAAAAGGTCGGACTGGAAGACGTATCGATAGACGATTGGGATCGCCACTTCGCTATCAACGTTCGAGCACCGTTCATCCTCGCTCAGGCAATGCAGGCTCAATTAACGTCCGATTCTCCGGGCAAAGTCATCAACCTCAACGATTGGCGCACAGCCCGTCCAACTCGATTTGCCTACGGTATTACCAAATCTGCTCTTTCAGGGCTTACTCGCACGCTGGCGCTTTCAATGGCACCACATGTGCAAGCCAACGAGATATCTCTTGGGGCAATACTCCCGCCATCCGATATTCCTCTTGATCGACCTCGTAGCGAAATTGAAATTAACCTAGGCCCTGCAGATCGAATGGGATCGCTCAACGAAGTAGCCGATACCATGCTGATGCTCATTAAAAACGACTTCATTACCGGCGAAACCATCAACGTCGATGGCGGCAGGCACATTCAATAGCCGACGTAAACAACGACTTCTCCGAATACAACTCCAATCTAACCAACTCGATTCGCTCTCAGCACGAAATAACCAATGTCTCAGCTCACATCATCCTCTTCATCTGATAATTCCGCTCCCCTCGACACTGTTCGCATCGAGCGACTCGTTCTCGACTGCGTAATCGGAATAAATCCTTGGGAGCGCCTTACAAAGCAGCGCATCACCATCGACATCGAGATGAACACCGATCTTTCTGCGGCCGGCGCGTCAGATGCAATCGAAGACACGATCAACTATCGAACAGTGTCGAAAGCTGTGACAGCAGAGATCGAAGCTTCAAGCTACGGGTTGGTCGAAGCACTAGCATCGCGAGTAGCCGAAATCTGCCTCGACGACGAACGCGTTCAGTCGGTCGAAGTGACAGTAAGAAAGCCGGGCGCAGTAAGAAAAGCCACCGCAGTTGGCGTAATTATCAGGCGCAGCCGGTAGCTCTAAGCTACAGCGCTCTGACCGAACAAAACCCTGAACTCGCTCTCAGCATTTCTGACGCGCGCCGCAAGTCCCGACAACTTATCATCATCGGCTCTGAGCTCTTGAGTTTGGCCGAGAACGCCTAGGGCAGCAATAAGTTCGGTTGCTATTTGATTTTGATCTGTATGCATAGTGATGTGTCCGGGCCGGTGAACAGTTCACACAGTTTCGAATATGCGAGAGGCAGTTAATCCTAGAGGTAATTCAATATATATTTGTCGGTCGAATTCTCC
>CAWVRY010000026.1:0-27118 GCA_963932695.1 uncultured bacterium | reverse complement strand
ACTCCACAGCTCGGTGCGCCACTGACAGTTCAGCGTGCAATTCCGCCTAGCCTTCGGAACGTTATGAACTTGAACTAACCAAAAGTTCAGGAACGTTACAAGAGCCCTTATGTAGTGCATTCGAGAGCATTCCAAGGCCGGAAAACTCTCGAACACAGGCCATCTTCAGGCCAGCCGTACAGCGCATAAGGCTTTTCCCCCTGAGTAGGTTCTGGGCGGCTGGTCCGAAGATTCAAAAGCTCTTCTCACCCGGCGAGAAGGGCCTTTGCTATTAAATTTTAAGAGTGGGTCGGCTAGCTGAGGTCGACAATTGTTGCGCCGTTGCCGCCGCGATTTCTTGGGGCTGCGCTAAACGATGCCACGAGCGGGTGCTTGGATAGGATGAGGCGAATGGCTTCTCGAAGAGCGCCGGTGCCATCGCCATGGATGATCCTCACACTTGTTAGACCTTGGATCGATGAGTCGTCGACGAACTGTCTAACGATGTTGTCTGATTCGTGTACTCGCGAGCCGCGGATGTCCAATTCGCCAGAAGTATTCGCCGCTTCTCCCGCTGTAATCGTATTGATCGTGACATTTGGCAGTTCGTTGGGTGATTTCTTCTTTTTCACTGTGTCGGCGGCTTTTACTAGTCGTAGTTGCCGTTCATTCAGTTCGATTCGAGAGTTACCCATCATCAGTTCGATGGTTCCCCCAGAGCTGACTTCGATCACAGATGCCTGAACGTTTAGACCTTTGATTTCAACTTGATCGCCCGGTTGTAGAGGTCGATTCTCGTCGACATCATCAGCGTTGCCGACTTTCTCGGTAGGAGAAACAGGAAGCCACGTAGGATCGTAAAATTGATTGCGGACTCGACCGATGGCTCGCTTCGCCACTTCGAGATCGTTATCGTTCTTGGCTTTGGTTACGATTTTGCGGAGTGATTGCTGGATTTTTTCAGTTTCACGCTTTAGCTCCATGCGTGACTTCTCGATCATGTCCTCTTGTGCACGAGTCACATTTTTGAGCTTGTACTGAAGATCTTTCCGAACCGTCTCTGCTTCTATCTTGGCTTGTTCGGCTTCTCCGAGAATTTGGCTGGCTTCTGCACGTTCTCGTTGAAGCTGTTGAAGAATGGTTTCTGCTTCAGCACGAGACGGATCCATCATCGACTGGGCGTGGTCGAGCACGTGGCTGGGCATGCCGAGGTGACGGGCGACGTGAATGGCGTAGCTTCGACCTGGAATACCCATAAGCACCTGGTACGTCGGGAGCATCGTGTCGGGATTTAACTCGACCGATGCGTTTGCGAAATCTTCTGATTCGGCGGCAAATTCGGCGACTGTTCGGTAGTGCGATGTGATCGCAATCGGCATTTCGTTTTCGGCAGCGTGCGCTAGAACTGCCCTTGCTAGTGCTGATCCTTCTTCGGGATCGGTTCCCGTGCCGAGTTCATCAAGCAGTATCAGCGAGTTTGGCGTTGCTTCTAATAGGATTTCTATGACTCGCCCCATGTGAGACGAGAACGTCGAGACGGATCGTTCGATCGACTGTGAATCTCCAATATCGGCGTAGACCGCATCGAAGATGGCCATTTCTCCATCGCTCACTGGCACTTGCATTCCTGACTGGTGCATTAGTGCGAAGAGTCCGATGGTTTTGATAGCGACTGTTTTACCACCGGTGTTGGGTCCGGTTATTACAAGACCACGGAAGCCGGGACCGATGTTGATTGTGATCGGAACGGCGTTGCTGCCAAGCAGCGGATGACGGGCGCCCACTAGATTGGCGACATTGTCGGATCCTGCTGGCATGGTTACGATTCGACGTGCCTTCATAGAGGCACCGAGTCTGGCCCGTGCGGTGATGAAATCGAGTTCGGCCGCCGCTTCGATGGCGATAATCGCTTCGTCTTCGCGATCGCCGATTAGCCGGGAGAGTCGACGTAGAATGCGTTCTTCTTCTCGTTGCGCTTCGGCGGCTGTTTCTCGCCAGTCATTGCAGAGTTCGACGGCTTTGAATGGTTCGACAAATAGGGTTGCGCCACTGCCTGAGACGTCGTGGACGATGCCCGGCACAGAATCACGAGCGTCGGCTCGAACTTCTAGTACAAGTCGTTCACCTCTGGTGGCTATCGCGCCTGACTGGAGGGACGCTCTGATTGTCGAGCTTTGGGCAAGTCGTTCCATAGCTCGCATTACTCTCTGGAACGTCTTGCTGACGTTTGCGCGGAGGCGGGCGAGTTTAGGAGTTGCTGAGCTGAGTACTTCTCCTCGGTCGGAGATCGACTTGAATATTTCTTTGCCTAGATCTCGGAGATCTGGAATGTCGGCGGCAATGGATTCGAGTAGTGATGCTCGACCCTTCATCGATACGACTGTGTTGCGTGCCGACCAGACTGAATCGAGCAGATGAAGCACGGATACGATCTCTTCACCGGTTAGCATGCCGTCGATGGCGCCTCGATGGAGTAGTTCACGAGGGTCTCTTGCGCCTACTAGTCCGATGTCCCCTACTATTCCGAGCATTAGTGCTGCTTGCGCAGTTTCGTTTTGCAATCGCTCGACAACTTCGATATCGATAGTTGGTCGAGTGGCGAGCGCAATCTCACGCGACATGAAAAAGCGCGTGCGATTGGCGAGTAGTTCTCGAATTTTCGTGAATTCGAGAAGCTCCCACGCGTGCCGTTGCAGTTCGGAAACGCCAGAGAAATCTGCTTCGCTCGCCACCTCTTTAGATTGCGATATTTCGGAAAAGTTGTTGGAGGTACTCATAGTGCAACGACGATTGTAGGACGGATCGCTTGTTTATACTCGGGTTGCTTCGTGAAATAGGGTCGAATAGTAATAGCGGCGATGAAAAATTATCACGCCTGAAGTCAATATTGGTGCAGAGCCGACGCTTGATTCTGACGAACAGCAGATCGTAACCAGTATGTCTGCATTGCTTACACGGGCTGGGCTCGAGTATCTAGGTCGGTTTGTTGAGGTGGACGGTAATCGTATCCACTACCTCGAATATGGAGAAGGTCCGCCTGTGCTGTTAATGCACGGAGGTGGTGCGGGTTGTGCAATTTGGTTGAGGCAGATCGAAAACTCATCGAGTGATCGCTCCCGATCATCTTGTTTTTGGATTGTAAGACCAAATTGCGTACGAAGCCCCTTTCGTTGGAAATTCGTTTCTGTAGATGAACGGGTTTATGGACGCGGTGGGAGTCGTCACTGCGGATGTTGTTGGGTTGTCGCTTGGTGCGCAGATGGCAATCGGTGTGGCTATCGAAAATCCGGAATGGGTTCGGAAGCTGGTAGTTATCGATTCGGCGGGGATGGGCAAAGAGTTTCAGCTTTTGTACAAGCTCGCTAATTTGCCAGTGTTTGGTCGATTGGTGATCCGTCCGAATCGATGGGGGCTGGACAACTACTTCATGACCATGGAAGTAGTTGTACAGAGTTCCCATATGACGACGTATATAAGCGATACGCCTACGATGTGACGTTGGCAGATGGGCATGCCGCGGCGTCGCGTTCGAGCGTTTCAGTGATTACGGATTTTGATGGTCAAAAATCAATATTTTCTGATGACGAACTTCGGTTGATATGTGTGCCGGTTCTAGCGAGATGGGGCGAGCATGATCCGTTGTTTCCGATAGGACATGGGTATTGATTGGCGTAATTGGTGCCAAATTATAGTTTGCACGTGATCGAAAACGCTGCTCATGTGCCACTGCTGGACAGGCCAGACGAAGTGAACGAACTTATTTTGGGATTCCTCTGAGACGGTTAGTGACCGAAAAAATCTCCGATCTTAAGATTGACTGATTCTGCCCATTCGGCGGCACCGATTTTCTTGCCACCGGCTGCTTTTACACGGCCTACTGCGATAGAGCCATCGGTTGAGGCGATGATGATTTTTTCGACACCTATTTCAATCACTGACCCTGCTAAGTGCCCTGCAGAACCATAAGAGGATCGAGCGGCGTCGTAGAGAGACAGCTTCGCATCGTTGTGTGTGGTGTTCGCACCCGGTTGAGGGTCGGCACCTCGGATCATGTTGAACACGGCGTCCACACCTACCGACCAATCTACGACGACGTCGCTGGGTTTGCACCAACTCTCGTAGGAGGCCTTTGATTCGTCTTGGACGATTTTTCGGGCTTCTCCATTGCGAACCAGATCGACTGATTCGACCATGGCTTGGACGCCGAGAGGGAAGAGTTTGTTGAAGTAGACGCTGCCGAGTGTCGCCTCAGGGCCGATTTCAACTTGTTTTTGCATCAAGACTGGACCGGTGTCGAGTCCTTCGTCAGGCCAGAAGATAGTGAGTCCGGTTTCGGTTTCGCCGTTGATAATTGGCCAGTTGATCGAACTTGGCCCGCGATGGAGGGGTAGCAGCGATGGGTGGTATTGGATTGTGCCTAGGGAGGGGTAGTTGATCATTTCCATTGGGACGATATCGGTTACGAACGCCATGACGCAGAGTTCAGGGTCGAGCGCTTTGAACTTATCGACAGCGGGCTGGTCGCGGAGTCGCGGGTATTCAAATAGCGGGATGTCGAGATCGGTTGCGGCTGTCGAAATTGGGTCGGACGATCGACCATCCTTGGTTGGTGGTGCGAATACGCCGACGATTTCGTCATGGCCTTGTTCGACGAGTGATTCAAGGACGGATTTTCCGAATGCAGATTGACCGATTATCGTGATTTTCAAGATTTCGTCTTTCGTTAGTCGCGCTCATCAGCGGATGACTTGGCTCCGCGTCGCATTTTCCTACCCTCTAACTCCCTCCCAATCTGGGAGAGAGAACCTATGTCATGCCTCAGAGTCTTAATTTGCTTGGGCAATCGAGTTGTTGGCTGTCTCGTTTTTAGTGCGGTATTTCTAACACGATCTTGGACGCTTTGTCGGTTAGCATTGATGTTAGAGCAGACATTTGAGTGATTAGCGAGATAATTTCGATTAGGAGATTTCGATATTGACGACGCCGGGTGATAAGCCGAATGAGATGAACATGGCTGATATTGATTTTCCGCCCAAAACGGCTTCTGAGTTTTTCAATCGTGGTCTAAAAAACGCTCAACTAGGAATTCCTGATAAGGCCGCCGCCGATTTCGAAGAAGCTGCATGGATGGATCCAGACAATCATGAAATCCAGTTCAATCTGGGTGTTGCATATCTTTCAATGGCAGATTTTGAGCAGGCGATAAACAACTTCACGAAGGCGATCGAACTTAAGCCTGGAGTTGCTGACATGTACGGAAATCGTGCAGTTGCTCATGCCGCGATTGGTGAGGATGAGAAGTCAGACGCTGACGTTGCAGAAGCAGTTACTCTCGGCGCTCCACCTGATGGACTTGGCTCGGTTATCGACTACGTGAAGGCGCAGCGGAAGTAGCGTTCAAACTTGTAGAGTGCACTGGCATGGGGAAGTGCGTCTATCGTGCTTGGCTGGGTTGAGAGTTGCGTTGGATGAGTCTGCTGATTGGCACGTCGTTCATGCTTCACTCATCGCAATGACAGGGCAAGCGGTCGCGACTATGGTGCGGGGTTTCGCCAGTCAGGGTAGGCTTCATCGAGTTGGAGGTTACGTAGGTAGCGCCTTATCGAATCGAACGCGGCGACTAAATTCGCCGGTTGGGTAGTCGATGTCCGCCGCGTAGCTGAACTCAGGTGCTCTGCGAGGAATAACGCCTCTGCTTTGGAGAGCGGGGTGTACTCCGTGTGGCGTTCGAGCAGCGAGTATTCGATCCCTGAAGATGTGAGCCTCGATAACGCTCGCGCTGCTGACAGATCACGTCGGTCATGAGCAGGCGCTCCGTCGGGTCCGGTTCTCGGACGACGTATCAGTCCCGTAGTAATAAGCTTGTCGTAGAGATCGTCGTCTAGACCGCTTTGGGTTAGGAAGTCAGCGATTGAGATTGGACCGGTCGATGCAGATTGCGCGCCCGACGAGTTGGTTCGATCAACTGTCATTGCGGCTGCAAGCGGTGACGACGGATCGACATTAACTACCTGCTTGATTCCCTTGAGGTTGAGACCGGCAGCCTGGAGTTCTTTGATCTTGCCGATTAGGGATTCGAAGTGCACTGGGTATAGTGCGCGAGTGCGGCTGGTTTTGCGCGGCGGCGGTAGGACACCGATGCGAACGTAGTAGTTGATCGTTGCCGTTGTTACGCCAGTGCGTTTGGACAGTTCGCCTACCGACAGGGATGGACTTCCCTGTTCGCTCGATTCAGTATTTGAATTGATTTCTTGCTTGCCTGAACTGGTCATTGGAATTTGGCGAATATTATGAAAACCGGTGCCCGAAAAAAGGCGTAGCTGTTATAAGGGAGCGAGCTTTTCATTCTGGAACCGTGCACCAGCTTGAGGGGCTCGCTTTCTCGCGCTTTCGAGCACCTGTGCTGGGTAGGTCAGAAGCATAGCGTAATGACCGAGTCATTTGGAGTCGCTGTGCCTTGAGCATTATCTGATTGAAGTTCAGGTAAGAATTGCTCAGGCGATCCGATGATCTGTTTTTCGTGATCTTCATTCCCATTTGAACAGCCTAGTCGCAACTATGAAGCTGATAACGATCCACACTCCGAGTCCGATAAGTTCGTCTCCGAGCGTGATTATCGAAGCGCCTTCCACGGTGATTGCTCGCATGCCGTCAGCCAAGTAGGTCAATGGCAGGTACTGCGACCACCGTGTCAGCCAATCAGGCATTACAGATAACGGGAAGAAAACTCCCGAGAGAAACAACATAGGCATTGTGATTATGTTCGCTATTGGTGCTGCGGTTTCTTCGTTCTTAGCCCAGCCTGAAACTGCGAGACCGATCGCTATGAATAGTGCTCCGCCGAGAAGTGCAAGGATCGTTAGGTCGAACCACACACCGATTCTTCCACCGCCCACGCTTACTCCCAGCACTATGGCTCCCACTATGACAAGTACGTAGGTTTGCACGACGACGACGATAGCCTTTGTCGTGAGTTGTCCTGCGAGGAAGTGAGCAGCCCCGATTGGTGTGGCTTTGAGTCGGCGTAGTACGCCCTGAGATTTGAACCGAACGAGGGTGAAGACGACAGTGAATAGCCCTGTTTGCATGATTGCCATGGCAGCAACTCCAGGAATTAACCAGGCTTGGAAGCCTTGTCCCTGCCCGGTGATGAATGTCTCCGATACACCTATCGAGTTTTCGACCCTGTATTCGTCAGGTACTTGAGCAGCTTCTTTGAATGCGGCGTCTGTTACTTGTTCGAGAATAGTCGAGACTACGGCTCGTTCTTGTTGGAATCGTTCATCGTAGGTGACTTTGATTTCGGCGAATTCACCCGGGATTACGTAGTTGGAAGGGATTTCTATTACGGCGCGACTACTACCGAATTCGAGTTCGTGGTGCAGTTCGTCGAGGGTCCCAGTCGTGACACTGAGAAGCTCTTCATCACTGGTCCCACCGAGTGCCAGAATTAGTGCCTTGGAGGCGTCGTTATTGGCTGCATCGTAAATACCGACGTTTGGCGAGGCGTATTTTTCGAAGTTCATCATTCCGAAGATGATCATGATCAATAACGGGAAGAACAGCGCCCAGAACAAAGCCTGCTTGTTCCTGAAGTACATTTTTAGGGAGGCGACCGTGAGTGCTAGATAGATTTTCATATGAATTAGTCTCGAAGGTCGCGGCCGGTTAGATTCAAGAACACATCGTCGAGAGTGGCTTCGCGCACTCGCTTTTCGGGCTTGAAACCTGTCGATAGGAGTTGGTCGATTAGAGCGTCGGGAGTGTCGAGTGCGATGATTTCGCCGTTTTCGACCACAGCGATTCGATCACAAAGCTCTTCGGCTTCTTCCATGTAGTGGGTGGTTAGGACGATGGTTGATCCACCTGCTTGAATCTTTCGTACAAGCTCCCAAAGTTGTCGTCGGGCTTGCGGGTCGAGTCCAGTAGTTGGTTCGTCGAGAAACAGCACGACGGGGTCGTTCACCAGGGCGACTGCGACCGAGAGTCGTTGTTTTTGCCCCCCGGATAGCTCTGCATATTTGGCGTTTTTACGATTGTCGAGTCCGACTCTCGAAAGAACTTCGACCGGGTCGACTTTTGCGAGGTAGAGTTTGGCGTAGAGGTCGACGATTTCAGAGAGGTTGAGATTGTCGAAGAAGGCATTTTGTTGGAGCTGAACTCCGATCATCGCTTTTACGGCGGTGGGATCGTCTTTGACGTTGATCCCGTTAATTATTGCCTCGCCAGAGTCAGCATCTCGCATGCCTTCAAGAATCTCGACAGTGGTCGTTTTTCCTGCTCCGTTGGGACCGAGCATGCCGAATACTTCACCGCGGCGGACTTCGAATGAAATACCGTTTACGGCTGCGATATCCCCGTACTTCTTACGTAAGTCTTTAGCGACGATTACAGGATCGATTGCGTTAGTCATTTAGTTGGGCGTCTCTCGGGATTGAACAACAAATTTAATAACCGACATTGCAGATCGGAGGAAATCTTGAGATTACGGGTAGAATCTGTGCTCAGTCGTTGCGCTAAAAAAGCGCCACTCGCGAGTTTATTTGAAACAAGACGTTAAGAGAATTCCAATTGAGTATTGAATACGTGAACTTCGGTACGGCAGGTGTGAAAGTCACATCTATGGCTCTGGGACTGGGCTTTCGCGGTCAGTTTGATCGGAACGAAGCTGAGAAGGTAATTCTCACGGCTTTGGATTCCGGGATCAATTTGATCGACTGTGCGAACGTTTATGGATTCATGGACGATCGACGCAATATAGGTAGCTCGGAGCAGGTTCTGGGTAAAGCGCTGAAGGGCCGACGTGACGACGTTGTGATTACGTCAAAGGTGTTTAGTCCGATCGGATCCGGTCCCAACGATCAGGGTCCGTCTCGATTTCACATAATGCGTGAGGTTGAGCGTTCGCTTGGGCGACTCGATACCGATCACATCGATGTGTACCTATTCCACGGAGTTGACGATATGAGCTTGTTCGAAGAGCAGTTCCGAACAATGGAAACGCTGATTCAGCAAGGCAAAATTAGGTATGTCGGAGTTAGCAATTTTCAGGCGTGGCAGGTTATGCAGGCGCTCGATGTGCAGAAGCGAATCAATGCTCAGCCGCTGATTGCTGTGCAGAATCCGTACTCACTGATGAATCGAACTCAGGAGGACGAGCTGTTTCCTATGGTTCGCGAAACCGGTGTCGGAATCATGGCATACAGTCCACTAGGCGTCGGTCTTCTTAGCGGCACATACAAGGCTGGCGAAGTCCCTGACGACAGCACGCTTTGGGGCTCGAAGCGTAAGGGAACGATCAATACGTACATGCAGGGTCGTGCAGGAAAGGTGATTTCTGTTGTTAGCGATGTTGCTGCCGATCTTGGGGTTTCGATGCCTCAAGTGGCGATGGCTTGGGTAATGTCGCATCCGGAAATTACGGTTGCGATTTCGGGAGCTGATACGGTCGACCAGATGAAGGATGTTGCAGGTGCGTTGGAACTGAAGCTACCCGCTGACGTGATTACCAAACTCGACGATGTGTCGTCGGGAATGCATGCGGTTCTCGATGGGAACCCAAGTGACGTAGCCGACGATTTAGATTAGGTAAATAGGTTCTTCCTCTCAGACTGGGAGGGAGTTAGAGGGTGGGAGATTGCGACGCGCGACCAAGTGCGTATGCACGCCCGGAGCAACGAAAGAAAATAATTTGAAAATATTGCTTGCTGGTGGATCTGGAATGGTCGGCTCGTTCATCACTCCGTATCTTAAGGAAAAACACGAAGTTCGCGTTCTTGATCTTGCAGAGCCGAAGCACGAAGGCGTCGAATTCGTGAAGGGTTCGGTTACAGATCCCTTGGCGATTCAAAAGGCAGTCGAGGGCGTTGACGCGTTTATCTGGCTAGTAATGCTGAGTCCGCAGGGTGGATCGGTTACAGACCAAGATTTGAAGGTGATTAGAGATAACTACGAGGTCAACTGTCTCGGACTTCATACTTTCCTGTGGTTAGCGCAGGGCGCCGGATTGAAACGGGGCGTTTATACGAGTTCGATGAGCGTTCATTATCGTAATCGTGATTACTATAAGAACGAAGATGAACTTCCTCTTGATACGCCGAGTGCTTACGGTCTGAGCAAGGGGTTTGGTGAGCGAATTTGTTCGTACTTTGCGTCGTGGTTCGACATGAACGTTACTGCGTTGCGAATAACAGGACCGCGGGGTCGTCAAGCATATTTGGAAGAGCGCGCACGGCCGGTTACCGATCGACCTGACGGATCGAATCCGTTGTTTGTTACTGATGAAGCTGACCTTGCTCGTGCGTACTTGGCTGCATTAGATAACGTTCAGATCGGACATGGTAGGTTCGATGCTGTGTTCATCGCTGGTGATGAGAACGAGAAGGAGCACAACTTGACCAAGGCGAAGACGTTGCTTGGCTGGGTTCCGCAGTCGCACCTTGAGATCGAAAACTAATGCTAATCGCTGTTGTTGGAAGCGGGAGTGTTGGGACTGGGCTGGCTAGGGCGTGGTCAGGTTTAGGTCATTCGGTTGTGATCGGTTCGCGTTCTCCGGATTCGGAGCGTGTTGTTGAGTTGGTTGCATCGCTCGGGAACGGGGTTTCGGCAGGAGGATTGGCTGAATCGGTGACTGACGCACATGTGATTGTTCTGGCGGTTCCGTGGAGTGCTGCTGAGGCTTCGATTGCTGCGTTAGGTGATCTTTCGGGCCGAGTGATTATTGACGCCACGAATCCGTTTATTGACGGCTTGAACCTTGGGATTGGTCACGACGATTCAGGCGGAGAGCAGATCGCTCGATGGGCAACTGGTGCTCACGTGGTGAAGGCGCTGAACATCGTTGATGCTCGACTACTTGATGGTAAGAAGCTCGACGATCGAGAGATTTCTATTCCGATTTGCGGTGACGACAAGAACGCTAAATCGGTAGTCTCTGGACTGGTCAGCGAATTAGACTTCGACGTCATCGATGCTGGCAAGCTGGAGATTTCTCGCTTGTTGGAGCCTCTGTGCTTGCTGATGATCAAGCTTTCGAAAAAGAGGAGCCTAGGAGCGGAGATAGGGTTTAAGGTGCTGCGAGATTAGTTCGGGAGTGGAGATCAGACTCCAGCTCCCACTAAAGCTTTACTCGCCAGGCGATTAGGGCTGAGAGGATACGGGCTGCTGCCATTCCGAGGAAGACTAGATGCCAAGGTGCGCCAGCAGTGTCGAGGACTAAGGCGAAGATGATGGCTTGTGCTCCGGCGTAGACGTAGCCGTGTCCGTCGAGAATGCCTGAGGCGGTTGCTGCGTATTTTGGTCCTGCCATATCGACCACTAAAGTCGATGTCATCGAAAGACTCATTGCGAAGGCTCCAATGAAGAGCAGCGCTGCGCCTGCGTAAATGTTTTCAGCTGGGATTACTGCCAGTCCGACGAGGGCCGCGGCAGATATCAGTGCGGATGCGGCGATCATCGGGCTACGACGTCCACCGAGAAGCACATCTGAAACCCAGCCTGAGACCATCGGAGCAGTTAGATATCCGACCGGGAGCGCGACCGTTACTAGGGCTGTCGTTTCAATGGAGAGCCCGGCTTCTTCGAAGTAGTAGAGCGGCGCCCACGTGGTTAGGCCGTACCGAACGACGTTTTCGAGTCCTTTTACGTGCGAGGTGGCTACGAATCGCCAGTTTGTATAGAGAATCCTATAAGCGGTGAATGCGGTGTGCGCAGAAGGGCGCTCTGGCACGACTTCTAAACTTGGAATGGTTCCGGATTGATCGAGATCGTCGAGTCCGACATCCGATGGCCGGTCGCGAACGAGGAAGAATAGAGCGATTGCTGCGGGGAGCATCAATAGCGGCGGGTATCTAAACGCTGCTCGCCAACCAAATTCGGCGACTGTCCAACTGGTTACGAGCCACATCACGAGCATGGCAGATCCGGCTGAAACTCCGACGAGTCCCATCACTCGACCACGGTGCGATCGGTGCCACCATTGGGCGAGCATTCCGATTCCAGGTGCCCAAACGGTGGCGTTCACGTATCCGTTGATTCCCCACGGAATAGCGATTGTCCAAAGATTCGTGCCGAAGCTGGTGACCCAGTTAAGTGCGACCGATGCGAGTGTTCCGGTTACGAGCCAAAATCGGTATCCATATGCCTCCGCGATTCTGCCGTGGGTCATTCCGCCTAATGCGAAGCCCCAAAGCAGGCAGGCGTTGATTATTCCAAGCTCGATGTGCGTGAAGTCGAGCTGTTCTCGCATCACGGGTCCGGCTGGCCAGTGGTTGAATCTACTCATGTATACGAACAGGTAGAACCCGGCGTAGCTGAATAGCACGCGGTTGCGCCACCGGCGGAATTCAGGCTGGACTGTGTCGGTGTGTGTGTTCACTGGAACAGGGTATACATGACCGAGTGATTTGTGGGGTGGCAAAGCTCAGCAGCGTCAATACGAAGAGATGCTCCGTACCCTGAACTCTGGCGAGACCCTTAATCCAGTTCAGGAGGATGATGTGGAGAGGTACAGAGTGACGTTGATGCCGATACTGGGCTGTTGGAAGTGCTTTGTGTGCTGATTGTGGCGTAATATTTGCGACCATCGCCACTTGCTAGTGTGGCGTTGCTAGCAGCTCGCCGGAGAACTACAAAATGATTGTTGACGTTCACACTCACCTACCCAGCCATCGTGAGACTGTGCCGCCGGACCAGATGAAGATCGAAACGACAATGAGGTCAGGCGAGAGCGTTCAACTGACCAACTCGATCGACGATTATCTGCGAGACATGGGACCGGTCGACAAAGCGTTCATTTTCGGAATCGCACAGCGTCCGTGGCGACCTGATGAGCAGGTTCTTGAAATCTCCGATTGGGGTGGAATGAACCACAACGATGTGGCTGCGGAAACTGCAAAGCATGCCCCCGGCAAGATCGTCCCCTTTATGTCGCTTCATCCTCTCGACCCTAACTGGAAAGACGAGTACGACCGCTGTGTTGGTGATCTTGGCTGCAAGGGAATCAAGCTTGGCCCGAACTATCAGGATTTCGATCCAACAGGCCCCGAGGCGTTTGAACTATTTGCTCGCCTTGAAGCAGACGGCATCCCGATTGTTTTCCACCAGGGAACATCACCGATGGCTGAGGCTCCTCTAACTTATGCTCACCCTCTGACATCGGACAAGATCGCCATGGCGTTCCCGAATCTGACGATGGTTCTGGCTCATTTGGGTCACCCGTGGCAAAATGACTGTATGGCGGTTGTGCGGAAGCATCCAAACGTTTGGGCCGATGTTTCAGCGCAGTACTACCGTCCTTATTCGTTCTGGCAGGGCATGCGTTTGTTCTACGAATGGGGCGTGACTGATAAGATTTTATTTGCATCTGACTGGCCAGTGACACGTCCGCAAGACAACATCGACCACCTTCGTGGATTAGAGAAGTTCGCCAAGGATCATCACTTGCCACAGATCCCTTCAGAGGACATCGAGGGGATTATCAATCGAGATGCAGTTGAGATATTGCGAGTCGATTAGTTAGTAAGAGTCAATCATGCAGTTACTGATCGTTCTCGTTTTAGCTATTGTCGTTGGATCGACAATTTACTTCATGGGTCGAAAAGCGGGGTATGCGCAAGGCAGACTAGACGAAGGCAAAGATTGGGCGACGAAAATTCGCGAGGTTGATGAGTAATGGTTCTCTCTCCCAAATCTGGAGGTAGCGCTGTACGGTCAAAAGTCTTTGCGTGCCTGGAGTTTAACAACGATGAGTAAAGACCGGTCGGGGCTGGACGAATCTTCCGAGAAGCGCGGTATTTACTACGGTTGGTACGTCATCGCCGCTCTGTTTTTCGCTACATTCCTCGCGGTCGGATCTCGGCAAGGATTCGGTGTATTCGTAAATACGTGGGAGCAAGACTGGGGAGTCTCGACGGCGACCGTTTCTATCGCAGCATCGGTCGGGTGGTTGGTCAACGGGATTTCGCAGCCTTTCATCGGTCGACTTACTGACGTTTATGGCGGCAGGCGAGTCGTCGTTATTTCGTTGATAATTATGTCGGTCGCAACTATTGCGGTCTCCTACGTCACGAATATCTACGGGCTGATCGCGCTTTACGGATTTGTAATTTCGTTCGCCTCCGGCGGCATTTCTCCAGCCGCTACGGGAGTGATCGTCGCACGTTGGTTTGAGAAAAAGCGTGGAATGGCGATGGCGGTTCTGATCGCCGGTGGTTCGGTTGGTGGACTAATCGTCGTGCCATTCTTGAGCTACGTACTGATCGAGTTCAGCTGGCAGACGGCCTACCTGCTGGTCGGTGGATTGGCACTTGCGCTTGGTGTACCGATGCTTCTAATCGTTGTTCGGAGTAATCCGAGTGACATGGGACTTGAGATTGATGGTGAGGTAGCTGCTGGAACTGCGGAAGCCGGAATTGTCGTGCGCCCGGTTGGTCCCAAATTCGTGGAAAAGTGGCGAGATTCTCTTAGCTCGAAGCCGATATGGCAGCTATCGATCGGCTATTTCGTGTGTGGGATTACTACGGCGTCGATTTCCGTTCATTTCGTGCGTTGGGCAATAAGTGAAGATATTTCAACGGGTACTGCGGCGTTGGCGTTTGGGGTGCTGAGTGGTATAAATGCCTGTGGTGTGCTGGTTATTGGACTTCTATCGGATAGATGGCAGAGAAAGAATCTGCTTGGTGCGGTTTATTTGATTCGAGGAGTCGCCTTTGTTTCATTGATAGTTCTGCCGGGTCCATCGGCAATATGGGCATTCGCTGTTATAGGCGGAATGTCGTGGCTGGCCACTGTGCCTTTGACTGCTTCGTTGACGGCGGATGTTTACGGTGTTCGAAACCTGGGAACGTTGTTCGGTTTAGCAAACATGGCGCACCAGCTCGGCGGAGCTGCAGCAGTGATACTTTTCGGCTGGGCGTTTACTGCGTGGGGTTCCTACGACGTTCCGTTTGCGATCGGTGCGTTGACGCTAGTGGCGGCTGGGGTCGTTTCATTGTCGATTCGCGAAAAAAGCCACTCGGTCAGGTACTCGCCAGTGCCGACTAATGGTGCAGTTGATTTGGATAAATCGGTAGCGGATCGGGCTTGAGATGGCAAACCCGGTTGGAACGCTACTTCATCACTCGGAGCCGATAGATCCTACTCTGTGGGCATGGTTGAGTACCAAGATTAATCATGTGTTGGGTTTGTCGCCCGGCGTAATGGTGCTGATTTTGGGCGCAGCGATCGTGCTGTTTCCGGTGGTGCTTATAGTGCTCGTTTGGCGGAGGCGTAGCTCATGAGATAGCGACTAGCGTTTAGTATTCATAATGACGCTAGAAACGTCGAGCTGAACTTTGAAGAATTTCGGCGAGTTCTTCGAGGGCTTCCCAGTGGTCGATGGTTGGTTCAATTTTACGATCGAATTGGATTACCCAGCCATGAAATTTGTCGTGGAGGCTACGCACTTCGATATTGCCAAGATCGGTGGCCGTTTGGCTGATTGCGCTGTTGGCAGTGAGCCCTCTAACAAGCCCTAGGCCTTGATCCTGACCTTCCCACTTCACCTCGGCAACTTTGCCAAAAGCCGGAAACGATTTTTTGCGTTTCGTTTTGATCCTGACCGACTGTTCCTTTGGAATCGAATGTTTGTCTGGGACTCCAAAATGGATCCACCAGCGTTCTGCAGAATCCTTGCTGAGTTCCTCCTTCATGATGTTCGCCCAGTAGATCGTGGCACCGTCAATATCGATTATCCCGAGTGAACGACGGGACCTGCTTTTGCCAACTTTTTCTTCAGGCCGGTCGCGTTCGGCAAGCACAGAACTGACACCGATAGCGTTGAGCTGGTAGGTGAGTTCGTCTCTTGTTTTATCTTGGAGATTTTCTTGCATGATTGGATTCTTGGCTAGCTCAGCCCTCTCACGATCGAGAAAGATTTATGATGCTAAATAACCTACTTCTTCCAACTGAGCAGATCGCCCATTCGGTCGAGGATGGTGTCGAGTTCTTCGTAATCGAGCTTGTCGAGGTATTTGTTTGCGGGGTTTCGCGTCAGATCGGTCTTGATGATTCCACGTCGGAAGTAGGCGGCTTTGTAAGCGTTTGCTCCGAACATGAATTCGAAGTTGAGCGAAGGAATCATTCGTTCCCATAGAGTTCGTGCTTCATCTGTAACGATCTGCAGACCTTCGCCATCCCTACCGCCAGCGTCGAGGGCATTCCAGAGCTTTGCGTGGGCGTCGGTAATGTGACCTGCGGGCATTGTTCCTGCTGATCCTCGGCGGTATTCGTCTACTAGGTAGCGTCCACCCATTCCGCCCATCAAACCTTTTACGGCTCCACCGGCTTTTTCGAGCAGCTCGGTCATGATCTGACCCGGAAGATGACTTTCTTCCTTAACGTAGTCGACGTGTTCGACCTCGTTGAGCATCTTGACCATCATGTTTGTAGGCACAACTGGTCCGGCAGGTGGCTTGTTGTTCTGGATCCACACTGGAAGCTGGCCTGTTTCGGCGATAGCTACGTAGTGATCCCACACGACCTCCCCGGCTGCACCGTTTGGTGGCATCGCCATTACAGCGTCGGCACCAAGCTCGGCGGCGTTTTTAGTAAACTCAACTGATACAGCGGTGGATGCCCCGCTGACGCCAGCTATTACTGGTACAGCACCGTTTACGACTTCTATTCCAGTTTTGAGAACTTCTTTTCGTTCTGCGTCGGTTAGGAACGGACCTTCTGATGCGTTAACTGGAAGGACGATTCCGTGTGCCCCGGATTCAACGCTGAATGCGATGCACTTTCGAAGGGATTTCCAATCGACGGAGAGATCTTCGTTGAATGGGGTGACTGGAATGGCGTAGACGCCGCGGAATTGAGATGAATTGTGCATTGATGATTTGTTACTGGCTGTAGGTTGATTTGGAACGTTGGAAGAATACACCGTCGATTGTGGGGTAAGATGCGGCGATCAGTTGAGATCGTCAGCAATTTATCAGCTGACACTACGTAGATGAGGAATACCAATGGCAGAGACGATGCGAGCAGCACTGGATGACGGAACTGGGCAGTACGTAGTTCAGGACGTGCCAATGCCAGATATGTACGACGGCTCAGCGATGATCCGCATTCACCAAACTGGTATCTGCGGTTCCGACTTGCATATGACCGCCGATAGGACAGAAGCACAAGAAATGGCTTCAGGTCACGAAGTGGCTGGCGAAATAATCGAACTGCCAAAGGGCGAAACCAAACTCAAAATTGGCGATCATGTCGCTGTCGAGATGATTGGTGCTGGTCGAGCGTGTTTGAAGTGCCACTATTGTCGCTATGGTCAGTGGAAGCACTGTTTGGAACTAGCTCCAGATACTGGAGGAGGATTCGCTCAGTACATGACTCGCAAAACGGCTGGAATTTTCAAACTGCCTGACTCGATGGATTGGGTCGATGGCGGTGTTGTGGAGCCGATGGCCGTGAGTGTTCACGGTTTTCGCTACGGCAGAATGCAGCCAGACGATGTGGTTGGTGTTGTTGGCGCGGGAACTATTGGCCTATCTGCAATTGCAGTTGCCAAGGCGTATGGGGCGCGAAAAGTTATCGCATCTGCTCGCTACCCACATCAGGCTGAAGCTGCGAAGAAGATGGGTGCGGATATTGTTGTTGGATCTGAAGCAGGCGCGTTCGAAGCGGCATGTTTGGATGCTACGGATGGTCTTGGCGCAGATTTTGTCGCTGAGTCGGTTGGTGGCAATCAAACGGTTTCATTTACACAGGCAATTAAATCAACTCGAAATCAAGGCACCATGCTGTACTTGGCCGCTATCAGATCTCCGATGCCGGTAGATTTGCTCGAACCGATGCTTCGTGAAATTCGAATGCAGTCGGTGATTTGTTACGGCGTTATTGACGGGCGTCATGATTTTGAAGTAGCCGTAGAACTACTGGAATCAGGCGATATTCCTTATCGCGACATTGTTACGCATCAGGTTGATCTGGAAAATATTCAAGAAGGCTTCGACCTTGCAGGGGACAAAACTTCAGGTTCGATCAAAGTTCACGTGAATATTTAGAGTTAGTCGCGCTTTCAATTGGTCGCGCTCGTCATAGGATGACTCGGCCCTGCGTCGCAATCTTGTTAAGTTCCATCGTCGTCTAACGATTCAGGGATCGGCGTGGGGAATTGCGTTCATTGATCCTCGCATCGACCGAGATCTGCTCGGCGTTGTTGAGAACTCAGTCGATTCTTGATCGCATTCTTGAGGGTTCAACTAAAGAACGCCCTTGATACTTTGGTGGCGGATCAGATTCGCCTCGGAATCGGCCTCTGAGAAGCTGGTGCATGCTCGTGATTTGTGGACCCAGGCTGCCGCTGCAGCCGCTAGCGAAGGCTAGTCGACGCCAACTCTATCGATCTATTTCTTCGGTAGCGATCTCTTCCCATATTTGATCGACGTATCGGTACGAGATGCCGCAGTGACTACACGTTTTGAATATCAGGGTGGCGTTTGTACTGACGTCGACCGGGACGATCGCGAAGTTGTGTCGGTTATCGTTCGAGCTGGGTATACATTCGGTCATCGTTTATCTAGCTCCAATGAAGCGCGGCCATTATCTTTGAAGAATGACGGGGCAGATCCGTTAAGTGCGGCAATCAGTTGCTCACTGATATCAGGTATCACAGGTAAATTTACCAAATCTTCTATCGGAACCCATTCGACAGCTATTTAATGCGGATCAGGTTCGTCGGGCAACCTCGGCGTCTTGTTCGGCTTGAGGTTACATTCGAAGAACAGTTTTAGATTGTGCGTTGAACCGTAAACGTGTCCGACTTCGAATGGGGCTGATTCGCCGGTAGCTAACAGGCGTCCCACTTCAACCTCTGTATCGGTTTATTTTTCACTTCCCGTGCGGCGGACTTTCGAAGAGTTTCGCCTACTTGGTGACCGCCGGCTGGATAGTTGTAGTGAAGGCCGTGTTCGTCATCGAATTTGACGAGCAATATTTTGCCATCTTGAACGATGATTCCCGCCGCACCGACTCTGATTGATCTTTCTTTAGGCATAGGCGGCTATGTTAATCGCGATAGCCGTCGATCGCGTTGGCTCGCATGTAGTCCTTGTCGAGTTCGATACCGAGGCCGGGTCGGTCCGAGAGGTAGATCTTATCGCCACGGATATCGAGCGGGTGATCGATCATCACGTCGTAAGCGTTAAGTTTAGCTCGTGACGTTTCGACTCGGTAGTGATTCGGTACTGATGCCATAGCGTGTGCACCGGCGAGGACGTTGATGGGTCCACTGGCGTCGTGTGGCGAGATTGGAATGTAGTACGCCTCGGCCATTGTGGCGATCTTTTTGATCTCGCTGATTCCACCGGTCCAAGTGACATCGGGCATTATGAAATCGGCGAGTTCGTTTTCTAAGATCGGAATGAACTCCCAGCGTGTGTGAATTCGTTCGCCGACACATATCGGAACGTTTACGTTGTCACGTACTTGCCTGAGGGCGTGAGTGCTTTCAACGGGAACTGGCTCTTCAAACCAGAAGATGTTGTATGGCTCGAGTGCTCGGGCAAGGCGGATGGCGGTTGGAGCATCGAATCTTCCGTGAGCATCGATTAGGATCTCGAAATCGGGGCCTACGGCCTCTCGAATGCCGGCGATTCGTTCGACTCCGAGGTTTTCAGCTTCGGCAGTGAGTTGTCCGGTTAGGTAACCATTCGATTCTTCAGCGTGGTGCGGGTAGAAGGGGTCGGTCTTCAGAGATTTTTGACCGGTTGCAACGATAGCTTTCGCATGCTGAATCATGTCTTCGACTGATGACCCGTCTTCGGGGTGGCAGTAGATTGGAATGCCTTCACGGACGGGGCCGCCGAACAGTTCGGATATTGGTAGGCCGAGAACTTTGCCGCGGATGTCCCAAAGGGCGATGTCGATGCCAGAGATTATGTTAGTTGTCGCTCCGCGGGAACCCATGTAGGTGAACGATCGGAATATTTTGTTCCAGATCATTTCGATGAGCCTTGGGTCATCACCTTCGATTAGGTCGCTAACGTGTCTGAGTGAGGCGCAGACGGCTCGGTTGGAGACTGCTGATGTTCCTGTGATTTCGCCCCAGCCCGTTACGCCTTCGTCGGTGTTCACTTCAACGTATACGTATTCTCGGTTGCGAATGCGACTATCGTTGGCGGTGTCGAGATATGGGGAGGGTGCTGAGACTAGCCATGGGGCGACTTTGGTGATTTTCATTCGTTGTGGCTCCGGGCGTCACGGTCGTGATTTGGTCGGAGCTGCAATCTACCCTCCGTACAACTTGCTGGCAAGACGGAGATTACATACCGACGATCGCTCACCGCTTGTTTAGATTCCAATGAAGCTCGATCTCGTACTTGATCCGATTCCAAGTCGTTTCGCAATCGTAGATCCGTCGAAATCTTTGAAACCAAAACGGTTTTTCTCTCTGCTCTGTGATTGAATAGAAGTGACATGACAGATCAAAAGCAAAGTTATTTTCAACAGGTGAAGGCATCCGGGCGCATGTTCGGATTTCTCGGTTTAATGCTGGGAGTCACGGCTGGTGCCCTCACCGGTGTCGCCGTCAAGGGACTTATAAGCGACCCGGTAGTCACTGGCGGTGGGGCTGTTGCGTTCTACGCCGCGTTCGGCATTAGTTCGTTGATGACGATGTACGTGATGCTCAACTACGTCACGATGACTTTGCGGATTTCAAGCGACGGATTTGATGTTCGCCTTGGAATGAAATCGGCAGTGGTGAAGACTGAAGATCTGGTCGCTGTTCGCATCGCCGAGCCGAAGTCGAGGATGACTCGCGCGGCTGCTCAGGCACGTCCCGACGTTCGAAACATATCCAAAATGTGGAGCGTGCTGGGTGTGAAGACGGGCGTTGAACTAGATGTACGATCAGCCGGCGACAGCGGCAAAGTTGAGACTTGGTTTATCGCCTCAAACGACGCTGAATCGCTGAACGATAAGCTTGTCGAAGTTATCGGTCCTGCTGCTGACGAATCTGTTGAATCGGATTCTGCTAGCTAGGTCGTTCCTGATCTAGTGATTCGGTAAGTACCTCTCGGTCGCCGCGTTCAGCGCCTCGAACTCGCCGTTACTGAGTGACCACGTCATCGACACTGCGTTGTCTTTTGCTTGCATCGCCGATTTCGCACCGGGAATTGGCAGAGTGCCACGTCGCATCAACCAGTTGAGTGCGACCTGAGACGGTGAGGCATCATGGGCGCTTGCGATATCGCTCATCAAAGAGATCAATGGCGGCAGCATCTTCAGCCGTTTTCGTGCCCATCGCCACTTTCGCATGAACGGCGGTGGATTGTCAGGGCGATACTTTCCGGTGAGTAGACCTTCTGCGAGAGGTCCATACGAGATCACTGATACGTTTAAATCTCGGCAAGTTTCCAGAATACCGTTCGACTCGATCTTGCGATTTAACAGGCTATATCCGACTTGATTCGTGGCGAGAACAATGCCTTTACGATCTAGTAGTTCGTGAGCACATTTCGTTTGTTCTGCGGAGAAGTTCGAAACACCGACCGCTTTGACGAGTCCGTCTTGCGCCGCGTCGGCCAGAGCATCGACCCAATATTCGAAACTGCGGGGTCGAAATGGGAAGTGAATCTGGTAGATATCGATCGATTCGGTGTTGAGTCGTTTTAGGCTGGCTTTGAGAGCACGACGGAACGATGACCTATGGAATCGCCAAGGGTACGGAAAGAACTTTGTAGCGATTAATGGCTTTGTTGAAGAAGATGTGGTTTGGTCGCCTGGAATTGAACCATTCACGTGCCTGCCGAGAATTAACTCCGACCTGCCGCGTCCATAGATTTCCGCAGTGTCGAACCAATTGATCCCGTTCTCGATACTCGCCGCATATGCAGCTGTAAGATCTGCATCGGTGTACGACCTGCCGTATCCCCAATAAAACGCACCACCCCACTGCCAAGTTCCGGTTCCTACCGAGCTGACTTCGAGATCGGAACGACCTAGTCGCATTCGTTTTGGGGCGGCTTCTGTTGGATTGTTCGTTGGAGGGTTCACAGCGTTAAGGTTACGCATGGACACAACACTCAGGATTGATATCTCGTCGATACTCCCTTAGTCTTCGCTCAGAATTCACAAAATCGTTCTGGGTCGGTTCGAAACGAATTTCGCACAAACCGATTCTTTAGCCACGGAGCAGCACGTTGTCCGCAGATCAGCAGCGACCGAATATTGTTTTTCTATTTCCAGATCAATTCCGTGCCGATTTCGCCGGATGCAACGGAGCTGACTGGCTGCAAACGCCGAATATCGATTCCATAGCCGAAAACGGCGTGCGTTACACAAATTCGTTCTCAGCTTCGCCTATTTGCGTACCAGCCCGAACTGCATTGCTCACTGGAATGAACGCCATACGAAACGGCGTGACCGGCAACTTGCACAACTTACGCGCCGATTGGCGCGATGCGGGTCTTCGTACATGGCCCGAGATTCTTGGCGAGAACGGCTACTACACCGCTGGAATCGGCAAAATGCACTTCTATCCGTGGGACGAACGTCGAGGTTTTCAGTACCGAGTCATTTGCGAAGACAAACGTTGGCTCGAAGTTCGTGACGACTACTTTCACTACTTAAAGCGTCACGGTCTGAAGAAGCTGCACGGCAACGAGATGCCTGGCTACCACGAGAATAAGGGAGCTGTGATTCACAATGTTCCTTGGGAGCATTCGTGGGATCGGTTTGTTGGCTCGGAAGCTGTGAAATTTATCGATGACTATGGATCGGACCAGCCGTTTGCGATGATGGTCGGGTTCCCCGGTCCTCACTGTCCTTACGACCCAGACGAACGCTTCTTGGAAGGTATCGACGAGTCTAAGATTCCCGAGGCAGCACCTGAAGTGCCGGGTCACACTCCTCAACTGCGCAAAGGCAATGTCGACGGCAATAAGCGACCTTGGAACGGGGTCGACTACTCCGAGTTCCCTGACGACACAAAGCACACTGTTCGTAAGCACTACTCAGGACTCGTCCAGCAGATCGATTTCGAAGTTGGTGCGATTCTCGATTCGCTCCGTAAAAAAGGACTTCTCGAAAACACTTATGTTGTGTTGGCTTCGGATCATGGCGACTATCTGGGCGATCACAACCTGATCGGCAAGGCATCGTTCTACGAATCGGCGATTCGAGTGCCGATGATTGCGATGGGACCCGGTATCGAAGCGGGTCAGGTTCAAGAAGGGTTAGTCGAGCTTCGTGATGTGACTGCGACGATGCTCAGCTGGGCTGGAATCGATCAGCCTGCGTGGTACGACGCGCAGCCGCTTCCGGGTGATGGAATGCCTGGTGAATCGGGTCGGGAGAATATTTTTGGCTTGCTAGGCGACGGCTGGATGAACTTCGACGGTCGCTACAAGCTGCACAAATATCGAACTGGTGAGACGTTGCTGTTCGACATGCTGAACGATCCGCAGGAGCAGGTGAATCTGTTCGGAAATCCAGAGTTCGCCGACATTGTTCAGCGGCTAGAAATCGAGCTTACACAGGAGCTAATGGCTTCTATCGAAGGGTCGATGGACGATCGTTTGGCTCAGAACGGCGATATGTCGCAAGATCCAACATTCGGCTACGAAAGCTGGAACCGTCCTTGGCCAAATTCACCAAGAACCAGCGAGGCGACCTACGAGAAACCGCCGCCGGTTTGAGGATCGTTGTGACTTCGCCACGTTTTGTTTAGGCCGACATTTACTGTTGTGTAGATGGTTGCCATATTGAGATATTGCGGCGGTAGTGCGGAGGATGAAGCTGCTATTAGGTGTAGGTTCTAGAGGCTCCCGTCGATTACGCGACTGAAGATCTCAAAATGATTGGACTCAAGGTGAATAGGCAGTACGACATCGAAGAATTACCGGCGGTCTCGATTAGATCAGACAATTATTCGCTGTACGTCCCTAATCGATAATATTTTACCGGGTGAGGAATGTTAGTCCGAGCGCCTTAGAATCTGTTTCCATAGCGGCCCTTCTCTTCTGGCCGCTATCGTCAGTACGATTGCCACCACCACAACCAGCACTGCGGACGTGATGCAGTATTGGCAGGCCGCTTTGATTACGAAGAGCTCAACGGTGGTCAGGTATATCGACGCTAACACGCCTATGGCAGTAGTCAGAACAACGAAGCGCCGACCCCGCAGATCATATATGGGCGACTGATACGCGTGGAGAGCACCGAGCATGACGACGGCGTAGGTCGCCATTCCGAACGCCGATACAGGGATGCCGAATATCTTAGACCATTTACTGCCGAGCACGGTATTGCAGCCGCTTAAGCTGCATCCGACTTCTGTGTGAGATAACGCGTTCGAAGTCAGGTAAGTCGTCACTGTGAGTCCGGCGATTCCAAGTAGCGCAATGAACAGCCACAACTTTGATGGGCGACCGTTAAAAGCGGTCGATTCGTCGTCAGAATCTGGAGTGAGTAAACCTCTAGCCAACTTCTAGCCGCCTACTTTAGCTAGAGCCTCTTCGATCTTGACTCGGTAGTGGCTGTACTCGTTCGGCCCAGTAATATTCACACCATCCAAGAAGATAGTGGGCGTTGAATTCACACCCGCGTCCTTGCCGTCCTGGAGATCAGCTTCGACTTTGGCAAGATACTTGTTGGTGTCCATGCACTCGTCGAATTGACTCATGAATAGGCCATTCATCTCGCCAAAAGTTCGGAGATTGGCGTCCGAATAGGTGCCTTCGTTTTCGCCGTCCCAGTTCACGAAAACAGTTTCCTGATAGCCCTGGAATCGACGTTGCTCGGCAGCGCATTCTGATGCTTCAGCTGCCCGCCACGACTCGTCGCCGATGAAAGGAAAGTGCTTGTAGAGAATGTTTACGCGCCCGGTGTCGACGTACTCACGAATAATCTGTTGCCCTGTCCCGAGGGCAAAATCTGCGCAATGCGGTCACTGAAAGTCCCCGAATTCGACGAGGGTTACTGGGGCGTTCGGATCGCCAATCAATGACCTACTCGAAGCAACCACTGTAGCGTCGGTATCCTCAAGAGTGATCGCTTCTTTTGGTGAAATAACTACAAATGCAACGATCGCTATGGCAACGATTACGACTGCAACTCCACCCATCATCATCCAGTTTTTCTGGCCTGTAACGTTAGGTGGCTGTGACTTGTTTTGTCGTCGTTCTTTTCTTGAGGTCAATGTTGATCTCTAGCTATGGGAATTCTTAAAGTGATTATCTGTACTTACGCCAACAATAACAGCCTAAGTTTTGCGACCGGTGAATATCACGTGACGAATTCCACCTTTTCCTTTGTGCGCCTGGATAAGGTGCTTTTCGGCACGGAATCCGTTCCGCTTCATTCGAGACATGAATCGTGGCTCGTCATCGGCCGACCATATGGCGACTCGTCCACCGTTCTTTAGAGCGCCTCGAATCGCTTGCAGACCGTGATCTGTGTACAGCCAAGCGTTGCGTTCACTGACGAGAGGCGATGGACCGTTGTCGACATCGAGCATGATCGAATCGTACTCATCGCGTGCACCGCGGATGGCTTTTGCTACGTCGCCTTGAATTAGTTCAGATCGTTTGTCGTCGAGTGGATTACCCGCGAACGGAGCGAGCGGACCTTTGTTCCATTCGATAACTTCAGGAACGAGTTCGACTTGGACGGCCGTGCCATCTTTGGGGAGCAGGTCGAGAGCCGAACGGAGGGTGTAGCCGAGTCCGAGTCCGCCGATCATGACTTTAGCACCAGATCTGAGTTTGTTGCAGACGAGTCGGGCGAGTTCGACTTCAGAGAAGTGCATGCGGGTCGACATCAGCGGTAGATCGTCGGCTCTGATGATGTATTCACCATCATGCTCTACAAGTTCAAGTCGAGTGCCATCGGGCGAAAGCGCTTCACCAACTGTAATCCAAGGTTTCATGGGATTAAGTTTATGGGCTATTGGACAGTGTTGGGTTCACATTCTCTTAAGGAGATGAGATCAGGTGGCGCTACCCTGACCCAGATCACTCGGGTGCAGTCGGGAAATCGGTTTTTAGAGTTGGGTAGTCGAGGGCCAGGGCGACGGGCAATGAGGCGATTTACGCCGGGTATACGGGCTCTTCAAATGGGTAGAGCGGGACTCGGCGGCTCTTGAACTCGAACGTATCGAGGTTGGCCGAGGTTACGCCCGGACTGTTCACGATGATGATCTCAGCAGCAATCGGCTGGTAAGCAGGTCGAGGCGAGCTAACGCCCTTCGCGACTACGATCCGGTAATCTTCCGGTCGTATTCCCATCGAATACATCTGCTGCCGAGCAGTATTGCCACTTCGTCTCGATGTCAGAAGGATCGTCATCCCATTGACCGTATTGAACAGTACGCGCTTGCCGTCGTCGTAGAACCGACCGCCGCCATGTGTGGGTCGAGTTTCTTCGTACGGGCCATCATCGATAATGCCCACAGTTCCGACAACTCGAATAGGTTCGCCGTGCATATCGTCGGTCTTACCGCCGACTTCAAGAGATATTTCTGCACCAGTTCCAGCAGCAACGCAGGCTTCAACGGATTCGGGGTCGTAGAGGCTTTGGAGGTAGCTTTCGATTCCCATTTCTTGTGCGACTTTAAGGATGTGTGTTGAGTCGGCAGATGATCCTCCACCGATGTTGTCGCCAACGTCCATAAGTACGATGGGGCCTAGATGGGAGTGTTCAGATGGCTCAAGTTCGGCAAGTGCTGAACCGTCGCCTGGCATGAAATTTTCTAGCCCATCGGGTTTTGCCCCGGCATAACGTTCGTTTGCTTCCGTTAGCGCATCTTCGATTGAGTGGACGGATCGATTGAGATCAACTCGTTTGGTCCATGCACTTGCTGCAAGATCTTTCGAAGTTTTCTCAGCTAGTTCAGCGTCGCCGTCGGTAATTGTGATCCACGACATCCCCATTTCTTCGACGTCGGCGTAGGGGTAGCCTTCGGCGATTGAAGTGTCGAGCACGCTGTCGATTTCGTTAGCTGCAACACACTCGTCGACGAGACCTTTCATCGGTTCTTGGCCAGTGAATTGCTTGACGATATTTACGAGCATCGGAGGCATTTCGATGAACTGGGTTGGATTGATTTCGCCAAGAACGGTTCGGTAGATGAGTTCGGCTGTTTTGCGTCCCCGAA
>CAWVRY010000025.1:0-27545 GCA_963932695.1 uncultured bacterium | reverse complement strand
GAGTTACTTGTCGATGAAGGAGAATCGGTAGTTGAAGGGCAACCTCTCATTCGCCTTGATGATGTGACTATTGCGGATCTTGAATCAGCAGTTGCTAATGCAGAAATAGCGTTGAAAGAAGCAAGCGAAAATCTTAGCGACATACTCGATGGAGCTACGAATCTCGAATCAGCTATCGCTGAATCCAATCTAGCCGACGCTCGTGTTGCTTCAATGGACGCTGCTGTTGCTCTGGCCGAATTCACCTCTACATCTGACACAGAAAGCCCTGCAACTATTGCGGCCAAAGATGAACTAATAGATACGAATGAAGCTCTATCAGATGCGCTTCTGGCTGCAAAAGATGATGCTAAGGCACAAGACGAATTAGTGTCTGATGCCCTTCTGGATGCAGAAGATGATGCTAGGGCACAAGCCGAATTAGTGTCTGTTGCACAAGAGACCTATGATGAAGCAGCAACAGAATATTCAACTCAAATAAGTGGATGGTTTGGAAGCGTGGTTTCAGAAGATGACAGAACCACCGAGCCATCGAACCTGTTCGACACATGGGGAACAACAGTTGACGAGATATTTGAAACCGGGACTTCGACCCTGCAAAGTCCGCCGGATGATCTGTCTACTCCATGGAACGAGTCTATCGTTTGGGTATGGACACATCTATTGCCATATCCGATTCTTACCAACTGTGGATACACATCTTTCACGTCTCCTTTCACGGCTCGTTGCCCAAGCGTTGAAATCGACGACGCGTGGGATGTGAAAATTAACGCCGAGGAAGCACTAGTCGAAGTTCTCGACGATGCAGCTCTCGCCGCCAAGGCGCAGCAAGTTCTTATTGATACCGCGCGAGACGGTGTCGAATCAGCTGCCAAAGCACATCAAGTTCTTATTGATACGGCAAAAGACAATGTCGAATCAGCCGCCAGAGATGTTCTCGATACTGTTAACGACATCGATATAAACGCTCTCGGAGCAACACTCGTTGAAAAAAATGAACTGGAGAAAGATGCAGAAAAAACTTTAGCCGCACTAAATGACTTGGATCTACTGGAGATCAAACTCGCAACAGCGTCTGTAAATCAGACAAATGCGTTACTGCAAAACGCAAATTACGAATTAGAAGCGGTGAATCTCACAGCTCCGTTTGCCGGGATTATTTCGTCGATATCAGTCGATGTCGGCGACGCAGTCAGTCGACAAACTCCCACTATAGATATTCTCGATCCAACCGTAGTAACCGTCGACGGCACTATCGATGAAATCGATGTGCTTTCACTGAGACTTGGCGATGAGGTCGCAGTAACACTCGATGCACTGCCCGACCAGGTTCTCAGAGGCGTAATCGATGAAATAGGAGATGGAGTAAATCAGCAAGGCGTGATTAAATTCCCGTTGTCGATAATTCTGACGGCTCCAGATGGAATTGAACTGATCGAAGGATTGAGCGCCACGGCAACAATTGTTCTCAATCAGATAAATAACGCATTACTCGTGCCATTGCAGGCCATTGGCGGTACCTTTGATCAACCAACGGTCGACGTTGGGACCTCCGACCGCTTCATAACAACCGACGTACAACTTGGTGCCAGCGACGATTTTTGGGTTGTCGTTGAGTCTGGTCTTTCAGAAGGCCAAGAAGTTCTTATGGAAATCGCCGAGTCGGTCGATCCGCTGCAGCAACTATTCGGTGGAGGTATGCGTGGAATGGGTATTCCGGGTGGCGGTGGCGGATTGAATTTTAATGGCGGCGGCGCCAGCCGAGGTCGTCAATGATCGCTAAAACAACAACTCCAGTTATCGAACTTGTAGATGTTACTCGTCAATTCCAGATCGGCACGCATGTAGTTCGAGCACTTGACGGGATCAATCTCAAAATTGAATCTGGCGAGATGGTCGCGATAATTGGGCCATCAGGATCGGGTAAATCGACATTGATGAACACGCTCGGATGTCTCGATCAACCGTCATCCGGTTCATTTGTTTTGAACGGCCAATATGTTTCAGAGCTATCCGACAATCAGCTTGCTGAAACACGATCACGCCATTTGGGATTCGTGTTTCAGAGCTATAACTTGCTTCCAAGAGAAACGGCGATCAGCAATGTTGAACTACCGCTGAAGTATTCAGGCGGATATAGCGGGAAAGACCGAAGAGCAGCCGCAAGGATTGCACTAGACAGAGTTGGACTCTCAGAGCGTTACGATCACCGTCCGATGCAAATGTCGGGTGGTGAACAACAACGAGTTGGTATCGCTAGAGCCCTAGTGAAAAACCCAGATTTGATCCTTGCCGATGAACCGACAGGAAACCTCGACACAAAATCGAGTGCAGAAGTTATAGAAATGCTGCACTCGTTGAACGAGAACGATGGGAAAACTATCGTAGTCGTGACTCACGATACTGAAGTTGCAGAAGCAATGAAGCGGATAATTGCGTTCAGAGATGGTCGAATCGTTGAAGATCGGGCAGTTGTACCGAAGCGTATTAACGCTCAATCGCCAGATAGGGACAACCAATGAATGCTCGACTCCTATTAGCTACAGCTCTCACATCAGTCGGTGCAAACAAACTTAGAGCTAGCTTGACGCTGCTCGGAATTGTTATCGGCGTTTCCTCTGTGATCGCCATGATGGCAGTCGGACGAGGGGCGCAGGTCTCCGTTACTGCCAGAATTTCAGATCTTGGCACTGAGCTGATTACCGTCCGGCCTGGTGCCGATGCTCTGCGGTTCGCCTTCTTTGGAGGCGGGGGCAACTCTGATGTTCTATCGCTCGAAGATGCGTTTGCACTTAGAGATGATGTATTCAGTCCAGACGTAAAACTCGTTGCACCAGAAAATTCGTTTTCGGGTTCAGCCTCAGTAGGATCTGAAAACACGTTCGTCACCGGAGTTGGTGTCACAGCCGAATACCTTGAAGCTCGCAACCTGACTATCGTTTGGGGTCGCAATATTTCGAACGTTGACGTAGAGAACATATCTTTAGTTGCGGTTCTTGGATCAGAGACAAGCGAAACTCTTTACGGTCAGCGTAACCCGGTAGGTTCGACGATAAAAATATCCGGTCGGGAATTCACTGTCATTGGCGTGATTGAGAGCCAGCAAGGGACAATATTTAATCCTGACAGTTCGATTTTTGTGCCGATAACGACTGCTCACTATCGAATGAACAATGGCAAAGGCAGGGTTGACTCAATCTCAGTTTCTTCAATAAGTGTTCTCGCGAGCTCTGAAGCAACCGTGGATGACGCACGACTCGATATTTCTACGGTTTTACGTCTTCGTCACGAACTCGGCGCAGATGACGACGATGACTTTCAGATCATTACTCAACAAGACACAATCGAAACGCTCGAAGGCACGGAGGGAACGTTCGTAATCCTGTTGGGAGCCATCGCTGGTATTTCGCTTCTCGTTGGTGGTATTGGAGTGATGAACATCATGCTGGTGTCCGTAACTGAACGAACCAGAGAAATCGGCATACGCCGTGCAGTAGGAGCCAAACGCCGGGACATTCTCTTACAATTCGTGACTGAAGCTGTTTTGATGACATTCGCCGGCGGAATTCTTGGAGTGATGCTTGGATGGGCAATCGCCTACTTTGGAAACGGTGCAACCGTTGACGGTGACATCATAGAAACGGTGATTGAAACACATATCGCTGTTATCGCACTCTGTGTTTCGGTAGCTGTGGGCCTGTTCTTCGGAATTTACCCGGCAGTACGAGCTGCTTCACTAAATCCGATTGAAGCACTGCGCCATGAATAAACCAGTTCAACCTAGAAACTAAATGAAAGTCGTAATCGCAGTAGCATTTGTTATAGGACTTATTGGGGGGACAGGGTTCGCCATCATCCAAAACTCTCAATCTTCTTCGGGTGGATCAGGATCCAACGTAAGTGCAAAGACAGAAGAAGAGATTGATCCTCGGTTGAATCTTCCAAGCGAAGTGCTCAAAGCTCTTAGTCCTGATGAACTTGCTGAGATATTTCCAGAAAAAGCTGAGGCTATTCTGAATCCTGAGTCCGCCGAACAGATAAAGTCAGGCGGAAAGAGTTCGGATGATCCCGAGTATCTGCGGGCTCTCCTCTTGAAAATGGGGATCAATCCTCCTATGGACGCGACCACAAGTGAACTTCAGGACATGTTGGCCAACATCTCTGAAGACTTCAGGATTTCAGGAAAGTAAATATTGAGTTCAAAAATCGAACTAGTAGCGTTTGATCTTGGAAACGTATTGTGCTCAGTCGACGAAATGTCGGTAGCTGATCAACTCTCAGCTATCTGCGACAAATCATCTGAGGAAGTTCGCCAAATCGTGTTCGACCAGCAGCACAAACTACAATTCGAGAGTGGTGAAATAACTTTCGCTGAACACGCAGTCCAGGCGATTTCGAACCTCGGCATAGATATGCCCCTCGACGAATTTACCGACATGTACGACAGTGTTTTGATCCCAAGTGAAAGCATGTTTCCACTGGTGAGCAGGATTGCCGAAACCTATCGTATTGCGCTCGTTTCGAATACAAGCGAACCGCATTGGCAATCGGCTGAGAGCTTCTTGCCGTTCAGTTCGCTTTTAGATCCTGTGATTGTTTCTTACGCAGTCGATTCAATGAAACCTGAGCCGCTCTTCTATCAGGCACTCCTTGATCAATCTGGAGTTGCAGCCACGAACATACTTTTCATCGACGACCTGCCTCAGAACATCGAGGCCGCTCGTGAAGCCGATATGATCGGTCATCAGTTCACGACACAGGAGAATCTTGAGGAAGTACTCATCGAACTCGGCGTTATTTAACGACACACCGGCCTGCATTTCAATTGCGCGTTCTCTCTCGTTATGACAAAACGTTGCGTAGCTAGGTGCGTACTTTGTTTTATCTCGGAGACAACTTGTGACTACGGAACCAACTAACGACTACACCCTTATCAAAGCAGCACGTTTTTTTGACGGAACGGGCTCTGCTCCAATATCGGGGCAAGCAGTGCTGATGAACGCCGGGAAGATCACAGCGATCGGCCCAGTTGGCGAACTCTCCGCACCAGACGGTTCAACCCTCACGGTCAAGGATTATGGCAACGCAACGATTCTTCCCGGTCTCGTCGATGGGCACACCCACATGATGGCTCCCGGCGATGGTACTCACGGCGACATCACCGGAAATGAACAAGATGATGTTCTGCTCATGCGAGCACTTCAAAACGCTCGAACGTTCCTTCACGCCGGCGTAACTACAGCTCGTGAAAACGGAGCTAAGAACAAAGTTGGTTTCTCACTAAAAGAAGGAATTCAACGAGGCCTGTCCGAAGGACCTGAAATGGTCGTGTCAGGCCGACCAATCACGATTACAGGTGGTCACTTCTGGTATTGCGGTTCCGAAGCCGACGGAGTTGAGGGCGTTCGAGCCGAAGTTCGCAAGCTAATTAAAGAAGGCGCCGATTTCATCAAAATCATGGCAACTGGCGGGTCGACATGGTCATCGAACTCACTCCAAGCCTCCTACACAGTCGAAGAGATGGCAGTTATAGTCGAAGAGGCTCACCGCTTCGGAAAACTAACCGCAGCACACTGTGCTTCGATGCAGGGCATCAAGAACGCACTCGACGCCGGTGTCGACATGATCATTCACTGCGTGTTTGAAGACGAAACCGGAATGTACGAGTTCAATGAGCCGCTCGCCGAGCAATTGGCTGCAGCCAAGGCTTGGGTGAACCCAACACTCCACGTGGTCCAAGCCGGCATCGATCTGACCGAACGGATCGGATACGACCGCGGCTGGCTCACCAAAGAAGAACAAGCCAGCATCGATGCTTCAAAACAGTCGCTAGAAACTCGAGTTGATTCAGTAAATAGGCTAGTGAAAATGGGTGTGCGAATGATCGCTGGCAGCGACTCGCCGTGGGGAGCATACCCGCCGGGTGAATTCGTAAAAGAAATGATCGCACTAACCAAAGCTGGTCTCACAACGACAGAAGCCTTAGTAACCGGCCTAAGCCATGCCGCAGAATCGATTGCTGTAGGTGATCAGGCAGGAACGCTGGCAACTGGTCGTCCAGGTGATGTTCTAGTTGTAGCTGGCGACCCCACTGCTGATCTCGATGCGCTCTGGAACGTAAAAGACGTTTACAAGTCAGGACTGCGAATAGCCCGTCCCGTATAGTTTCAAAGGTGCAACCAACCGCATAAGATCGTCGTTACACTGCCGAACGATTTCATCTATAGCACCTAAGCCTCACCGGATTCAAATTCTCAATGCCAACCATCGCCTTTCTTGCCAATCTCGCCACTGCCGAGCACCAACGACGTTGGGATCTTCTGAACGAGCATGCGCCCGACAACGTAAATGTCGTACTTGCCGATCCATCATCATCACCAGGTGAGTTAATCGAGGCACTCAAAGACGCAGACGCGGCAGTCCCTTGGCTCGCATCGATTCCGTTGGATATTGCCGAACAACTTCCAAAGTTGAAATTAGTACAGCTTTTGACCGCTGGTTACGACTCTGTCGACGTGGTTGGACTGAGCAGACTCGGCATCAGCACTGCAAACAACGGCGGTTCCAATGCTATCTCCGTCTCCGAACACGCCATGACTCTCATGCTTAGCGTCTACCGGAGAATGATGGAATCATGGGCCAACACCAAAGACGGAAATTGGCGAGATCGTGTCGATCAATTGCCGGTACGCACTGAAATAAACGGAAAAACGGTTGGCATCATCGGTTTCGGCAACATCGGTCGACAGGTTGCTCGACGCCTCTCTGGATTCGACTGCGAGGTGCTCTATCATGATGTAGTCGAACTCATGCCAGGCCGAGATCAAGAGCTAGGTGCTCAGGCCGTAGATTTGGATCACCTACTACGAGTCAGCGACATCGTTACAGTTCACGTTCCGTTGAACAGCTCAACACGGGGCATGATGGGCTCACGCGAGTTTGGGATCATGAAGAAGACCGCCATCTTCATCAATACCTGTCGGGGTCCGGTCCACAATGAGGCTGACCTGATCAAAGCTCTTCAAGATGGCGAAATTGCTGGTACTGGACTCGATGTTCTCGAAGAAGAGCCAACGAACCCAAACAACCCGCTCCTCCACATGTCAACCTCGATCGTAACGCCGCATTGGGCAGGCGGAACCGGTGAAGGCAATGAACGAGCTGTTGTGTTCGCACTGAGCAACCTAGAGCGCCTAGCCGAGAACCGAAAGCTACTCTCGGTCGTCGATCCAGTGTCGATCTTCTAAAGAACCAACAACAAGCTCTATTGAGCCGTGTATCCACCATCAACAGGCAAGTTCACGCCGGTAATGAATGATGCCTCATCGGAGGCTAGGAACAACGCGGCATTGGCGATTTCTTTTGGTTCGCCAAGTCGCCCCATCGGGTGAAGTGACTTCAGGCGCTCGTGCATATCGGCATCTTCAACCAAGGTGCTAACAAGTGGCGTGTAGGTAAATCCTGGACACAACGAATTCACCCGTATACCCTGCTTTGCGAGCGCAATGCTCATGTCACGAGTCATCTGCACGACTCCGCCTTTGGTGTGCGGGTACGGGTTAAATCCATCGCTTATTCCCTGTGCGTAGCCAACGAGACCGATAATCGACGCCATATTCACGATGGAACCCGAATTTTGGGTCTTCATGTGATCGACAGCAAACCGAGACATCATCATCGTACCTTTAAGATTGATGCTCACTACCCAGTCCCACGTCTTCTCGAAATCCCACTCTTTTGGTGCGTAGCGTGGAGTGACTCCGGCGCTGTTGACCAAAACGTCGATCCCACCTAATTTCGATATAGTATCGGCGATCATTCGTTCGCAGTCGTCACGTTTCGACACATCGCCTGCCAGTGCGATTGCATCTCCGCCGGCTGCAACGACAGAGTCAGCGACGCTCTGCGCCACCTCTAGTTTCATATCGGAAACGGCGACCCGAGCGCCCTCTTGTGCGAACAGGTGCGCCATCGCATCGCCAAGTCCGGAACCGCCGCCTGTAATGTGTGCAATCTTGCCTTCGAGCCTACCTGCCATGTGAAAACTCCCATGAGTCGTTCGCTTTAGTCCAACAAACAATTTTCATAAATAGTGATTATGGCGCCGATTCTAATTACATACTGTAGTGCCGTGGAAGCAACTGAGCCGTAATATTGGCTATATATGCCTTCTGTAACCAAGAAACGCGGCAATCCGCGCAACCGCCCGACAATCTCTCGCTATAAAGCCGATCTACAAGCCAAGACCGACAAAAAGTCGAACTCTAAAGAGACGCCTGAAAAACCCGATGGTCCAACGATCTATCCAATGATCTTCGCTGGGCCGATGCGGCGTTTGTACGCTTTCACGATCGACCTTGGATTGATCATGATGATCATCTACACAGTCGCACCTGTCGCAAATGGGAACATCTTCAGCGAGGAAGCAGTCGCACCCGATCTTATCTTCTTCTTTGGCTATTTCATCATCCCAACCATTCTTTGGGGACGAACTCCCGGCAAATGGGTAGCTGGAATCGTTGTAGTCGACGAAGATGGCAGAACACCCGGACCCGCAGCTATTCCAAGAGAGATGATCGGCAAACTCGTGTCGTTCCTCGCCGCAGGGGTTGGTATATTCTGGCTAATATTCGACCCGAAACGTCAAGGTTGGCACGATAAAATTGCCAACACATATGTGGTCGATAATCCCTACTCTGGTGGCCCTCAGTTCATGAAGGATTTCTTTAAGATTGGCGAGAGGAAACAAGAAGATAAGCCAGACCCAGACGAGGATGATGCGGATGACTCCGAAGCCGAATCTTCTTCAACCCAAGACGAGAAATCCAGCTGAATTGATAGCCGTTGCTAAGTAAGTTCAAAAATATTTAAGGAAGCCCGAATGGCGATCTCTCGAAAAGTTCGAGAACAGATGAAAAACAGCTCGTGGATCCGCAGAATGTTCGAAGAAGGAATCGAACTGCGCAAAATTCATGGCCCCGAGAACGTATTTGATCTTTCCTTAGGAAACCCGCTCTTAGAGCCGCCACCCGAGTTCAAGATTGAACTACAGCGTCTGATCAACGAAGAAACACCGGGCACCCACCGCTACATGCCCAACGGAGGATTCCCCGAAGTACGAGCAAAAGTCGCTGAGGTTCTGGCTGAAGAATCTGGCACTCCGTTCACCGGATCAGAAGTTCTGATGACTGTCGGTGCAGCTGGCGCGATCAATACCATCCTTCGATCAATCCTAGATAAAGACGATGAAGTCGTCCTTATAGCCCCGTTCTTCGCTGAATACGTGTTCTACGTCGAACACCAGACCGGCGTATCGAAAATCGCCACCTGCGACGAACACTGGCTTCCTGACATCGCATCGCTAGAAGCAACGATTGGTCCTCGAACCCGCGCCGTAATCATCAACTCACCCAATAATCCCACGGGTGTGATCTACCCCGCGGAATCGATAGCCGCGGTCGCAGCGGCAATACAGCGCGTGGAAGAGAAGTATGGAACCGAGATTTACCTGATCTCCGATGAGCCATACCGAAAGCTTATCTACACCGACTCACCCTACCCGTTCATCTTCGAACACCACGCACGATCTATCGTGGCAACCTCTCACTCCAAAGACCTCGGACTCGCCGGCGAACGAATCGGTTACATAGCAGTGAACCCGAACGACCCCGGAAAGACGGATCTGCTCGACGCCCTAAACTTCTCTCTTCGCACCCTTGGTTTTGTGAATGCCCCTGCGCTTATGCAGCGCGTCGTTGCCGGAATCCAGCGAGCGACTGTTGATATCGACATCTACCGCAAAAAGCGAGATCTGCTTTACGCAGCGCTCACCAAAATCGGTTACGAGTGCGTACGACCTGATGGCGCCTTCTATGTGTTCCCGAAATCGCCAATTCCGAATGACACCGAGTTTGTTGCCCAGCTGCAACAGGAACTCGTTCTGGTAGTTCCCGGTCTTGGCTTTGGCACTCCCGGATACTTCCGAGCGTCGTACTGTGTCGACGACTGGGTGATCGAAGGGGCAATCGATGGCTTCGAAAAGGTATTTACTCAGATCAACAGCTAGTGTCTTCGCCGTTACTTCTTAAGCGGTTCTTTGAGGCCACTTCCAGTGATCGGCACGCAAACGTTCGAGTCTCGCTCGATCACACCCGATTCGATCAACTCCGCCAAGCCAGCGAACGCGCCGGCCGACGTCATCTCCGCAAACAAGCCTTCTGATGAAGCCAATCTTGCCTGCCAGTCGGTCAATGATTCTTCAGAAACAGTGATTCCCGAACCGCCGGTCACCCGAATCGCTTCAACCATCTCATTCAATCGTGGCGGCTTCGACACTGCAATTCCTGAAGCATTGGTTGGTTGCACATCATCATCCGACCACTCTTCCCCGTTCAATGCAGCGACTACCGGACGCACAGCGTGGGCTTGAACACCGTGGAATTTAGGAATTCTTCTAACAATTCCAGCTTCAAGAAGTTCTTGATATCCACGAACCATGCCGATCAATAGCGAACCATTTCCGACAGGCAAAACGACGTGATCTATTCCGTCGTCCAGCACCTCTACTATTTCGTAGCTGGCGGCCTTCATACCTTCTGAGAAATATGGGCTCAGATTGTGTGACATGTAGACAAGTACGCGGTCTTTCACGAACTCTTCAGCAGCTTCGGTAGAAGCTTGTCGAGCACCTTCAATCCTGTGGAGACTCGCACCAAATATCTGAATTTGATCGAGCTTACCGCTAGCGGCGCTAGCCGGAGTAAACACATGCGCCTTCAGACCCGCCGCAGCCGCGTAAGCAGAAAGCGAAGCCCCTGCGTTCCCTGATGAATCCTCTATGAACTCTGTAACTCCGAAATCACGCCCCATAGTCGTGAGAACCGCAGAACCACGGTCTTTGAACGAACCTGTCGGAGACATGAACTCGAGCTTCGCCCAAAGCGAACCCAATCCCAACTGTTCGCAGGTTTTATCAAGAAAGACCAGTGGCGTATCGCCTTCACCCAGCGAATTTGAATTTAACGGCTCGTCCATTGGCAATCGAGGCATTGTTCCGTCAGGCGCATTCAAATATTCGACAGCGAACAGTCCGCCACACTCAGAGCAAAACAAATCGGCGACAGAGGGATCCTGATTCGATAAACAATCCAAGCAACTCAGCTTGTGATTAGGCACTTTATATTTGATCTCCGTCGTTCATAGTTTTGGTCGTACTTTCTGAGTCGATCACAGTATTTGCATCACCGTCGCCATCAACTTGCGAATTCACAACATCAACTGGAATTATTTCTTCGTCCCCGGCGAGAGGGCGGAATATCACGCCCGGTCGAGCGTATCCTCCACCAATTCCAACGGAGTGACCGTCAGCCCTCCAGCACGCAGCTCCAGAAATAGTTCCACCCGGTTCGAACCGCACAATGTTCATCCCACCGCCGATAGCATTCACAGGCGTTACCCGATGTCCTTTGGCAGCCACCGCAGATCGAACAGACGCAGGCACACCGACCTCGATTTCCACTTCCTGCCCTTGAGTCCACATTCGTGGAGCCTCGACCGCTTCCTGAGCAGACATCCCGTGGTCTATCAGATTCACAATTGCCTGTAGAACCGAGGTGAAAATCCTCACGCCTCCGGGCAGTCCTACTGCAAACTCTGGCAATCCCTCTTTCATAACGATCATCGGAGCCATGCTGCTCGTAACCCGCTTACCAGGCTGAACAGAACGAGCGTTCCCCGGATGAGGATCGAACATCTGCTGAGTATTGTTTAGCAGCATTCCGGTGCCCGGAACAGTTACTTTTGAACCAAACAATTCGTTGATCGTCTGTGTAGCAGAAACGACGTTTCCGTCTGAGTCAGCAACAGTGATGTGCGTTGTGTGATCCGGCTCGTTCGATCCCGGATCTATCTCAGGCGATGCCTTATCCATGTCGATACTGTCGATGAAATCTTCGACATGGTGCTTCGAAATCAGCCGATCAACCGGCACTTCCACAAATTCAGGATCGCCTGTGTATAGATTTCGGTCTGCAAACGCCTTCTTCATCGATTCTGCCAACAGATGAATCGAATCGGCCGTGCCGAAACCTAATCCAGCAACGTCAAATTCTTCCAAAATATTCAACATCTCGGTGATGTGAACGCCAGCGGTCGAAGGTGGTGGCGGACCAAACAGTTCATACCCACGATATTCGCCTTTGATTGGCTTTCGGCGAACCGTTTTATAGTTCGCCAAATCGTCAGTGGTAATAATTCCGCCGTTTCGACTCAGGTAGTCACAGACGATTTCTCCAAGCGCTCCGTTGTACAGATGATCGGGGCCGTTCTCAGATATTGCTCGCAATGTTCGAGCGTAGTCGGATCGATCAACATGATCACCGGGCTGGAGAGGTTTCCCGTTCGGCATGTAAGTCGCAGCCGTTTCAGGAAATCTCCTGATTACATCTTCCATCCGCACGATTTTTTCGTGAAAATACTCGGTGACTTTAAATCCTCGAGCGGCAAACCGAATGGCCGGCTCCATGACCTCGGCAAGTGACAGTGTTCCCCACTCCGCCAACGCCTCAGCCCACGCCTTTAAGTTGCCCGGAACGCCAATCGACAGATATCCGATCGAACTCAGGTCGTCGACGCACTTCAAATAATCAGGACCCGAATCAGCTACCGGCGTGTACATGTCTTCAGTAGAAGCCGCAGGTGAGGTGGAGTAACCGTCGATGACGTGATGCTCGCCGTTCGCGAGTCGAACGTTCATGTGACCTCCCCCGAAGATGCCGACCATCATCGGTTCGACAACAGACAGAGCGAATAGCGAGGCGATGGCAGCATCGACAGCATTTCCACCAGCCAGCAACATCTCAGATCCAGCGGCCGACCCAAGAGGGTGATTAGTGACAACCACACCCTTTGATCCCGATGCAGGGCGCTTTTCAGTATGGAAAGTTGCGCCCGCTCGCGATCGCCAGTTCGATATTGTCATTCTGTCCTGCTCACTATTTCTGCGACTACCCGCAACCTTCAAAGAGCCGAAATCCACGTTCACAGATACCGGCAGCGAAATTCTATTCTCTGAAAATGCCGACTGGGCGACCGAAATATTGGTCTTGCTGCTTATTGTGACTTCGTGCGAACGGGAATAGATTATTGCCATCGATTCCGCGCTGAGATATTCACCAGACGCGCAATAAATATTTCAGGCAATCATTCAGGAGATCACGATGGCACAGATGGGTACTTCAGCAGTTTGGCACGACGCTGACAAAAGCTGGGAGATGCGGGAGCTTCCACTCCCAGAACTCGAATCAGATGCAATTCAGATTCGAGTAAAGGCAACAAGTGTCTGCGGATCGGACCTCCACATGTGGCGTGGTGATGGAATTCCAGAGGGTGCCCCACCGCGTGATCCGTTTGTATTCGGTCACGAGATGATGGGTGAAGTTGCCGCAATGGGCGACAAAATCACTACTGACTCAATGCGTCGACCACTCAAAGAGGGCGATCGAGTCGCATACTCCTACTTCTTTCCATGTGCGCGTTGCTACAACTGCTTGCGCGGTGAATTCGGTGCCTGCAAGTTCCGAACGGGTCGTAAGCCACTCGACGAATGGCCAGTGTGCAACGGCGGTTTCGCTCAGTATTACTACTTGCGAAGCCCAAATTACGTATTCAAACTCCCCGACTCGATCAGCGACGCTGCTGCTGCACCAATCAACTGCGCCTTAGCGCAAGTTTACGAAGCACTGCACTTGGGTGGCGTCCGACTCGGCGACAACATTGTAGTTCAAGGCGCTGGCGGGCTTGGCGTAAACGCTACGGCCGTGGCACGTGAACTCGGTGCTTCAAAAGTAATCGTGATCGATAGTCAGAAACCTCGTCTTGATCTGGCCATACAGTGCGGAGCCACTCACACGATCGATATGAACGAATACGACACCCCTGAATCACGAATCGACCGCGTGATGGAACTAACCAACGGTATCGGCGCCGACAAAGTGATCGAAGTGGTCGGATTCCCAGCCGTTGTCGAAGAAGGACTAAAGATGGTCCGTATGCGAGGAATCTACCTCGAAGTCGGTCATATCTCACCTAACTCGTTCGCCACTATCGACGTTTCGACTATGGTCTCCAACCAGGTGCGCTTCTACGGCATCCAACACTACGATCCATGGATCATCCCCAACGCTATCGACTTCCTAGAACGAACCGCCGACAAGTACCCACTCACGAGTGTGGTTTCGCACGAGTTCCCGCTCGATCAGATAGGCAAGGCGTTCGAAACTGCAGAATGGCTCGGAACCCAAAAAGGCAGCGAAGTAACCCGCGCTGTCATCACGCCGTAGCGAATACCGTTTTTCAACAGCAGTCAGCGACGATCAAAAGAGAAATCTGATAACCACGAACTCGAAACCAAACTTTCTCGTAATCATGTCCGACGAGCACGGAGCTCAGTTCTCGTCGACATATGGTCACCCGATTATCGAAACACCGAACATGGATCGCCTTGCCGAGCAAGGTGTGACCTTCGAGGCGAACTACTGTAATTCGCCCTTATGCATCCCATCTCGGGCGTCGTTCATGACGGGTCAGTACGTTTCAACCATCGAAGTTTGGGACAACACAAAACCGATGCCGGTCGACAAGCTCACATGGCCATACCTGTTGCGAAACGAGGGTTACGACACTGCCTTGAACGGCAAAATGCACCTCGTGGGTCCCGATCCGCTTCATGGATTCGAGAAGCAACTCTCCCGCGATCCGCACATCGAGGCACCGCTTGACCACTACCGCTGGTCGGACGGTATTCCGACTGCCGGAGAAGACTGGTACGGCGTTCGTGAGGCAGACCCCGGAGTTAGCCCTATGATAGAAGCTGACGATGCTATGGAAAAGGCAGCCGTCGAATATCTCTCCGACCCGGCTAGGCAAGATAAGCCCTTCGCAATGTGCGTGGGTTTCATAGCACCGCACTTCCCATTCATCGTTCCTGAACCGTACTTTTCGAAATACTACCCCGATAACGTCGATATGCCGGATATACCCGAAGGTCATCTCGGTGAGCTTCCAGAAACTGCCAACCGACTTAGGCAAATGTTTGGTCTCGACGGGAACTGGACAGACGACGAAATCGCCCGTGCAAGAGCCGCCTACTACGGTCTTTGCACGTACCTCGACGACAAGATCGGTCATCTGATGGACGTTCTCGAAGAACAAGGTTTGGCAGAGAACACAGTGATCGTTCACACCTCCGATCATGGAGACATGCTCGGCGAACACGGTCTCTGGCGCAAAATGTGCTTCTACGAACAATCAGCGAACGTTCCTCTCCAGATTTCGTGGCCGGGTAAATTCAAAGGTGGACAACGAGTCGGAGAGGCAGTATCGAATGTCGATGCCGTCGCTACGATTCTCGATCTCGCTGGAATCGAACTCGATCAATGGGATCTTGATGGACAATCTCTTGTTCCCGCACTAGAAGGCGACACTTCAACCCTCAACGACGTTGCAATCTCCGAGCATTTCGCTCACGGTACCGATCGTGCGCTCGGAATGGTCAGATCAGGCGATTGGAAGCTCTGTTACGGACACGGTGATCCAGTCGAACTCGAACTATACAATCTGAAATACGATCCAAAAGAGTTCACGAACCTCGCTGGTAATCCCGAGCACACAGAAGTTCAGGCTCGCCTGCTCAAAATCCTGTTCGACCAATGGGGTGACCCTGACGAAATGACCGCAAAGATCATTCGTGACCAGGAAGATCGTGAAATAGTCCGAAACGTAACTGGTGTAGGAACGATTTTCTAGGGCTTGGTAACTAACCAACCCCATGTAACAATTAACCCATGCCTACTGAAACATCCGTCAGTTCCTCGATCATCTCAGAGCTTTCCCGCGTCGTTGGCGATTCGTACGTCATCTGGAAAGCTGAAGACCTATTGGTCTACGAATATGACGGTTCGATCGACAAAGCGTCGCCTCAGGCGGTCGTGCTGCCTTCGACCTCTGAAGAAGTCGCAGCCATCGTAAAAATCGCCAACAAACACGGTGCATACATCGTCGCTCGTGGAGCAGGAACCAGCCTGTCTGGTGGAGCGGTCCCGCTTCGCAACTCAGTGGTGATCGCCCTTACCCGACTCACGAAACTGATAGAAGTAGACGCTGAAAACCGAATCGCTATCGTCGAACCGGGGATGATAAATCTCCACCTATCACAACAAGTCAGCCATCTCGGACTTTTCTACGCCCCTGATCCTGCCAGTCAAAAGACCTGCACTATTGGTGGAAACATTGGTGAAAACGCCGGCGGACCTCATTGTCTCGCCCTCGGTGTAACAACAAATCACGTACTCGGACTCGAAGTTGTACTCGCAGATGGATCGCTAACGTGGTTCGGTGGTACGCAGCGCGAAGCTGCTGGTTACGACCTTCGAGGAGCATTTGTCGGATCTGAAGGCACACTCGGCATCGTTACCAAGATCGCAGTTCGGCTTCTGCCGAAGCCAGAGACGATCCACAGCATGCTCGCCGCATTCACCACTATGGACGCCGCTTCGGACACCGTCTCGGAGATCATCGCTGCCGGAATGGTCCCCGCCGCGCTCGAGATGATGGACAGAAACACAATCGACGCGGTTGAGCCGTTCTATCACCCCGGCTACCCAAAGGAAGCTCAAGCCGTATTGATCGTGGAGGTCGACGGACTAATTGAGTCGGTCGAAGAACAAACTGAAACCGTTCTCGCTATATGCAATAAAAACGGCGCCATGGAAATTCGCGAAGCAGATAATGAGGCAACTCGAGCCAAACTCTGGGAGACGAGAAAAGGCGCGATCGGCGCATACGGAACTATCGCCCCAACCTACTATCTCGTTGACGGTGTGGTTCCTCGTACGAAGCTAAGAGAGGTCCTACAACAAGTCGATCAGATCGCTGCCGAACTTGAAGTCACCGTCGCAAACGTATTCCACGCTGGCGATGGAAACATCCACCCTGCGATTCTCTTCAACGAACGCAATCCGGCGGAAGTAAAGCAAGCAATTCTCGCCGGAGCCAAGATTTTGGAAGCTTGTGTGGCAGCGGGCGGTGCTTTATCTGGTGAACACGGCATCGGTATTGAAAAACAGGCATACATGCCACTCGTATTCACTGAAAATGATCTCGAATCAATGTCGAGACTTCGTACCGCATTTATCGGTGAATCTCCAAAAGACGCCCCGATAGACGTACCGTCTCTCGCTGAACGATTCAACCCCGGTAAAGTATTCCCGGGCGGAGCCATTCATGGCGAGGCTTACGGAATCACAGCTGAGTCATTCCGTCCCACAGGTACGCAAGACTGGCAGTAAATTCGAGGCCCTGAACGAATTTATTTCGTCGGTTTTCGCTAAACTGATTGCCTCAACGCACTGACCTCTGTTGGTACGTTGAAAAACCGTCCGCAGAGCCTCGATGCAACGAACCGTTATTTAACGCGCTCTGTTGCTCACTAAGGAACGAAAGTGCCTTCAGCATCCGGAAAAGTGTGTATTGGAATCATCGGTGTCGGTGGATTCGCCAACACCCACATGGAACATTTCTCTAAGCTCGACAATGTCGAGGTTGTCGCAGCTGTGCGGCGTAATCCCGAAGCTCTAGCAGAGTTTCAGGAAAAGTGGGACATCCCGAACGGTTTCACCGATCATCACGAGATGCTGAAGATGGACGATCTCGACGCTGTCGACATCATCACCCCAACCGGATCCCACAAAGAACTTGCTCTCGACGCCATTGCCGCAGGCAAGCACGTTCTTTGCGACAAACCTCTCGCACTTACCGCTGCCGATTCCAAAGAAATGCTCGATGCGGCTGAAAAGGCTGGAGTAATTCATTCGACCAACTTCAACCAGCGTGGTAAAACGATGATGGGCCGAATGAAGCGATATCTCGACAACGATTTCGTAGGCCGCATCTATCACGCAAACCTGTGGTGGGGCATGTCACACCAATACGACGCTCGACCCGAGACTTTGACTTGGCGATTCCGATCTGAGAACGGTGGAGGGTCAATGTACGAACTCATCCACGTGTTCGACATGCTCCGATTCATCAACGGAGAAGTAAAACGAGTTGTAGCGTCATTCGACACCACAAACCCGCACCGACCAACCGCCGATAACCCAGAAGGCGTCGATGTAGACGTGCCTGACGTGTCAGGTCTCCTGTGTGAATGGGAGAACGGCGGTATGGCAGTCGTACATACGTCGTTCGCATCACGAGGAACGGACCCTGACGGCAAAACCTCGCCACGTGTGGAGATCTCAGGTGAAAAAGGTCGGATCACAACCGATGGCCGATTCGGAATGCAGGGCGTAACCGGGCCTAACGACCCAGTTGCCCAACTTGATCCTGGGCCAGAATATCCTCAGCCCTACAAACTTTTCGCCGATGCAATCATCGCCGGTGATCAATCAATTGTTGAAACCAGTTTTTACGACGGATTTAAGGCAGCTGAAATAGTCGATGCTGCTTACAAATCCGTCGAAGAATCTCGCTGGATTGATCTCTAACCCGCCTAAACAGAACGCTAACTACACACTGCACCAGGGAGTCCTGAAATTCCTATCGAATACGTAAAGCTAGGCCGTACCGGAACCAAGGTTTCGAACCTCTGTTTGGGAACTGATAACTACGGTAACCCGCACGGCTGCGATGAGCCGACTGCTCATGAAATTCTCGGTACAGCCCTTGACGGCGGAATCAATTTCGTCGATACGTCTGACTCCTACAACGAAGGTCGTTCTGAGTCGATGATCGGCAACTACCTCGTCGACTCCAATCGACGAGATCAGGTTGTTCTGGCAACAAAGTATCGTTCGGCCGTAGGACCCGGTGTAAACGACCTCGGTGCCTCCCGCTATCACATCGTCCGTGCGGTTGAAGAATCTCTCCGACGCCTCCGTACCGATCGAATCGACCTGCTGTACTGCCACTCGTGGGATGCAGAAACTCCAATTGAAGAAACGCTTCGTGCAGTCGATGATCTGATCCACCAAGGCAAGATCGTGTACGCCGGTGCATCAAACTTCCCTACGTGGGTGCTCGCAAAAGGACTCTGGACTTCTGACGTCCGTAATCTCTACCGCTTCGAAGCAATTCAGAGCGTTTTCAACATCCTTCAGCCGGGACTCGGCCGAGAAATGGTTCCATTCGCCGAGAAGCATGACGTAGCGGTTATCCCCTACTCACCGCTTGCGAGCGGAATGCTGACAGGTCAGCATGGTAAATCTGGAAAAGCAGTAGCCGGCTCTAAATTCGACCTTCGGGACGACTCAAAGGGTGGAGGTCTGAAATCTCGCTACTTCAATGACTCAACATTCACTGCAGTCGAAAAATTCACAGCAATCGCTGAAAAGCACGGGCAGCCAGCCGTCCGATTGGCTCTTCAGTGGGTTTCAGAATTCCCCGGTGTTACCGCCCCAATCTTCGGTGCTCGCAAAGTCGACCATGTGAAGGGCGTGCTCGAAGCATGGTCGGAATCAGCGCCTGACGAAGTTATGTCGGAGGTTCGAGCGGTAGCCGACGAGTTTGAAGCACAAGCTCCAATGGCATACCCACCAAACTCCGGACAGGCCTTCGGCACTCTACCCACATCTTCAGCAGCGAAATAAGAGGCGATCACAATGGATTACGTAAACCTCGGAAAAACCGGACTGAAAGTCTCTGAGTACTGCATCGGAGCCGACAATTTCGGCGGACAGACAAATGACGAAGACTCCCTTCGCATTATGTCCGCAGCGTTCGAAGGTGGAGTCAACTTCATCGACACTGCCAACTCATACACCGATGGACTCTCGGAAGAGAATGTCGGACGATTCATTAAGACTCGACGCTCCAAAGTAGTTCTGGCGACTAAAGGCAGAAGCCAAGTCGGAACAAATCCGAATGATGTTGGCGTGAACAAGAAGTACGTGATGCAGGCGATCGACGATTCGCTAAAACGCCTCGGCACCGACTATGTCGACCTCTATCAGATCCATGCTCCCGATCTAACAACTCCTATCGAGGAAACAGTCGAGGCTTACAACGATGTTGTTCGTTCCGGCAAAGCACGCTACATCGGCGTTTCAAACTTCTCAGGTCCGCAGCTTGCCGAAGCCCTTTGGGCACAAGATAAGAACGGTTTCAGCAAATTCAACTCTGTTCAGCCTCGCTACAACCTGCTCTATCGAGAGGCAGAACGTGAGTTGTTCCCGATTTGCATTGAAGAGGGCGTCGGCGCAATGGTCTACTCACCTCAGGCCGGTGGATTCCTACTCGGAAAACATCGCAATTTCAAATCGGAATCTTCAAGCGGAGGTCGCTTCTCTGATGACTTCCGAGCAGCCAACTTCTACAAGAACACATACTGGAACGAAGCTACCTTTGATGCAATGGAAAAATTCATTGCAGTCACCGAAAAGTACAAAGTTTCTCCGATGGCTCTTGCGCTGAAGTGGGCTAGAACTCACCCCGCGGTTTCGGCGTGTATCGTCGGTGCACGAACACTTGAGCAACTGCAACAGAATCTTGTTGCTTGGGAAGAGAATATTCCTAACGAGGCGATCAATGAAGCAACAGCTATTGGCGATCATCTCTGGGACACCGCCCCTTGGAGGCCACAGATGCATTCAGCACCGCGAACTCCTATTATCGCGGCGAAGGCATAGGTTCAGAACACTAAATTGAGCCATTCCCTAGACGGTTTCACTCCTTCATCAATCGAGCGTCCAGAATCCCTTGATGAGCTTTCGAGCACCCTGGCTGCAGTATCGACTTCCGGTCGATCTGCCACACCGTGGGGCGGAGGAACTCGGATCGGCGTAGGCAACATTCCGTCGAGTTACGACACCGCAATTGATCTGTCTGGATTCACCGGAGAAATCGAACACGAACCGGGTGATATGACAGTCGTGGCGAACGCTGGAGTGACTATTGGTTCACTAAACGCACTACTCGCCAAAGAAGGTCAACGATTGGCCTTTGAAGTACGGAAACCTCATAGAGCAACGGTCGGTGGTTCTGTCGCTTCTAACGCCCCCGGACGGCGTCAGTCTTCGACTGGCGGCATCCGAGACTGGCTGATCGGCATGCAGATCGTTCTCGCTGATGGCACAATCACCAAAACCGGCGGACGAGTCGTGAAAAACGTGCAAGGCTATGAATTGCATCGTCTCCACACTGGGGCATACGGCACACTTGGAGTAGTTTCGCAAGCGGCGTTCAAGTTGCTGCCGCTTCCGCTCGAGCAGCAAACCATTATCGCTTGGTTCGATGATGAAACCACTGCTAACGAAGTTGGGATGAAGCTGGTGAACGGACTCTTCTTGCCAGAAGCAATTTCCGTTCTATCTGGTCCGTTAGCAAAGCATACTGTCGAGGCGACCGGAGAAACCGTATCCACTGACGATGTGACCACACTCCTCATAAAACTCGGTGGTGGAATTCGTTCGATTGAACGACAGGTAAACGAAGTTGTTGGCGCCGCAGGTGCCGCCGCGGCAAGAGGGTACGCGGTGCTCAGCGATGTTTCAGAACGCGCAGCATGGGCGAAGCTCGAAGACGCCGAATCAAATTCTGCACTGACCGTAAGAATGACATCTCGACCACTAGAAACTCTTGAAGCCTCCAAAGCCACTCGTACCAAAATTTCCAACTTACACAGTCACGATATTTCGACAATATCCGACCTAGGTTTCGGAGCCTCGACTATCCTTTCCAATCCCGCAAATGACGATGATGCTTCTGCCTTCACGACGATATTCGTTGATGAGATATCACAGCACTCGGGATCTTACGTAATCGAAATGTGCCCATTGAAGGTAAAACAAAGTATCGACGTGTTCAGCGACGTTGGCAGTTCAATAGATCTGATGCGACGAATCAAGGCACAATACGATCCAACAAACACACTCAACCCCGGGCGATTCGCAGGAAAGATTTAGCCGCTTCGATGTCGATAGATAAGCCAACAATTTCAGTAGGTCCACCGGGTACGTTCCCAGGATTCTCAGGACCTCACGCTCCGCAAGAGTCCGATCTGTACAAGTGCGTCCATTGCGGCTTCTGCCTTCAGGCTTGTCCTACCTATCTGGAAACAGGACTCGAAGCTGAATCTCCTCGTGGCCGAATTGCACTAATGAAGGCGGTCAACGAAGGTCGCCTCGACATGAGCCCATCCGTAGTTGGACACTGGGATTTGTGCTTGCAGTGCCGCGCTTGCGAACTGGCGTGTCCTTCGGGCGTCGAATACGGCAAACTTATGGAAGCGACGCGAGCGCAAGTCGAACAGCACACGAATCGATCGTTCACAGAACGCACTGCCCGTTCAATCGGCTACAACACGATGTTGCCCTCCCCCGTAAAACTGCGAATGGCGGGCAACGCGCTCAAGTTCTACAAAAAATCGGGCATGCGAACAATCGCACGCGGCACTGGCCTGCTGAAGCTTCTCCCCGGTGACGCCGAACTCGCCGACGCATATTTACCTGAGCTATCGGATAATTTCTTTGTAGCCAAAGGTCAAGTTCACCCTGCGCAGGGTTTTCGCAAGGCGAAAGTGGCGATGTTGGCAGGATGCGTAATGGCGCTAACCCACGCCGAAACACTTGAAGCCACAGTACGTGTACTCACCCGCAACGGCATAGAAGTGCACCTAACGGCCGGACAAGGCTGCTGTGGAGCTCTGAACACCCACTCAGGTGAACCAGACACAGCAATCGAGATGGCAAAGCAGAACATCGATTCATTCTTATCAGCAAAGCCCGATGCCATCGTCTCCGCTTCAGCCGGTTGCGGCGCGGCGATGAAGGATTACGGAGAACTGCTAGTGAACGAATCTGAATACGTCGATAAGGCGAAGCAGGTCGCAGAGCTAACCAAAGATATTCACGAGCTACTGGTCGAATACGAATTCGAAGCACCGACCAAGCCATTGCACGTAAAAGTCACGTATCAAGACCCATGCCACCTGTTGAACGTTCAGCGAATCACCGATGCGCCACGAACGATTCTCAACTCGATACCCGGATTAGAGTTGATTGATCTTGGAGAAGCATCGGTTTGCTGCGGGTCGGCTGGAACGTACTCGCTTACCCAACGTGAGATGTCCGCTCAACTAGGAAAACGCAAAGCGCGTAACGTTGTGGCTACTGGCGCCGAAATTGTTGCTACTGGAAATCCCGGCTGCGCAATGCAATTGGATTTCGCTCTTACAGAGGTCGCCAAAGAAGACTCGAACACCCGATCGGCAAAGGTCAGATACGTCGTCGACCTGCTAGATCAAGCCTACGCACTCGAACGTTCGTAGAGGCTAATCAGCCGAAACGCTAAGCCGTGTAAACCGGTGAAGGGTTTTCGGCTAACTGCGCACTTGCAGCTGCTGTAGCCGCACCTTTGGCAACTTCAAATCCGTGATCGGGGAGAATCTTCTCCAGGGCGCTGAGTAGTGCGAACACATTTGCAGGAACACACGACTCGCCCATCAGGCCGATTCGAATAACTTCGCCAGCGAACTTGCCCAGACCACGCCCAACCTCGATTGAATATTCTTCAAGAAGTTGAGTACGCAGTTTCACATCATCGATTCCCTTCGGAAGCTTAACGACTGTCAGCTGATCCAAACGCTCTTCTTTCGATATCGGCAGTTCCAAGCCCAGAGCAGTTAACCCCGCCCGAAGAGCAGAGGCGTTCGCCTCGTGACGCTGCCACCGAACCTCAAGAGTCTCGTTCAACGCCATTCCCACCGCTTCACGCAAACCGTAAATCATGCTTACGGGCGCTGTGTGGTGAGGGATGTGATCCGGTCCCCAGTAGTCAGCGATCAATGAAAGATCCAAATACCACGATGTTGGGGGCTTAGGACGGTTCCGTATGTACTCAAGCGCGCGATCTGAAATAGCCACGGGAGAAATTCCAGGAGGGGCCGCTAGGCATTTCTGCGAACCTGAGTAAGCAAAGTCCAATTCCCACTCGTCGAATTTAAGTTCGCAACCGGCCAGTGAGGTCACAACGTCCGTCATGAACAGCGCTCCGGCTTCGTGAGAAAGACGAGCAAACTCGGCAATCGGCTGAATGGTTCCAGTCGAAGTCTCGGCGTGAATACCAAGCACGAGTTGAGTTTCAGGATGCTCTTTCAATGCTTCGGCAAGCACCTGGGGATCCATCGACTTGCCCCACTCGGTGCGAAGCGGAACTACGTTGAACCCAAGTCGCCCGGCCATGATGATCTGTCGTTCACAGAAGTAGCCGTAAGAACAAATAATTACCGTGTCGCCAGGCGAAGCTAGACTAACAAGCCCGGCTTCCATACCTGCCGATCCAGCTCCAGCAACGGCGAAAGCCCGTTGCTTAGTCTTGAAGATCTCACCGAGCATTCCCGTCAGTTCGTCGAGAAGCTCGAAGAACGCGGGGTCGAGGTAACCAATGATAGGCAGCGACATCGCACGAAGAACTCGTGGGTTCGCCGAGCTAGGCCCGGGTCCTAAAATCACTCTGCGCGGCACTGTAAGCGGCTCGAAACGTTGCCCGTTCTTCACTTCTTTTACCTATCTGATGCTTGCCCTAACTTGAAATATCGACTGTGCGACTCAACGGATGCCACGTTCGTTCACCATGTCTATCACTGGCAACGGAAGAATCACACAAGGGTTAACAGTACAACTCGTACGCATAAAAACGCAGTATCAAATGATTTTCCGATTTTCGTGTTTATAATCCGTCGCAACAACGGTAGTGATGATTGCCGATGCGTTCTGCATCGACAGAAACAGTTGGCATCGTCGCCCCGCTTGATATGAACATGAGCTAAAGAATGGAACCGACACGATGGATCTAGGATTAAACGGCAAAGTCGCTATTGTCACAGGCGGCAGCGACGGCATCGGAAAAGCAGCAGCTACTTCACTTGCGAGCGAAGGTGCGAAAGTCGCAATCGTAGGACGAACGCAATCTAAACTCGACACCGCTATTGCTGAGATAAAAGCAGAATCAGGTGGAGAAGTCATCGGAGTCTCAGCCGACGTATCTGTCGAATCTAGCGTTCAGGCGATGGTTGCCAAAGTGGTCAGCGAGTTCGGCGGTGTCGACATCTTGGTCAACAACGCAGGAACTTCCTCGGCAACGACGCTCGAAAAAATGACCGACGCTGACTTGGAAACCGACTTCGGAATCAAGATCTACGGTGCAATCTACTGCGCACGAGCTGCATTGCCTCACCTCAAAGCATCTGGCACCGGAGCGATCATCAACACGACCACTCCCGGCGGCAAGGCTGCTCGACCTGGTTCGCAACCGACTTCCCTGTCCCGATCGGCCGGCATCTCACTCACGAAATCATGGGCTGGTGAACTCGCCGAGCACAACATACGTGTGAATACAATCTGTGTAGGCGTATTGAAGTCAGGCCAGCACCGAACCCGCTGGGAAGGCATCAACGCCAAGGACCCGAGCTACTCGCTCGACGATCATTGGGCAACCTTCGGCGGTGGCGTCCCTCTTGGACGAATCGGCGAAGCAAAAGAAGCCGGTGATGTAATCTGCTTCCTAGCATCCGGACGCGCCAGCTACGTAACCGGCACAGCCATCAACGTAGACGGTGGCTCTGCGCCAGTCGTTTAGACCAAAAGAACTAATCAGGCGAACCAGCTCGGCGTGTCTTACGCGCGCCGAGCACTCCACCAGTGATCGCTCCGGCAATTGCACCAACGAACACGCCGAAGATGATTACGATCGCCACAATCGCACCTTCCCAGCCTGTCGTCCCGTTTTTGACCGTTAGAAATACGATCCCAGCGAACACCAGTCCGCCAGCTATCGCGCCGGGCCAAACACCAAGTGCTGCCCAAAGCAGCCAGCGTTTTTTGCTGAATAGAGCGAGCCACGCAATGCCGATTCCAGCCGCCGATGCAATCACGTAGAACACTGCTAGCGAGGTTTCTGCCTCTGTAAATATTGGCCAAAGCGCGGCGACGAGTACGATAACGCCAGCCAACGCCGCTGATTTTAGGATTATTTATTTCATGTCACAGTGTTGACGAACAGCCCGGCAGATTTGTTCCAGTATGCCGCGACAACGCGGCCCTCAAACCAACAGTATTACGACAAATAGTCCACTGCCGACCGCACAAACACCTCAATGCCAAGTGGCAAGCAGTCTTCGTTCCAGTCGAACTTGGCGTTGTGGTGACCTTCGATGCCCCGTTCAGCCACTCTCGCATCGTCGTGAGCCGCACCGAGCAGGAAGTACACGCCCGGCACACGATCGTTGAACTCTGCCATATCGTCACCGACGCTGACAGGTTCCCATTCCTTGGCATTGCCTTCACCAACTACCAAACTCGCCTGCTGAGTAACCCAAGCAGCAACCTCAGGATCGTTGATGACCGGCGGCGCACCGTGAATTCGTTCAAATGATGTCGTTGCCCTCATAGCTGCAGCGACATTGCTGGAAATTCGTTCAAGCGACTGCAAAATTAGAATTCGAGTTTCAGCCGTGTAAGCACGCACAGTCCCTTCGACGGTTACGCTGTCGGCTATAACATTCGGTGCTGATCCTCCATGAATCTGACCAAACGTGACAACAGCCATGTCGTTCGGAGGAACTTCTCGACTAACTACTGTCTGAGCCGTCGTAATGATTTCGGCAATAGCAGCTACCGGGTCGATCGTCTTATGAGGCATTGCTCCATGACCACCCTTGCCGTGGACAGTAAGACGGAACTGATCGGCGCTGGCGAATACGGTTGCCCTGTTCACACCAATCATTCCGGTTGGAATCTGGTTCCAGAGGTGCGTTCCGATGACTCTGTCGGCGGGGTATTTCTCGAAGAGACCGTCATCGATCATCGCCAAAGCGCCCATAACGACTTCTTCAGCAGGCTGGAAGACGAATATCAACGTACCCGCCAACTGATCTTTCATCCCGGCGAGTATTTCAGCTGCTGTGACCGCCATTGTGATGTGCCCGTCATGGCCACAGGCGTGCATTCGACCGTTGGTCGAGGCAAAATCAAGTCCGGTAAGTTCATCAACAGGTAGTCCGTCGATGTCAGCACGAATCATCAGCCGTGGACCGGGTTTTGCTCCTTCGAGAACCGCTACTAACCCTGTTTTGCCGATGCCTCTCTCGACCGCAAGACCAGCCGCTGTAAGACGATCGGTAATAGCTTGACCGGTTTCGTTCTCCTCGAATCCAAGTTCAGGAATACCGTGGAAAAAGCGTCGAGTCTCGATAATTTGCGCAGATCGGGCTGCTACAAGATCGGAAATTACGTCTGGGGCCATCGTTTACATTCACTCCAGTTCGGTTGCCGCCGTCCTTCGAATAAGGACAGGCACAACAACTTTACCGGTTGATTCCGCGTATTGCTGCCCGTCAGATCATCAGAGACAAAAAATATCCCGCCCCTGATGATTAAGTGGTTGCTAGAGAGTTATGTTGGTAAAGGGCATGAGAGTTCTGGAACTACCCCTACACGACTCTCGGCTACTCAAGTACCCGTCCACTTAGAAGTAAGATAAACGGTGTATTT
>CAWVRY010000024.1:0-27618 GCA_963932695.1 uncultured bacterium | reverse complement strand
AATGAATTTCGGCAGGTGTTTTAATAGGTATGCAACACCCAGTAGACCCCACATTCCTGTATCGATCAGAGCTCCGTCATTGTTGAACGAAATTAGAGCGAGAATCCAGAAGATCAATGCTCCAGCGAACCCGTAAATCGATGGTGTGTAGAAAAACGGCACGTGCTACCTCAGCTTTCGTCTAGTTGTGCATTTCTTTTATTTATAGCTACGTTACCTACCAATTGGTGATCGCTCCGTCGTTACGACGCAGTCGCGGTGGCCAGCCCTGCGGGTCGACCGCGGCACTTTCCGCTGCGTCGATGTCGAATTCAACACCGAGTCCAGGGGTGTCTGGACTCCACGAATAGCCGTCGGCCCATTCGATCTGCTGTGGAAACAAGTCGGTAGCGTAGGAACCAGGGCGCTGTGGCATTTCTTGCACGCCAACGTTGCTTGAAGCCATGCAAAGCGCAACACAGGCTGCCGCTGAAACAGGTCCTAGAGGATTGTGAGGGACGATGTCTATGTAGTGCGTTTCCGCCCAGTGTGTAATCTTGAGGGCTTCTGTAAGCCCCCCGACGATGCAGAGATCGATGCGAGCGTAGTCGATCAGATCTTCCTCAATAACTTCTCTGAATGGCCATTTTGAAGCCCATTGTTCACCCGCTGCGATCGGCAAATTAATTTGCCGACGTAGGTTGCGGTAGCTTCCTTGATTTTCAGATCGGATAGGGTCTTCGATGAAGAACGGCTTGAACTGTTCCATCTCTTTGCACATCTGAACAACGTGAGCTGTATCGAGCCTCGTGTGAACGTCAAACGTCATTTGTATATCTGGACCAACGGCTTCGCGTAGCTGTCCCATTTGGTCGATCGCTAACTTCATCGACTCAACTGGTTCCAGTGTGGATATACCAGGTGTTTCGAATCCATCAGCTCCTGTTTCGGGCTGACCCCAACGTACAAATTTCCAGCCAGCCTCAACAGCGGCTAGCGAATTCGCAATTAACTCCTCGGTGGTCTTGCCCTGTGTGTGTGGATAGCTCACAACTTTATTACGAACTGGTCCGCCCATGAGCTTGTATGTCGGCATGTTTACCGATTTGCCCTTGATGTCCCATAGCGCTATATCGATTGCTGAAATCGCACATGTATAAACCTTGTCGGCAGGGAAAAATCCTGATCTAAACATTTCCTGCCAGAGTCGCTCGGTCTCCCATGGATCGGCTCCGACGACGAGTTCAGAAAGATGCTCGATGGCGGCTCCAATTGCTCGACCCCAGTTGCGAATGCCGACCTCACCCAGTCCATGATGACCAGCATCGGTGTCGACTCGAACGATCATGTAGGGTCGGCCGCCTTCGTCTTGAACAGAGAAACTGCGGATTTGTGTAACTTTCATAGTTGAGGAGCCTTCAGAATAAGTAGGTTTAGCATTACCAGTTAGTTTTCGCACCGTCAGGTTGTCTAAGTTGTAAGCCCATTCCAGTCGGTTTTACATAAGCGCCCTCAGCTGCCTCAACATCGAAGTCGACACCAAGACCGGGGACGTCTGGACACCATGAGTAGCCATCTTCCCATTCGATCTGTCGAGGGAATAGCTTGGTGTCTGTTGTACCGGGTTGGCGTGGCATTTCTTGCGCTCCGACATTGCTAGAAGCCATGCAGAGAGATACACACGCCGCTGCCGAAACAGGACCTAGAGGATTGTGAGGGACGATGTCGATGTAGTGCGTTTCTGCCCAATGTGTGATTTTCAACGCCTCGGTAATTCCACCGACAATGCAGAGGTCTATTCTGGCGTAGTCAATGAGATCTTCTTCGATCACTTGCCTAAACGGCCATTTGGAACCCCACTGTTCACCAGCGGCGATCGGTAGGTTGATCTGGCGTCGAAGGTTACGATAGGCGCCTGGGTTTTCAGATCGGACGGGATCTTCGATGAAGAATGGTTTATATTCCTCAAGATCTCTAGACAGTTGGACTGACATTGCTGGCTGCAGGCGTGTGTGAACGTCGAGACAGAGTTGAGTCTCCCAACCGACTGCGTCTCTCACAGCAGAGAACGACTCTACCGTCTTTCGCATCGATGCAAGCGGGTCGAACACGCCGAAGCCGTTTGCGTCGAATGGAGAAGTCTCCAATTGGTGCCATCGTAAGAATTTCCAGCCATCATCCTGCAGGCTTTTGGCGCTGTCGACGACATCCGGGATTTCCATTCCCTGTACATGGGCGTAAGAAACGACCTTGTCGCGTACGGGACCACCAAGAAGTTTGTAGACCGGCTTGTCGACGGATTTACCCTTTATGTCCCATAGCGCAATATCTATTGCCGAGATCGCACATGAATAGACAGTGTCGGCCGGGAAGAAGCCCGAGCGGAACATTTCCTGCCAGAGGCGTTCCGTCTCCCACGGATCGGCGCCAACCACGAGTTCGGAAAGATGTTCGATTGCGTGACCGATCGCAACTCCCCATCCGCGCATTCCAATTTCACCGAGACCATAATGACCGGCGTCGGTGTCGACTTTAACGATGAAATATCCTCGACCTGATTCACCCTCGACCGAATAGCTTGTGATTTTCGTTACTTTCATGGCACCCGTTACTTTTTATCTCGTGCATGATCTGACGTTGACTCAGATCAGGTTTGTGCAGTTGTCGGCAGTGTAACTCGCTGCGCTAAGCAGTGAAGTAGCTTCCACCGTTTGGAGAAATTGTTTGACCCGTCATGTAGTTCTGTTCGTCGCTTGCGAGCATCACTGCTATAGATGACACATCTTCGACTTGGCCAGGGCGTTTTAGCAATGTCAGTGCAACTACTCCTGCGCCGCCGCCTGAAGCCAACTCTTCTCGTGTGAGGTCGGTTTCAATGATGCCTGGAGCAATCGAGTTGACCATGATGTTGTGCTCTGCTCCCCATCGTGCAATCACTTGAGTGAGCGAGATGAGACCCGCTTTTGAAGCAGCATAGTGTGCAGTGGTCGGTCCGCCATACAATCCACTTACGGATGCGATGTTGATGATACGTCCGCCACCAGAGTCGACCATATCTGGCAGAACTTCCTGAGAAACCAAGAACGGTCCCTTCAGGTTCACAGCCATGATTTCGTCCCAGTCTTCTTCCGTGACCGCGTCGATCGGGCCCTGCTTGTTGATCCCGGCATTGTTGACCAGAACGTCGATGTGACCTTCGGTATCGATGATGTGGTTAACCCACGCTTTGATCGATTCTCGATTCGTCACTTCGACTGGAGTCATGTAGGCAGTTGTACCTAATTCAGCAAGTTGCTTGCAGGTATCTTTAGCGTACTTTTCATTCGAAACGTAGCTAATGGCAACTGCTTTAGCGCCTTCTTTTGCGAAAGCCAAAGCTATCGCCTTACCCAGCCCACGACCACCGCCGGTGATCAAACACACTTTGCCTTTTAATCGATCTGTCACGTACTTTTTTCCTACTTAACTAGCTTAACTTCAGCATCATAAATTTTGAGTCAGAACTACTTCCAGCTAACTTCACCCGGCTCAATGTCCTTGATCCAGAGTCCTGCACCCTCACGGCGAGGGAACGGGAATCCGGGCTTTCGTCCGAAATCGACAGCTTGCATGGCTTTGAGATTCTCTTCAGAAACTTCGATTCCAAGTCCAGGCTTGTTGCCCATGACGATCCAGCCATCTTCGATGTGGTTGTCCCAACTCTCGAATGCACCTTCACGACCCGGATCTACCACTTCCATCATATTGTGATTCGGAAGCGACGCTGCCAGTGGAGCCATAAAGTTGGCAGAGCAGTTCATCATTGTTACAGGTATTTCGTAGGCGTAGCACATGTTTGCTACCTGACGAGCACCAGTGATGCCGGAGTGACCAACGCCGACGTTTGCAACGTCGATAGCCTGTTGCGAAATGAGCGGGTACATCTGCCCAATGTCGTTGAGATTTTCGCCCGATGCGACAGCCGCAGATACGTTTCGAGAAACCTGACGCAGTCCGTCGAAATCCCAACGCCGTGCTGGTTCTTCAGCCCAGAAAATATCGAAGTGCTCTTCGATCTGGTTGATGTACCGGATTGCCTGTTTTGGCGACCAATATTCGTTGGAGTCGATCATTAGATACGGGCGATCTTTCACCTTGCGGAAGGCATCTCTCATGATGCCGATTCGCCGCAGGTCATCGTCCATGTTGAGTCCGACCTTGATCTTGCCGCCATCGACTCCGTGATCAGCCATTCTCGTGTAGAAGGCGTGTAATTCTTCATCAGATAAGTTGTATCCAATGTCCGATGCGTACGCCTTAGCGCGACCTTCTCGAGCACCAAGCGTTTGCCACAAAGGTTCGTCGGCTATCTTCGCTTTGAGATCCCATAGCGCTACATCTATAGCAGCGATCGCGCCGTTTACTGCGCCTTCGTTGTTTCCTTTGTGGACCCAATCGACCATGTCTTTCCAAAGGCCCACAACCCCGCGTGGGTCCTTGCCTTCGATTACGTGGAAGATGCTGGCGATGGCGTCGTTACCTGCTGGAGCCATTCCACTGACGCCCTCATCGGTGTCGATCCATAGGATCGCCATATCCATCAGGTCATCGCCAGCGGGGTAGTTCGAGTCACCAATACCTCGGTCGAGCTGTTGAGTGAATTTTTCTAATCTATATCCGGTAATTTTCATTTTTTCGTTACTTGGTATTTATTTCAATTGGAAGATTTACGTTGTTGGTGTGGAGATCGGGCTATTGGGTCTTCGAACCATGAGCGGGAACGAAGTGCTCTCCGGTTACGCCTGTCGCAGCAGCAGCTGCTTCTTCCTTGGATGGGGGGTTGTCCCAAAGGCCAGATCCTGGGCGTCGACCGAATGGCGAAGGTCCTGCGGATGCGCTGACCTTTTCAACTTTCTTCTGGGCAAGTGCTTCGGGGTCGAAACTCACACCAGTTCCGGGTTGGCCGCCACATATTGCCCAGCCATCGACGATTTTGATGTCCGAGGTCATCACGCCATCGTCAGGCTCGGCGTTTTGCGCTTCTAGAGTTAAGAAATTAGGAATGGATGGCGCAAGCTGTGCGTTCATGTTTCCGGGTGAACCGCCGAGGGTGATCGGTAGTTCAAAACCGTACGCAGCGTCGGCAAGCTGTAGAGCGCAGGTGATGCCGGTCATACCGTGGCTAACCTGAACAACATCGGCAGATCGATTGTGGAAGTAAGGTAGGAAATCTCCGAGAGAGTCGAGGTTCTCACCTGCACAAACAGGAGCTTTGATTTGGTCTGATATTCGTCGAAGACCTAAGAAATCCCAGCGTCGTGCTGGCTCTTCGACCCAAGCAATGTCGAACTGCTCTTCCATTTCGCGCACCTTGCGAATCGCCATCTTGGGATTCCATACTTCGTTCGCATCGATATATAGGAGTGGCTTGTCGGTTGCTCGTTCAAGACCCTTCTTCATTCGACCAATTCGTCGAAGATCGGCATCTTGGTCCAGCCCAACTTTGAGCTTGCCACCCTTGAACCCCCAATCGGCTGCCATCATGCCGTACCAGTCTTCGATCTCGTCATCGGATAGGGGAGAGTCGAGACCCGATGCGTATGCGTGCACCTTCGGGTTGGAGCCGCCTAGGGTTTTCCAAAGTGGTTCGTCGTTCGCTTTTGCTTTGATATCCCAAAGAGCTACATCGAGAACGGCGATTGCATCGTTTATCACGCCATCGTGACCTGCTTTGAACGCTCGGTCGACCATGCGTTTCCAAAGACCCGTTACACGGCGTGGGTCTTCCCCCATGAGCATGCCTTCGACCATCGATTTGATCTGTGGACCTGCGCCGCCACCGCCAAATGACACTCCTGTGATGCCTTCGTCGGTAAATAGCTCGAGGACATTCGATGCCCCACGGATACGACCTGACGGAGAGTTCGCATCCCCCATGCGCCTGTTAAGAGGAAATTCGTACAGAGTGATTGCGTATCCGGTGATCTTCATCGTTTTTCCATTCAGTAAAAGCTAGCCAGCAGTGTTGCTGACCGAACCAGCCGCCCGAGTGTAGGCATCGTGAACTGAACGGTCAACGGCTCGCGGGGTGAGAAGTTGAGTCGAAGTTCGTCTTGCAAACAGATACGTTGCAAAATCACTCGAAATCCGTACTAAGTTCAATCTGACCGCAATCGTCACTTATGAGTAACGTTGACGTACTGAGAATAGTCGTTTCGTGAGACGGAATACCGATTCTCGGATCACATGCTAATTTCCGGAGTCCGAAATGCGTCGTCCTTCACTGATAGCCCTAATTGCTATCTCCATATTGTTTGCAGGAGCAGCACTGCCTGCTCGAGCCGCCGATCCCATCGGTGACAATGGGGTCATGGTGATCCTTATTGATGAGGGTGCCTCGCCAATTCAGCGTGATCTTGATGTTATCGAGACAGTAGCGCTAACGATCGCTCGTGGAACTGCTGCCGGAACGATAGCTGCTGCTTCGTACGGTGTTGAGGCCAACGAGATCGTGTCTGCGGAATCGGGTCCGGCTGGCACACGGCTCGTCGATGACGTGGTAACTGATATTCGTTCTATAGACATCGGGCCTGCAAGATCTGATCAATTCGCCGCTCTAACCGACGCATTCTCTTTCCTTTCGCGTATCGACGCTGTTGAAGGCTCCCGAGTCGTATTTCTCACTTCAGGTCGGATACTTGGCGAATCGGAAAATACCCGAGAGCGACTCATCAGCGTTGCCGATCTGTTCTCTTCCGAAGGCTGGATGATTGACGTAGTCACTCTTCCTTCCGCAGAACCAGTGATTCGAGATTTGATGAGTGGACTCTCGACTGGTTCTGACGGTGTGTTCTACGACACTGGAACTGCTGAGGGCATTACCGCACTATTTGAAAACTACTCAGCACTTTCGCTTGAAAATGCGATGGACGTTGAGATGCATGACAACTCGGCAGCTATCGTTACGCTCGACATTGCGCCTCACACAACTGAGTTCACTGCTGTGTTCGTCCGACAGCACGACATGGTCGATGTTTCGGTGTTTTCTCCAAGCGGTACGCGAGCAGAGGCCGAGATGGAGAATGTTGACATCCGTGAGACCCCTTCTGCGGTTATCGTTCGAATTCACTCGCCAGTTCCCGGTAATTGGAGTCTTCAGGGGTCAGGGCCTGCGTCGAAGCTTGTTGCAAGCGTTGATGTGCGGAACCCGCTTGAGCTTCGGTTGATCGAACAGCCACCGCTGCCTGTTGGAGAGGCTGCTGTCATCGAGGCTGCAGCCTTCAATGGCGAATCTACCCAACTACTGTCTGGTGCCGAAATGACTGCCACTATTAGCAAGGCGAGCGGCACAACCGAAGTCGTTTCATTGAACGATATTGGCGAAAATGGTGACAAGTTTGCCGCCGACGGAATTTACTCTGTTCACCTGAGTGCTCCGAAGTCGCAAGGTATAAACGACGTTGTGCTTCAGCTGACTTGGACCGACTATGCAGCGTCATTACGTAGCGATACAGCTTTCCGAAGCGAATCATTCCCGACATTGAGTCTTGTCGCTGTCAACGACGTTGAAACAGCTGTAGGCAAGTACGCCACGGTTGCCAGAGTTCAAGTGCGAGTGGGTGACTATCCGTATCTCACTAGCACATCTGAGATCAAAGCAGTACTTAATGGAGTTGCAGGTTCATTTGACGCAATTGTCCTGACAGTTGACGAGCCCGAACCAGGGATGGCCTGGGAGTTTGACATCGCTGCGATAATTCCTGAATCGGGTGCTTACGAAGTTGAGGTCACACTCGAAAGCGTATTTGAGGGACGGCAGTACACACGTGTTGCGCCATCGGCCACTTCATCGGCTTTGATCGTTGAAGAAGCGATCTTGATTCTAGGTATCCCGATTTGGATCTTTGGCGTGATTGGCTCATTACTGATTGTTGCAGCAGGGTTCACGATCTGGGTGTCACGGAAGACTCTACCGTTCGGCTACATCATGGATGACGCCGATCGAGTTGTTGTCGACTTCTCACGATTGAATCGCAGTTTGCTTCGACGATTGTTCTCAAAGAATAGTGTTGACGCTGGCGAAGTGTCAGATCTGCCATTTGCAGGAGGTACCTTCGAGTTCAGCGGTGACAAGGTCAAGCTGGTGCACAAGCGAGCAGTTGGCGACCCTTCAATGCGGGTAAACAGTCGTCCTGTTGGCCCGGAAGTTGATTTAGGTGAGAACGTTTGGCTGGGTGTCGGTGGACGATTGCTGACATTCCATATGAAGACCGATAGAGCAGTTGATGTCGAGTTGGCAGATGCTGATGGATCGGTAAGCGGTATAGCTGGCGCAGCACCGGTGTCATCACCAGGTGACTAGGCTTACCGCACTAAATTAGTGAAATCAAAAAGGGGCTACTCATTGCGAGTAGCCCCTTTTTTGTATTTGCCAATTGGTAGTTGAGAACTACTTCTCGTTAATTACGACGGTCTCGATCATGTCGCCCGGTTCTGGGTCGCTCATGGGGTCTCGTTCTCGGATGGCCTTCACAACGTCCATACCCGTGATTATCTTGCCGAATACCGTGTGGCGTCCGTCGAGGTGAGGGGTTGGCGCCAATGTGATGAAGAACTGGCTGCCGTTTGTGCCGGGACCTGCGTTCGCCATCGAGAAAATTCCCTCTGAGTCGTGGTGCAGGTTTTTGTTGAACTCGTCACCGAAGCGGTAGCCGGGCCCACCTGTGCCGGTTCCTGTAGGATCGCCGCCTTGAACCATGAATCCTGGGATTACTCGGTGGAAAGTGGTGCCGTTGTAGTAGTCGGCGCGAGCTAGGTTGATGAAGTTTTCAACTGTGAGTGGTGCGTCGTTTGCGTACAACATGAGCTCAAATTCACCTCGTTCAGTTTTGAACGTGGCTGTGTATGACTTCGAGTTGTCGAGTTCACCTGATGGTGGGGCTAGGTCTGCCATGATTTCTCCTGCTGAAAGCTTGCTGTATGAGCAAGCGTTCGGTATTTAGCTTTCGGTAATTGTGATCGATTTGATCAGATCGCCCGGTAGTTGTGCTGTGCCGGGATCGCGAATTTCGATGTTCAGAACATTGTCGAGTCCTGCGACAACTTCTCCGAATACTGTGTGGGCACCATCGAGATGAGGAGTTGGAACGAATGTGATGAAGAACTGGCTTCCATTCGTGTTTGCGCCCGCGTTAGCCATGGAAAGAACTCCGGGCTTGTCGTGGCGTCTAGTAGCGTCGAATTCGTCACGGAATCGGTAGCCAGGGCCACCGGAACCAGTGCCAGTAGGGTCACCACCTTGAGCCATGAAATCTGGGATCACTCGGTGGAACATTAATCCATCGTAGAAGCCGATGGTTGTGAGGTTGATGAAGTTTTCTACAGTTAGAGGAGCCTCGTCATCGAAGAGCAGAATTTTGAACTCGCCTGCGTCGGTATCGAACGTAGCGTGGTAGGTCTTTGACGTGTCGAGCGCCCCTGTTGGTGATCGAGCTTCGTCACCTGGAGACAGCATGACCACTGTGTCGTCCATCTGTCCGCCTGTTGCAGCTGGAGCAGATGGGATTGCCGTTGCTGTAGCTTCGGGTTCGTCTTCACCACATGCTACGAATAGGAGCGATGAGATCGTTAGCAGTGAAATTAGTAGTAGCAGCCGTTTCATTCTGTCTGTTCTCCACGAAGTTGATTGGTGCAAATGCTGATATCAGATTGCACCGTGCATGAAACTCACAAGCCAAAAAGTATATCCAAGATCGTCGGCTAGAACGGTCACTCTGAGTCATTTCTGCAAAAAAATACAGTGCACTAGTCGAAGGTTTTGGGTCTATCTCGGCGGGTTATGGCTCATATAATGTCCGTCCATGTCAGCAACTGCAAACAAGCCTTCCGATCCAACCGAACAGCTTTCGGGCACACGCCTTTTAGAGCTTTATCAGACCATGGTCCTCAGTCGTTACCTCGACGAACGGGTCTGGCTGCTCAACAGACAGGGAAAGGCTGCTATCGCAGCTTCCGCTCAAGGACATGAGGCGACTCAGGTTGCTTGTATTGAGGCGACCGACCCTTCAAAAGATCACTATTTGATCTACTATCGCCAGTTCGCAGCGATGATGGCACTCGGTACAACACCGGAAGAAATGCTTAGGGGGTTCCTCGCCAAAGAAGACGATCCGATGAGCGGGGCTCGCCAGTTCCCGCTTCACGGTGCTCATCCTCGTGTCGACTTGTTCAATTTCTCGAACGTTATTGCTACACAGCTTCCGCAGGCTGCCGGGGTTGCTCTTGCCGATACCTTGAAGGGCTCGGATGCGGTAACTATCGTGTTCTTCGGCGATGGTGCTTCATCTCAAGGCGATACTCATGAAGCGATGAATTTCGCAGGGGTTCATAAATTACCGGTGATTTTCTTTTGTGAGAACAACCGTTACGCAATTTCAGTTCCCATCGAAAAACAGATGGGTGTCGAGAGCGTCGCCAGTCGGGCGATTGGTTATGGATTCCCCGGAGTTCAGGTCGACGGCACGGACGTTGTGGCGGTTCACGAAGCGACGAAAGCGGCCGTAGAGCGTGCCAGGGCTGGAGAGGGTCCTACATTGATCGAGGCATCCGTAGAACGCCTTCTCCCTCACACAACCGATGATGACCACACTCGCTATCGTTCTGCTGAAGATATCGCCCAGATGGCGAATAGAGACCCAATAAAAATATTGTCCGAGCTACTGAAAAGACGTGACTTGCTCACCGATGATACAGACGCAGAAATTCACGCTGCTGCTAAAAAACGAGTGAACGTCGCCACCGATACAGTTGATGCCGAGCCCTATCCGAGCGTCGATACGATGTTCGATCATGTTGTCGACCCTGCCGGAGGTAATTTCTAGTGAGTGAGCAGACAGTAATTGAGGCAGTTCGAGCGACGTTGCAGTCGGAGATGCGTCGCGACGACACGGTAATTGTTCTAGGTGAGGACGTTGGCAGTCGCGGTGGAGTGTTTCTGGCAACGGACGGTCTTATCGATGAGTTCGGTGAAAACCGGGTGATCGATATGCCGTTGGCTGAATCATCAATATGTGGAGTTGCGCTCGGAGCAGCCGTTAACGGAATGCGGCCTGTCGCTGAAATCCAGTTTGCCGACTTTGTATGGCCAGCCATTAATCAACTGGTTGGTGAAGCTTCGAAAGTGCGATATGGCACGAATGGTGTCAAGACTGCGCCCATGACCGTGCGAATCCCTTACGGGGGTGGTGTCAGAGGCGGTTTGTATCACTCACAGAGCATAGAAGTACTGTTTTCGCACACGCCGGGGCTCTCCGTCGTTGCTCCAGCTACGCCCTACGATGCAAAGGGATTGCTCGCCACCGCTATTCGCACCGACGATCCTGTGGTCGTGCTTGAACACAAGCGAACGTATCGATTGGTGAAGGGTGATGTACCGGACGAGAATTACACAATTCCGATCGGCAAGGCTGAGATCAAGCGACCCGGTACCGATATGACGATCGTTACGTATGGCCTGATGCTCCACTACTCGCTTCAGGCTGCGGAGATGGCTGCTGCGAACGGTATCGATGTTGAAGTTCTCGATTTACGTACGCTGCGTCCACTCGATGCAGACGCCATTGCAGAATCGGCTTCCCGAACCGGTAAGGCATTGATCGTTCAGGAAGATACTCCTGCCGTGAGTATATCTTCTGAGGTCGCCGCCATTATCGGCGAGCGATGTTTCTTCGATCTTGACGGTCCGATTACTCGCCTTGGTCCGCCCGAACTTCCGCCGATGCCTTTCTCTCCGATTCAAGAAGCAGCGTTCATGCCTTCTCCTGAGAAAATTTTGGCCGCAATCACTAAGCTCTCGGAGATTTAAAGATGGCATTCAACATTGAACTGCCACATGTTGGCGAATCTGTAACCGAGGCAGTCATTGGCAAATGGCTAAAAGCCCCCGGCGATGCGATCGAAAAATACGATCCGCTGGTTGAGGTAATTACTGACAAAGTTGCTATGGATGTTCCGTCGCCGGCGACAGGCATTCTCATAAAAATTCTTGCTGAAGAGGGAGAAACCGTTTTGATGGGAGCGGTTATCGCCGAAATGGATACTGATGAGGAAATAGTGCCGGCGTATGCGAGTGTACGGGCCGCAACGAATTCCCCGTCAACAAGCCGAATCGGAACGATGGTTCAGGGTGCAAACGTAGGGCCTACAGGTGGTGAATTTCTCGATACCAGCCTTTCGACTCCTGAACCTGCTTCCGTTACTACCGAGGCAGGTGGTGGTAATAATTCTGGATCGATCCACGCTCCAACTCGCCAAAAGGGATTTTCTCCTGTTGTGACGCGCTTGGCGGCAGAAAACGACGTTGATTTGAATTCGCTGGTCGGCACTGGTCTTGGTGGGCGGGTGTCGAAGAAGGACGTGCTCGCTGCTGTCGAAAAAGGGCAGGGTGACGCTTCTGCTGGTTCGGCTAAAGATTCGTTAGTCACGAGCGAAGATGAAATTATCGAACCAACGCCGATACGACGTATGATTGCCGATCACATGGTGAAGGCTGTTTCTGAGATTCCTCATGCGTGGTCGGCGATAGAAGTCGATGTGACCGGAATGGTCGAGTGGCGTACTGCGAACAAAGAGCGATTCGAGCGCGAGAACGGTGTTCGACTTACCTATCTGCCTATCGCACTGTCTGTGGTCGCTGGTGCCCTGCGAACCAATCAGCGGCTCAATTCGAGTTGGCTGGACGGCAAGATCGTGCTGAAAAAGGCAATTAATGTTGGGGTTGCGGTTGCGGCAGGGGACGGACTCGTCGTTCCAGTTGTGCACAACGCTGTTGAAGGGACGATTACTGAACTCGCTAGAAAACTCGACGGGGTAGTTAAGCGCGCTCGTTCTGGAAAGATGACGATTGAAGATGTGCGTGGTGGCACGTTCACTCTGAACAATACGGGTGCACTTGGATCGGTCTGGGGCGGAGCGATTATTAATCATCCTCAAGCCGCAATTCTCACGACTGAAGCAATCGTGAAGCGACCGGTAGTCATTTCGAGCGATGGCAAAGACGAGGTCGTAGTTCGTTCGATGATGAATATTTGCCTATCGTTCGATCACCGGATTATCGATGGTGCTGAGGCGTCTGAATTCCTTCAAGCCGTGAAATCAGGAATTGAAGCGATTATCCTCGAATCCGATCTCAAATGAACTCCGACATCGGGGTGAATGGCACCGAACTGCGCGCCACGTGGCTCGGAAAAATTGACTATGGCTCGGCGCTAGATCTTCAGCGCTCGATACTTGATAATCGTAAGTCGGGTTCGATTCCCGATTCGGTGCTTTTCCTTGAGCACAGTCATGTCGTAACTCTCGGACGTCGAGCCGACGATACTCATCTGGTAACTGAGCGTTCAAAGTTGTTGGCCTCTGGAGTTGAGATATTCGAGACCGATCGTGGTGGTGAAGCGACCTATCACGGTCCTGGTCAGTTGGTCGGCTATCCGATCATCGATGTACGTGCGGCAAATATGGGGCCAGTTACTTACGTGCGAATGCTCGAGAAATCGATCATGGAAACTTTAACTGAGTACGGCATCAACGCCCATTTGGTCGATGGTGAGACCGGTGTTTGGGTCGACGGAGTTCCGGACGAAAAACGAGATTCTGATCGAAATCCGAAGGGGCGGAAGATCGCCGCAATCGGGGTTCGTATTTCCGGTGGAGTTACGCTTCACGGATTTGCGCTGAATGTATCGACCGATCTTTCGTATTTCCATCACATAATTCCGTGTGGAATGCCTGATTTGCCGTTTACATCGATCGAACTGGAATCGGGAGAATCAGCCAACACACGAGAGTGCGCCGAGAAAATTGCAGAGAGACTGGCGGCGAATCTGGAACATGAACTGTCCTGGGGCGATCATGAAGAACTGCTAAACGAGCGTTCTAGTTCAAATGCTTGAATTGTCGTTTATTGCCCCGACGGGGAGATAAGGGGAATTTGTAAGCCAATCCCAAATCGGCAGTACGACGTATCCTAATTCGGCACCTATTATCCGAGTTCTTACATAGACTGCCTCGACAGGCATATTTGAGACCATTCTGAGCGGCATTTTAAATTTGAAAATAGTGAACAACAGAGCGCTTACGACCACTGGTATTGCTTCGTTGTTGGTGGGAATGTTGGCATTATTGTTTGTCGCTTGCGCATCGCCACCTGTCGCAAAATTTAGCGCTACTTCGGATTCAGGAAATGCTCCGTTCGATGTCACATTCCTTCTCAGCGAATTCGCCGATGCCGATAGCTATACTTGGGACTTTGGTGATGGTTCAGGTAGTACCGATATTGAACCTATGCACTCGTTCGAATTTACCGGTGAGTTTGTAGTCACCCTTACTGCCGCTCGAGGTGACGTTGTCGATACTGCACAGGCTACTATTTCAGTAGATGCTGGTGAAGCAGGCTGGGTGGTGATCGAAGGAAGTAAATCGGTTGTATCTTCATTCGAAACGGTTCAATTTTCGGCGAATGCATTCGATGTTCTAGGGAATTCAATCGAAAACCCTAATTTCGTTTGGAGCGCTGATGAGTCTCTAGGCGATATCGATAGAAATGGTAAGTTCACTGCCGCAACCGAATTGGGTTCATTTAAAGAGGCCATTTCGGTTGAGATTGAACGTCTCGAAACTGTGGCATCGGCTAGCGTCGGTATCGAAATTGTAGAAGGACCGCTCAACGCATTTTCAATTGTTCCAAACGTCATAGATATCCAAGTAGGTCGTTCTGAAACGATCAATGTTCAAGCGGTCGACGAAGCTGGACATGTACTTGATTCGGCTCTCGTATTGTTCACTGCATTACGGAAAGGCGACACAGTTGATTCAGCTGGGTTGTTCAAGTCGAGTTCGCTGGCTTCCGAAGAAGATGTTGATCTGGTCAGTATCGAAGTTGAGCTTGCCGGTGAACTGATCGAAACGACGATTACTGGCACCATTCATCCGGGGATCCTTGATGAAATTCACGTGTCTAGCCTTCCGACTAGCCTTGCTACTGGCGAAACGCATCAGCTATCGACACTTGCTACCGATCGGTTCGGAAACGAACTGGAAATCGAAGAACTTACTTGGGCCGTTTCCGACCCGAAAATAGGATCGGTAACTAGTGATGGATTGTTCACCGCTGGAATGAGCGCTGGAGCACACACCGACTCAGGTATTACAGCAAGAGCAGTGCTGAATGGTATTGAGGCTGTCAGTATTGCTCCCGTAACGATCGCCCCAGGGATTGCAATGGCGATTCATATAGTCCCTGACACCGATTCAGTTCCAATCGCTGCCGGTTCCCCGTTCGTGGTAATCGCTACCGACGAACACGGAAATATTCTGGATATAGCTGAAGAAGAGTTTGAATATGAGTACTCGTCGGCAGGGCGAGGGAATGAAGTCGCAGTATTCATTGCTGGGTATGAAATTGGCGATTTTGAAAACGCTATTACCGTCACTCTACCGGCTGGTATCGCTGGAAATGACGAGGCGATAGTTGCTCAATCTGACATCACGGTAAGACAGCGTTCGTCGAACATAATCGCTGTGGAAACTGTAGATCAAGACGGTGGTGGAATTTTCTTCATAGATCTCGAAACTGCCCAGTTGGGATCAGCTGATATTAGTTTCAATAACAACGGTTTCGTCGAACTTGCACCGAGTTGGTGGCCAGATGGATCGAAGCTGGTTTACGTCTCGGATCCGACGGGTGAGCTACAGGCGTATTCGCTAGATATAACCACTCGTGAGATCGTGCAGCTTACTGATGTTGTAGGTGGCGTATCAATGCCGGATGTTTCTTCGGATGGGAATTCGATTGTTTTCGTGAGTCTCGAAAGCGAAAAATGGAGACTTTTTACGGCCGATATACCCGAGGATGTGAGCGCAAATCCGATCACGTTGGATATGTCGACGTTGATCTCCGACGACGACACTGCACAGCACATCATGCCGTTCTGGTCTCCAGACGGTACGCAAGTGTTGGCTTCTAGGAATACAGATGAAGGCCTAGTACGAGTGATGATGTTCGATCCATCGTTGCAAGTTCCATCCCAAGTAATGGGGCCGTTTGGAAGCGTTGGCTTCGGTTGGAATTCAGATGGCAGCGGCATTCATATCGGATTAATTGCAGCGGGCGGTGCTCTGGATATAGGCACTCTTGATTTGGAAACTTCCGACCCTGAGTTCATCGATACGAATCTAGAATTCTTGGTCGCCGCTTGGTCGCCAGACGGATCGGAAGTAATGGGAATCGACTCGCTTCTCGGAGCGGGTTGGCTTGTGGACACTGACAGCACTGGGCTACGCCGAGTCGTCGATTCTCAGCAGGTCCCTACCCGGATGTCGTGGCGACCGACTGAGTATGGCGATCCGGTCGCTGTGCCTGTTTATGAAGGCGATCCCGAAATGCTTGTATTTGGGGATGAGCCACGAGCACCGATCGGCGCTCTGGACACTTCATTGAATTACAACGCTGTAATTACAACAGATGCGGGCGATATAGAGCTTGAGTTATACGACGATATAACGCCGATGACGGTCGAAAACTTTGTGAATTTGTCTCGCCTTGGATTCTATGATGGGCTTGAGTTTCATCGTGTTTTAGCGGATTTTGTGTCACAGGCAGGTGACCCGGTAGGCGATGGCGATGATGGTCCTAGTTATACGTTTAACGACGAGTTCACTCGGGCGTTATCGCACGATTCGGCTGGAGTGCTGTCGATGGCGAATGCGGGATCGAATACGAACGGTAGCCAGTTCTTTATTACCCACGATGCTTTCAGCTGGCTTGATGCTTACGAAGACGGAGTGGCGAAGAATTGTTCAGACGATTCGGTTTCATGTCACACGGTTTTCGGACGCGTCACTGCTGGATTAGAGATTGTCAATAGCATGGTTGAGCGCGATCCTGATACTGCCACTACGCCCGGCGTGAAAATCTTGAGTATTCTCATTATTGAGAGTTAGAAGTTGTTAGTTTTCAATTGAATTGTTAGTCGAATCTTGGAATTCGACGCCGCACGGAGTTTCCCTTGTCAGATCGAAAACAGATTCGCAGTCACCTCACGCACCTTGAGTGCTCGCTTTCGGGCGAAGAGTGTGGTCACGAGATGCCGCACCGGCTGAACCCGAAGAACGGCAAACCATATTTGGCGCGCTACGATCTTGCGAAGGCTGCCGAGACTCTTACTAAGGAATCGATGGCAGGGCGTGAGCCAAACATGTGGCGGTATCGAGAAGTGATGCCTGTTATTAATCCTGCAAACATCGTTACGCTGGGCGAAGGATTTACTCCACTTCATGCGGCAACCCGATTAGGTGGGCGGCTCGGAATGAGTTCGCTGCTCATCAAAGACGAGGGTGTGAACCCAACCGGGTCGTTCAAGGCGCGGGGGTTATCGGCTGCTGTTTCAAAAGCCCTCGAACTGAAGCAAATGAAGTTGACTATGCCTTCAGCAGGAAATGCTGCCGGGGCGATGTCGGCGTACGCAGCTGCTGCTGGCATGGAAGCTCACGTGTATATGCCCAAGGACGCTCCGATTGCGAACCAGATCGAATGTGCCGCCTATGGAGCGGAACTGAACTTGGTTGACGGGTTCATTACCGACGCAGGTCGAATCTCTGGCGAGGCTGCCGAAAAACACGGCTACTTCGACGTATCGACGTTGAAAGAACCGTATCGCGTCGAAGGTAAGAAAACGATGGGATACGAAATCGTCGAACAGCTTGGTTTTGAGGTTCCTGATGTCGTGATTTATCCGACTGGCGGTGGAACTGGGATTGTCGGTATTTGGAAAGCTCTCGACGAGATGGAACAACTCGGTTGGATTGGCAGCGAACGACCAAGGATGATTTGTGTTCAGGCTTCAGGTTGCTCCCCATTGGTTGATGCCTATAAGAAGGGCGAAGAGTTCGCTGAACCGTTCCAAAACCCTTCAACCATTGCAGCCGGAATGCGAGTTCCAGCTGCTGTCGGTGATTTCTTAGTAATTCGAGCGGTTCGCGAGAGCGGTGGAACGGCATTGACAGTCACCGACGATCAGATGGTTGAATCAGTTCGAGAGATTTCGGAATACGAAGGCATATTCCCGGCTCCTGAGGGCGGTGCAACGCTGTCGGCGTTACGGTTGCTTCTGGACTCCGGTGAGATTGCGAAGGACGAACGTGTAGTGCTGTTGAATACAGGATCTGCGCTGAAGTATCTCGATGTTCTCGGACCAGCACTCGGCCTGTAAAACCTCGTGACTGGGTGTGGTTACTAAATCTTCGGAGAGTCCCAAGATGTGACGTGGCTAAGTGTGCCGTCTGGGAACGCCGCAGTGTATTCATTGGCCAGCATTCCGAGGATGACAGAGTTGTGTCGAGCACCGTCATGAGGTCGACTTTGTCGAAGTGTGCCTTCGTGCTGGAAGCCAATGTGTTCAAACATGGCGCGTGCCGCCGCGTTGTACTCAGGTACGTCGACCCACGCTCTGTGTAGGCCAAGGTGTTCAAAGATGTGCTCAAGCATCGCAATTACGCCAGACGTGCCGTAGCCCTGATGCCAGGTTGCTTTCTGACCAATAAGGACGGATATCTGTGCGTCGCCTAGCGCTTCGTCGATCGACAATTGACCTTCGCCAATGTGTTCGCCTGAGAGTGTGTAGACAGAGAAGATGTCTCGATGAGGTTCGTGGTGCGGGTCGTGGAATACTTCATCCCACGCTTCTTGCGAAGCCCCGATCATCTCTTTTGGTTCGTAGCCAAGGTGCGCAGCATCGCCGTATGTGTATCGACCAAACCATGCATCAGCAACTTCAGGGTCGTCAAGCCAATCGGCGATTCGCTGTACGTCTTCGCGGCTAACTGGGCGCAACTCAACTAATGAGGGCATTCTGTCGTCCTTCAGTCTGTTGTGTCAGGGTCGTTCTATGATCGCTTTACCACAATAGGCTCAGCCGCCATGCTCTAGCGAGAGGCGCAGTATACCCGAACGGAAACGCAGGAATATGTGTACTGCATTCGACAGGCCTGTTTTTACGATTTGTGTGCACCACTTGCGCCACCTGATACGATTTGCGGTCTAGATCGACGGATGTATTTGAATAGATCGCGATTCGTCGAACCAGTAATACCAATAGCCAATAAGAGGTAGATATGTCTGATCACTGGAAGATGGAAGCTGAGATCGAGTACTGTGTGCCATGTGGATATGCCAACTTAGCGGCAAACATGGTGAGCGAGCTATTTCAGGCAGCTGGACCTGCTCTTGCAATTTCACTTAAGCCAGGACACAGCGGTGCATTTAAGGTAACCGTTGACGGTCGAGTGCTTTGGGACAAAAAAGAGTCGGGTCGCTCGCCTCACATCATGGAAGTAAAAGACCTCAAAGCAACTGTTGCAAATATGATTCAGTCTGGTGCTGTAATTCAAAGCAGCTAGGTGGCAACGCCACGATTTCCTCGGATTGTCATTAGAAATGGTGGCTGAAGACTCCGAATTGAACAGAAAGTATTTGAGATTGATATGGCTGAAGTACGTGCGAAGGTTCGAGCATAAATCGAATACTGCGTAACCTGAAGCTATCACTCGGCGGCTTTCTAGATGGGAAGCGAACTTTTTGCTGCGGGTGGGTCGTACATTGCAATCACACTCACACCTGGACATAGTGGTGTCTTTAAAGCGGCACTCAATGGCGAGGTAGCGTTCGATAAAGATGAACTAGGCAGGTATCCAACCCTGCCGGATGCGAAAGAACTCAAGGCGAAGGTCATGAATATGGTCGCCGCCGCGACGGTATAAGCGTTTGCGGTAAACGAGTAAGTATTAAAGAACACCCCTGTGAACTTCACAGGGGTGTTCTTTTTTGCCGAAAATGACGTTTTACGGAGTACCATGTTCATGCTCGGAATAACCGGTTTCGAGAATTGGTATCGCCATCGTTTGCCGTCTGGAGTCAGCAGTTGAAAGCCGCAGTTTTATTCGAATCTAAAAAGCCCATGCCGATTGTGGAGCTTGACCAATCGGAGCCAAAAACAGGCGAAGTGCGAGTAAAGATGTCGGCTGCGGGCATCTGTGCGTCAGATCATCATGTGATGACAGGCGATAATCCAACGCCAATGCCAATCGTGCTTGGTCACGAAGGCGCCGGCGTTGTCGACGCGATCGGGCCGGGTGTTAGCACTGTGAAAGTGGGCGACCGCTGTGTGCTGTCGTTTGTTGCCAACTGTGGTCACTGTCGATCATGTCGTGAAGGTCTTTCGAACATCTGTGACACGAACAGAGAGACAGGTACACGTCAATACGATGGGACGTTCCGGTTGCACACTTCTGACGGCACTGAAGTTCACCAATTTGCGAAGCTTGGCGTATTCGCCGAGAAGATTGTGGTACCTCAGCAGGCGTGCTACCCGATGCCAGACGACGTTCCTATGGAAGTCGCTGCATTGATCGGTTGCTCTGTTGCGACCGGGGTTGGCGGAGTTATCAACCAACCTGGCATGCGGGCAGGAATGACGGTTGCGGTGGTCGGAACCGGCGGAGTAGGCCTGAACGCACTCCAAGGTGCTCGACTTATGAACGCTAGCAAGATAATTGCTGTCGATATTTTCGATCACAAGCTTGAGTTCGCTTACAAATTCGGCGCAACTCACGTAGTCAATTCGAAAGAGCAGGACCCGGTTGCTGCTATTCAGGAATTGACCGACGGTGGTGTCGACTTTGCGTTCGACACGTTTGGTCACAAGATCACAACGGAGCAGGCGTACAAAGCTACCCGCAAGGGTGGAACTACCGTTGTTGTGGGGCTAGCTCCCGATGGTATGAATGCTGAAATTCCACTGGTCGAGTTGGTTCGTAATCAGAAGACAATTGTTGGCAGTTACTACGGCTCATCGAGCCCGCACGAGACGTTTGGCAAGCTGTTGGAGTTCTACCGACAGGGTCGAATCGATGTTGGCGGTATGGTGACTCGTAAGTACAAGCTGGACGAAATCAACGAGGCGTACGATGCGCTTGCTCGTGGTGAAGACGGTCGAGGAGTGATCGTCTTCGATTAGTCGTTCGTCGGTTGCAAGACGAGATCGACGATTTCGTTATGTTGGAATCTGATGTGATCCCTCTGGATTGTTCATTTTTTCACTTGCTGCTAAAACGGGCGACTGCTATGCTCCAAACCGTCTTTTCCGAAGCTCTTTAACCTGTATTTGGTAATCAGTATTTAGTAGTTGATGTTCGAGGATTATTTCAGGCAGTACGCGCTGCTCATCATTTTTGCCGCCGCGGCAGTAACCGTCCCTATTGGGATGCTTACGATGAGCTATCTGGCTCAATTTGTTAAAATCAGGCCGTCTCGCCCTACAGCAGTAAAAGAAAGCGCTTACGAAGGCGGTATGCCTCCGTTTAGCGATCGACCTGCTCGCTTCAACTTCCGTTACTACAATTACGCCATACTTTTCGTCATATTCGACGTTGAAACTGTGTTCTTGTTCCCGTGGGCGGTTAAGTACGGTGTGATGAGCAGCCAGTTCGGAATTGCTGCGCTAACTGCGGTGCTGATATTTCTTCTTATCGTGACATTTGCGTACGGATACGCATGGCGAAAAGGTGCTCTTGAGTGGGTGACAAACGAATGACCGGTCCAAAACTGATCGATCCATACGGCACGCCTGCAGGTGCGGATCCTAGAGGTGCATTACAGTCGATTACCCTCGATCTTGATCGTACTGAGGGTGAATCCGTCAACAAGATGAAATCGACTCATCTTGAGCCATTTCCCGACCCTGTCCTTGAAGTTCCCGACGATCTGAAACGAAGTGTGATCGTAAGTTCAGTCGACTATTTGCTTAACTGGGCACGAAAATCTTCGGTATTCCCTCTGCAGTCGGGTCTTGCGTGTTGTTCGTTCGAAATGATCAGCGCTGCGATGGCTCGATTCGACCTTGCTCGATTCGGAATGGAAGCCTTGCGAGCTTCTCCTCGTCAGGCCGACTTGTTGATTGTTGCCGGAACTTTGACCTGGAAGATGGCGGTTCCGCTGCGAAGGCTTTACGACCAGATGGCTGAGCCACGCTGGGTTATTTCAATGGGCGTGTGTGCAACTTCTGGTGGTCCTTACTACCAGAGCTATTCAGTCGTTCCGGGTGTGAATCACATCATGCCGGTCGATGTGTATGTTCCCGGTTGCCCGCCGCGTCCGGATGCACTTCTCTACGGCATCATGCAGCTTCACGACAAGATTCGTCGATACAGCCTCAACGGGCAGGCGGCAGGCCAGGAATGACCACCGTTTGGAGTGGAGACGCGTTAGCCGAAGCCATCGAAGCCTTCGCACCGGGCTCTGTTGAGTCGAGTGCAGGTTCAGATGTGTGGCTCAAACCGGAATCTATTTCGACCGTATGTGAAGGACTTAAGATTCGTTCTGAGTTTAAATTTGATCTACTCAGCAGTCTCACGGCAGTCGACTACATCGATCATTTTGAAGTCGTATATCACCTTACGTCGCTGCCAATGAACGCTTCAGCTGTGTTGAAATCACGCGTTGGGCATGGTCGTACGGAAGCTTCGATTGCCAGCGTTGTGCCTATCTGGCGAGGGGCTGACTACCAAGAGCGTGAAGTTTGGGATTTGATGGGTATCCGCTTTGATGGCCACCCTAATCACAAGCGAATCATGCTGTGGGAAGGCTATCCTGGTCACCCACTTCGCAAGGATTACGTCACTTACGATCAGTCGATTGCTTCGACCGCTCCCGGTGGCGCTGACAGTCTTGAAGGTGCCGAGTAATGGCGATTAAGACACAGCCAGTAACCGTTAACCTCGGTCCTCAACACCCATCGACTCACGGTGTGTTCCGCATGCGTGTCATGTTCGATGGTGAAGAAATCGTCGATGTAGAACCGGTTTTCGGCTACCTGCACCGCGGGTCTGAAAAGCTAGCTGAAGAACGCACATATACACAGATCGTCACGCTGACGGACCGCATGGACTACGTGTCGTCTATGCTCAACAACCAGGCGTACATTCTGGCTGTTGAGAAGCTTGCGGGCATCGAGCCGTCACCGCGCGGTGTTTGGCTTCGAATGATCGCCAGTGAACTTCAGCGAATCGCCAGTCACTTGGTGGCAACCGGATTCCTCTTGCAGGACCTCGGTGCGCTGGGAACTCCACTCATTTACGCAATGCGTGAGCGTGAAAATATTCTTGATTTGTTCGAGATGCTTTGTGGTGCTCGCATTACAAACTCGTACTTACGACCCGGTGGCGTGTTCATGGACGCTCCTGCCGAGTTCTGGCCAGCTCTCGATCGTGGTCTTGGCGATATTCTAAATACTGTCGATGAGCTTGAAACGTATCTGAGCGGCAACGAAATCGTATTCTCACGTACCAAGGGCACTGCGGTTATTCCTAAGGAGCTGCTGATTAACGCCTCGATTACAGGTCCGATGCTCCGTGCGAGCGGAGTCGACTGGGATCTGCGACATCGAGCGCCGTACGACTACTACGATCGAGTTTCGTTCGATCGAATTCTTCACACAGCATCTGACAATTACGCTCGGTACTGGGTAAGAGTTCAGGAAACGCGTGAGAGTGTGAAGATCATCCGCCAGTGCATCGACCAGATCGAGCCGGGCGATGTTCGACCTTCATTTGACGAGGTTCCTCGCCTTATTCGACCGCCCGTTGGTGATGCGTATGCAGCTATCGAAGGCTCAAAGGGTGAACTCGGCTTCTATCTGGTGAGCGACGGCAGTATTGCTCCGTATCGGATGCACGTTCGTGCCTCGTCGCTAATCAACCTGACTCTTCTACGGGACATGTTGATCGGCGGCCAGTTCGGCGATCTTTTCGTAACTTTCGGTAGCGTCGACTTGAACATGGGTGAGGTGGACCGGTAATGGGTCAGGCCTTCCTCGACAACTCGCTTTGGCGAAATATTTACTGTGTACTCGCTGGCGATAGTGCGAGCTGTGCTAGTCGAGGCTATTCCGACGGGTTCTTGCCCGGTGGGTTGGAGTGGCTCGCTTTCCTTCTGGCTGCACTGGCTATCATCGGATTGATCGTGAACGGCGTGCTTGGTGGCGTGATCGTTTTGATCTGGGGAGAACGACGTCTGTTCGGTCGTTTCCAATCACGAACTGGTCCCAATAGATGGGGGCCGTTTGGAACGCTTACTTCGGTTGCTGACGCCGTCAAAACAATGTTCAAAGAGGATATTGTTCCCGCCGATGCAGACCGTATCTTGTTCAACCTCGCTCCGATTTTGATCGCAACTCCGGCGTTGTTGGTCTTTTCTGTTATTCCGTTCGGAGTAGGTACGTATGTTGCCGATCTGAATGTCGGTGTCTTGTTCGTCATGGCTATAACGTCGTTGACGACGTTATCTGTTCTCACTGCGGCATGGTCGTCGGGTAACCGAATTGCGATTCTTTCGGCGTTACGATCTGTCGCATTGTTGATTAGCTACGAAATTCCGATGGCTTTGGCAGTTGTCGGGGTAATCATGCTTGCTGGATCGATGTCGCTCGGGGACATCATTGTTGCTCAGGGCGTGCCGTTCATATTGGTACAGCCGCTTGGGTTCTTCGTTTTCTTCATCGCTGCTATGGCAGAGATGGCTCGAGCGCCGTTCGACCTTACTGAGGCTGAATCGGAACTTGCTGCCGGTTATTTGAATGACTATGCCAGCATGAAGTTCGGTCTTTTCTTCCTTGCTGAGTTCATGGCTGAAATAAGCACATCAGCAATCATCACTACGTTGTTCCTAAGTGGATGGAGAGGGTTTGAGCCGATTCCTTCGCACTTGTGGTTCGGTGTTAAGTTGATCGCAGTGCTGTTTGTCATAATTTGGTTCCGAATGACCTTGCCTCGACTGCGTGTTGACCAAGTGCTTAAGTTCGCTTGGAAGGGTCTATTTGAATTGACGATGATCAACATCGTCGTAACTGCAATCTTGATAGCTATATGGCCACAGCCAACTACTTCTCAGTTGTGGGCGATGGCAGCTATCAACTGGCCTGTAGCGATCATCTCTATCTACTTGGTAAGCAAGTTGCTCGGCACTGCTCCTTACGACCAGCCGCTGCCTGATCCGAATGCACCTTCCTACCCGGTTGGTAGCGAATCTATTCCGGATTCGTCGGTACTGGGTGCAGAAACAACATCGGCACAAACGCCAGCTCAAGAAGGAGGCGACTAATGATCGGTCTTGGTTTGCCTCGTGGCTTCGTTGTTACGCTAAAAAACTTCTTACGACCCGCGGTTACTGAACAGTACCCGGATCGTCATGTGGGTCTCATCGGTGCTGCAAAAGCGGCTGGAATGAACCCGTTCCAGTTCTTGGTGAAGAAGCCGACAGATTCGCTGAAAGCGATTGCTGGACTTGCGACCGTTCCTGTCGCTGTAAAGCAGTCGCCTCGGTTCCGCGGAAACGAGTTCGCATTTTTTGAAGACCGCTGCACTGCGTGTGCTAGCTGTGCGAAGTACTGCCCGTTGGGAATTATTGAGATTGTTAGTGTTCCTGGCAAGATCGATGCACAAGAGGGTGAGAGCTACAAGCTCGAAGTCTTCGACATCGATCTTGGGCGCTGCATGTTCTGTGGTCTCTGTGTTGAGGCTTGCCCTTACGACGCTCTGCACATGGGAACAGGCTTTGAGCGATCGAAGTACGTGCGTGATGAGCTAATTATCACCAAGGAAGAACTTTTCGACGCTCCGAAGCGACCGAGCTCGTTCTATCGACCTCAGTTCGAGGAAAACGGTTTCGATCCGTTCAAAGAGACGATCGACGATCACCACGATGCTGGTCGGCACGAACGTCCGTCTGACGAAGACCTCAAGCGGAAGTGGGTCGACGAACGATGATGGCAATGATGGAAGTTTCGACACTTACAACTATCGCGTTCTGGGCGGCGTCGGCGATGACGCTTGGGCTCGCTGCGATCGTGGTGACTCAGCGCGACGTGTTCCGTGCAGCAATTGCGCTGGCGGGATCGTTCCTTGGCGTTGGAATTTTGTATTTCATACTCAGCGCCGAATTCGTTGGAGTTGTGCAGATATTGGTGTATGTCGGTGCCATATCTGTGCTCATGGCGTTCGCAGTGATGTTCATTAAGGACATCGCATCTGGAAGTCGTCCGGCTCAGGGCAGGCTCATCGGAGCGACAGTGGCGGTACTGATTTTCGCTGCGCTGGCTTTTACTGCTTACAACACCGAGTGGTCGTCTATGGATGAAATCACTGATCCCGTCGCAATATCTGCTCTCAGTGAAGGCTTCGTCGAGATTGGGACCGGTGATGACATAATCGTCTTGACTGATCTTCCTCTCGACGGCAACACGCTTGCCATTGAAAATGACGGTGTATTTGTTGATAGCACTGGAGCGATTGGTGTGATGCTCGTTCGCAAGTACATGCTTGCCTTCGAACTCATCGGATTGCTTCTGGTTGCGGCGTTGATCGGTGGATTACTGCTGATGCGTGACCCGAAATCGACTGAAGAGCCTGAGCCAACAACAGGAGGCGCTTCGGTATGACCATCGAAAACGTACTTCTTGTTTCGGGCGCATTGTTCGCCATTGGCGCTTACGGGGCAGTTTCACGTCGAAGCCTTATAACCGTAATCATGTCGCTTGAGCTTATGTTCAACGGTGTAGTGATTGCTGCAGTTGGCTTTAGCCGATTTACTCCTGCCGCCGAGCTTCTAAGTGGTGATCCTCTCACCGCCGAAGCCGTTCGATCTGCTTTGACTGGTCACGTATTCGCAATATTTGTAACTGCTGTCGCTGCCGGTGAGGCTGCGTTAGCGTTCGCTCTAGTGTTTGCAATGTATCGAGCAACGGAATCGGTAGAAATTACCGACGCCTCTGAGATGAAGAACTAGCTATGTGGGTCGACTACAAAAAGACACCGAACTTGATTTCTGCGCAGATGTGGAAAGACCTTCTCGAAGGAGAAGGCCTGCCGACTAAGCTCATTCCCGAGGGCGATATCCTCGACTGGGCTGAAGATGTGTCATTCCGGGTAATGGTTCCCAAAGGTCGGGAACACGTTGCCGACGAAATTTTGAGAAAGCTGTAACAGGGACTATCTGTTGATTACTGAAGGCTTAGCCTGGCTAATAATCGCCCTTCCCATCGCCGCAATGCTGGTGAATGGAGTGTTGGTGCGCGCCTTTGTAGGATCTAGTTCGAAGTACGCCGGTTACATCACAATCGCGGCTATCGGCGGATCATTCATTCTGTCGCTAATGACTCTCGGCACGGTGATGTCGGATGGGCCGTTGCATCTTGAACCTCACGAGTGGATCGCTATCGGCGGTATTGGCGGTCTGAATCTCACGTTTGGTCTGATGGTCGACCAACTAACTTCGATCATGCTTGTGGTTGTCAGCGGAGTTAGCTTGCTTGTCCAAATTTACGGACAGGCGTACATGCATGGCGATAAGAGCTACACCCGTTACTTCACTTACATGGCGTTGTTTACGGCGTCGATGCTGGGTCTTGTTCTCTCGCGAAACATAATTCAGATATTTGTCTTCTGGGAGCTTGTTGGTGTTTCGTCGTACTTGCTGATCGGGTTCTGGATGGATCGTCCTTCTGCTGCAGCGGCTGCCAAGAAGGCGTTTCTGATGACGAGGTTCGGAGACTTCGG
>CAWVRY010000023.1:0-29116 GCA_963932695.1 uncultured bacterium | reverse complement strand
ATATTTGGCGTCGCGTACTGTTTCGGCTATCGTGGAATTCTGAGTTTCACGTCGAATTACTTCGGGATTCATGAACCCAACCTGAGTTACGCCGTCGAGTTCCTGAATCACAACGTTGTAAGGCAAAAGCAGCCCGACCCACGATTCTACGTTTAGAACAAGATTGGCAAGATTCGAATTGCATGCGCCGAGAATAACGTACTTCGGTCAGTCGATATCCAATTTTTTCTTTAGCGTTGCTTGCACGTCGATCTCGGTGAGAATGCCGAATCCCTCTTCTGCCAACGCAGCAGTGACCGTTTCAACCGCCTCGTCGAATTCGAGACTGGTTTTGCGCAGGATTCCGTAGTTGATAGTTGCCAGTGTCATTGAAATGTTCCAATAAGTTGTTTGCCAAGAATTTACCTTTGCCGATCCCGACGTAAATTAAGATAGTTTGCAGCGTGTGTGAAAGCTCTAAAAAATTGTGAAGGTGGCGTGTAAGATTCCGCTGAATACAGCATTCGATTAATTTAGTGATGCCAAATCCGCCCCCGAAAGAGCAATCTGAAAATGCGACCGAACAAACCCTCTTACTCTGTAGATTGGGATCAATCGTGCGACACGATGGTGGCGTTGGGCGGATCAACCAAAGGCGGAAACACCGTTTTCGCAAAAAACAGCGATAGGCCTCACGACGAACCCCAGCCGCTAATACAAGTGCAAGCTGCCGATCACTCGGGCAGATTTTCGGGAACGCAGTTCGTCGATGTGCCACAAGCTGCACACACGTACAGGCACGTTGGATCGAAACCGTACTGGTGCGCGGGGTACGAGCATGGCTACAACGAACACCAGGTCGTAATTGGCAATGAGGCATTGCCTTCACTTCTACCCGAAGTGAAGGAGCCGAAATTGGTAGGAATGGAAGTGCTCAGGCTTGGACTCGAACGGTCGAAGTCGGCCGAAGAAGCTGTCGACGTTATCACTGGTCTCGTATCTGAATTCGGTCAGGGCAAGTTTTCGAACCCTGCGGGAGTACGTACGTACGACAATATTTTCCTGATCGCCGATCCATCGTCGGCTTATGTGGTTGAGTGTGTCGGCCATGATTGGGCGGTGAAGCAGGTCGAAAACGTTACTTCAATATCCAATATTGCACAGATTGGTGCGGATGCCGATCGGGTGTCATCGGGCGCAAAATCTCAGGCGGCTAAGTTGGGTCTTTTCGAGATGGGCTTTGGCGATAAATTTGAGTTTGGTGGTGCCTTCGCAGATCCTGCAAACTCTTCGAGCGGACTTGCCAGGCAGTGTCGATCTGACGCGATGATGGGGCGCGATGCTGGTCAATTAGATGTGCGATCGATGATCGACGTATTGACCGATCATTCTGACGGCGAGAACCCAGATGAAGATCGTGTTGTGGATGTAGCAGGCGATTTATCGATATGCTTGCACCGCAACGTTGGCGAATCAACCGGAGCGTCGACTGCGAGCATCGTTGCCGATCTCTGCGCCACCGACGAGCGATTACCGATTTACTGGACCGGACTTTATTCGCCTTGCATGACTGTCTTCCTACCTAATTTCATCGAAGGCGACCTGCCAGAGGTGCTCGGAATCGGTCGCGAACAAGAGAGTGCTGACAGCCCGTGGTGGGATTTCTACCGGCTTACTCATCACGGAGTGAAGGGTGGAGCTGAGGCTCGAGTTGATATTAGATCGGAACTGGCGAATCTTCAGAGCGAGCTATTCGAATCGGCTTACGAAGTGGCTGAAAATGGACGCGGGCTTATCGGCAACGGTTCAGGTGATGCCGCAGCCGAGATGTTGACGAAATACATGACAGAGAATGTTCAACGGGTGATTTCCAAAGTAAAATCGATGGTTCCTGTTACTGCCTCTATCAGCTAGTGATTCGTAAATATGAGACGTATCCGTTGAAGAACCGTCAAGAAAATAAAGAACTCTATCTTCAGCAGATTCAAAAAGCTGCCGATAGCGCCGCCGCTGCCGCAAGCAAAGTGCTACTCGCAAGATTTCGACCTAGCTCCACCGAAGCCCTTGATACGTTCTACAAGTCACCGAATGCCTTAGTGACCGATGCCGATTTGGCTAGTGATAAGGCGATCACTGAAGCGCTCAAAGCGTCGAATGCTCCCGGGCGAATACTTTCTGAGGAGAGCGTGACGAAGCTTTCGGATGACGACTCGTTAACGTGGCTCGTTGATCCTCTCTGTGGAACGGTTCCGTTCAGCACTGGTATGGATCACTGGGGTGTGAACATCGCTTTGCGTCAAGATGGCGATTTGATCGCGGCATCGCTTCCGCTGCCGTCGCTCGGCGAAAGCCTCTCTGCGACCAAGGGCAACGGAGTAATTCGAAACGGCGAACCGTTCACTGCTTCTTCGCCAAGGCAAAAACTATCTGAATCGGCAATTGGCTTAGAAGTGGATGGTCCTGAAGAGTGGCGCACGAGATTGACTGGTGATCTCGATTGGATACCTTCGGTAAGTCAGATAAATACGTTCGCTTCTGCTGCCTATCCGGTTGCGCTCGTCTGCCTCGGTCGATTATCTGGGGCTGTGTTCTACGGCATCGAGCCGGTGCACTTTGCCGCAGGAGCAATGATCGCCGATGAGCTTGGCGTATTGGTGACAGACGAAGTGGGAGAGCCTATCGCCTGGTCGAATGATGACGAGCTTCCAGTGGTAGTCATTGGCTGGCCTGTGATTCACGAACAATTACTTGCTGCGATGGCGAAGTAGTCTGCGAATGCCGTGTCACACGTGCTTGGCGTATATCTTCAGTTCCGAAACGTTGAATCCGGCTGATTCTAGAAACTTGGAATCACGATCGTCTTCGGCGAGCAGTACCGAGTAAATCTGCTTGATGACTTCAGTGCGCGCCTGTTGCTCAAGCGCTTGGACGAGTTTTCTCCCGATTCCAGCTCTGCGTAATGTGGGCTCAACTGCCATGGCGACGATTCTGGTTCCATGTGGCAGCCCGTAAGCGGTGGTCTGCCGTTCAGCGAGCAGGAATCCGACTAGGCCGGACTCGGTTTCTGCAACTTAACAGCCGCAAGGTGGTTACTGTAGCCAGTCGAGTTCGATGATCGAAAGTAGACGCTTTACGTACAGATCCCAGGTGGAATCGATCGGCACCTTGGATGCTCGAATCAAGCAGTTGAACCGCTTCTGAATCGGTCTGGCAAATCTGTCGGACGTTTATATCTGGTGACTCAGGGATGCCTTGCAAGTGACTTTCCGATCATTCGATTCTATCCGTTGGTGGGCGCAGTATAGCGACTTCGGGCCGCAAGGTGGCTTTGCGCAGTCGATTGCCGTTTGACTGACAAGCTCTTTGAACGTAGCCTCGGCAGGCGATTTTCCGCAAGCTTGTCGATTCGCGATTGGCTTTTATGTATATCCATATCGAGAAAAAGTATGCCGTTCAACGTAAACCACATCCACCTGAAGTCCAGTGACCCTAAGAAAACTGCCGATTGGTTCGTCGAGGCGTTCAAAGTGGAGATCGTTTCCGACAATGTACGTCCTGTTGGCGATCGATTTATTGTTACTAAGTCAGAAGGCGGACTGGCGATCAACATTTCGTCCGAACGAACGGACGAGAAGCTCGGACCTGCCGACGCGAACCCTCACTACGGTCTCGAGCACTTTGGTTTCGACACTGACGATATGGATGCCGATATCGCTCGATTGGTTGGGCTTGGAGCGGAGCTTAAAGAGGGCCCTATCAACAACGGCGGCGGCGTGAGTATTGCATTCGTAGCGGCTCCCGGCGACATCCGAATCGAACTCATTCACCGGCAGTAATACTGCGATTTCTGAGAGGTCGGTCGACGGTGACCGATCCGCTGAGATGGCTCTGCTGATCATTTAGGCTAGTGTTGATGAGATTTTCACAAGCCATCTGAGTCTGATTCATAATCTCACTAGGGGACAGTGCTGTGGCTAAACAAAATGAGAGTGATGAAGAAAAATGGGCGAGATTAAAAAAACTCAGGCTTGAGAAGACAAAATCTTCTGCTTCTGTGAAACAAGACGCTCGGTTTGAGCGAGAAGACGTTCACGCTAAAAAAGAAATGGTTCGCGCTAGGAAACAGCAAAAAGATCTGGAAACTCTGGAAACTCTTCATTCGGAAATATGTGAAAGAACCCATCCGCTTATCAGCCATGGTGCGTGGGGCAACATAGTGATTCAGCTCGGTTTTAAATCTGAATCTACTGAGGATTCATCTCGGTGCGCTAACTGCCATTCAGACATCCCGCCAGGTGAAACATCTTGGGTAATGAACAAGCGGATTCGTCAAAATACCGGTAAGAGGTCGAAGCAAAAATTTAAAGTTCATTATTGTCGAAAATGTGGATTACCACTGCTTCTGCCCGAACCGGGAACACCGAAACAAAAAAAATCTAAAACTCCGAGTGCTGGAGCTGTTGGTTCACGCAAAAGTGCGAGACTGTTTTCTGGTCCAAGAGGTAATCGGGAATAGCAGTCAGCTGGGTGAAGTTCATAGTCAAAAATATCTCCTTCGCCTCGGTCTCCTCGTTACCGGACGGTGGTTGCCTATTAACTATGATCTTTTTGCTGCGATTACATGAGTGTTACTCGCGTACGTGACGATAGTCCTAGCTTAGATGTGCATTATGTGTGCTGTGAGCTATCCAAACCGACCTACGGAACTGCGTGCCCGGCCATCACACCTGTTACCGCCTCATTTTCGACGACCAGCTTGCCGTTAACTATGACGTGCGGGACTCCTTCCGGGTGAACCGCAGGGTCTTCGAACGATGAACGGTCGGTGACGTTCTGTTCATCGAAGATCACGAGATCGGCGAATTTGCCTTCCGCTATCACTCCGCGATCTGTCAGGCCGAAGCGTTCGGCTGGGTTCTGCGTCATTCTTTGAACGACTTGTTCGAGTGGGTAGTCGTATCGGCGGCGTAATCGTCCGACCATTCTAACGAAGCAGCCATAGGCACGTGGGTGTGGTATGCCGCCGACCGGAATCGAGTCTGAGCCGACCATGTAGTCGGGTCGAGCCATCAGTTGCATCACGTCTTCTTCGACCTGACGCCATTGCCGAACGTTTCCGGGAGGAGCGACTCGCATTCCACACGCCAGCGACGTTTCGACCATCATTCGGCACATCATTTCTTCGATGCTCACGCCCCATTCCTCGGCGACATCCTCGAATAGCCAGCCCTCGAATCGCTGGTCGCCACCTTGCCCGATGTGCGTCCAAACGTTTCCGCGGGTCGAGGTGTAGACGATTTCGTTCATTCTCGAAATGAGTTCAGCACGTTTGTCTTCGTCCGTGAGAGTGGCGAGCATGCTTTCGGGTCCACCCTCATGGAAGTAGCTAGGAAAGAAAGCCTGTGGGAACGAGGAACCAACCGGGTACGGGTATGTTTCGAGCGTTATATCGACACCTTCCGACTTCGCTTTGTCGATTGGCGCCATTAACGCGTCGATTTGGCCAGATGAATCGATGGAAGTTCGATAGTGTTCGAAGTGGAGTTTCGTCCCTGTGCGGCGTGCTACTTCGATGGCTTCCGCAACGCCTCCGCCACCGTAAGCACGATCAACGTTATGATTTCGAAGGTGGATCGACATTGGACGGTCGAAGTCACGTGTGACCTCCATCAGGGCGCAAAGTTCTTCGGTGTCTGACCAGCTATTGGGATAGTACGAAAGACCTGTGGCGAAGCCGACTGCGCCTTGTTCTAGCGACTCTCGTAGCAGGCCTTTTGCACGATCAAGTTTGTCGCCAGTGATCGGAACGTCGGTCATACCGGCGGCTTCGAGCCTTATGGGCCCGTGACCGGCGAATGTCGCAACGTTGCACGAAGTCTTCTGGTGATAATTTTTTCGCGACGCCTCGATCGAGGACATATCAAGGTTTTCGGGAGCCCAACCGAGGATTCCCGAAAGGTAATGGCGGTACGTCTCGTAGTTTTTGGCCGAGAGCGGAGCGAGAGTGAGTCCGTCGGGAGAGATGATCTCAGTCGTCACTCCTTGCCGAATGCCGCTAGCGTGCTGACCGTCGTTCAATAACGCGGCATCGGCGTGCGAGTGGACATCGATAAAACCGGGCGAGATGTGAAGTCCGGAGGCGTCGATAGTTTTGGCTGATTCATTAGCCGACTCAGGAATATAGCCCAAGACGCTGATGCGGTCGCCGGTAATACCTATATCAGCTTTGGTAGGCGCTGATCCCGTGCCGTCGACCACTGTGCCACCGCGAATAACTACATTGAGTACCAAGTTTTTGCTCCTGTGCGATAGGCAGTTGATCTGCCGAACGGTGGCAGGTTACGCCGTCACCAAGTAATGGTCGAGCGTTTTGACTTACGATCTGAGGGAGGTCATTCTCATGTGAACTATTCATTTCACAGCTAAATATTGCGAGGTTGAGAATGTCGTTTCGTCGAGACGATCATTACACGTGGAAGGCTTTTCTGACTTTCCTGATGATCGGAATTCCTGGCATCTTGATACAGATGATCGCCACTTGGTTTGTTGGATCATGGTCATGGGGGCAGGAAGACAATCGTCCAGATGCCGTGATGATGGGCTGGGTTTCGATGGTGAGAGGCCTTGCGGGCTTGTGGGTGCAGTTCGCTGTCATATCTTCGTTGTCGTCAAGTACGCCTCGAGCGCAATTGTTGAAGTTCAGGAGAATCTTTCGGTCGCCCATGCTCGCCAATCTTTCGAAGTAGCTACAAATCTGGAACAATGGCATCGTTCGGTTCACACACACTTTCAGACGAACTCTAGAGGCGAAATTAATGGGCAGGTTTGATGGTCGGAGCGCAATTGTTACAGGTGGGGCGCTCGGTATTGGCGGCGGGTGCGCTCGACGAATTGGATCAGATGGCGGCAGCGTTTTGATCGTCGATGTGAACGAATATGCCGGTGCGAACACCGTCAAAGAAATTCGTGCAGCCGGAGGCAAAGCCGAATTTATGGCTGGCGATGTCTCTAAGCAATCTACTGCCGAAGAAATGGTCGAAACTGCTGTTTCGTCGTTCGGTCGTCTCGATCTTCTCGTTCAAAACGCCTACGCAGGAGCCGATAACGCCGGTAGCGCGGTAGAAGTAGAACCTGAGAACTGGCACAGCGGGATGGATCTGCTCGTTGGTGCTTTATATCTAGGAGCCAAGTATGCCGTTCCTGCGATGGAAGAGTCGGGGACTGATCCGAAGTTCGAGCAGAAGCCGTGGGCTGGTGCGGGACGACGTCATGGCAATCCGCCAGCGCAGAATGTTGGTCGAATAGTAAACATGGCGTCCGTGCATGGACTTCATCAGGCTCCGCGTTCGCTGATTTACAACGCTGGTAAAGCCGCTGTGATCGGACTAACTAAGCAGATGGCGATCGACTTTGGTCCGCTCGGAATAACAGTGAACGCAATCGCTCCAGGTCACATCGTTACAGAGCGTGGAGATGAGCACTGGAACGAAGTCGGAAACGATGCTGGATTCAGGCTATTTGAACTCCACTACCCTGTTCGTCGAACGGGTGTTCCTGAAGATATTGCGAACGCAGTTGGATTCCTGTGCTCGAACGAGGCATCGTTCATCACGGGCCACGTTCTGGCAGTTGATGGCGGCATGACAATTCAGCTTCAAGAAAACTTGGTGATGGATTCGAAGGACTACATCGTCGCCAACCCCGATCTAAAGACGCATTTTGATTCCAAGCGGGTCGAATCACGCTTCTAGGTATAGGAAAGCACCTCTCATGAAAGTTATCGAACTCTACCGACACCCTGTGAAGTCATTTACTCCCGAGCAGATCGATCGCATTGAAGTTAATGACGGCAAAGTTCAGGGCGACCGAGTGTTGGGGTTCCGGTTTGCCGATCAAGGCGCTCCAGATGACTGGGCGTGGCGACGCAAGATCAACTTTATCGCTCTTTCAAATACACCGGCGATGGCTCTTCTTGATCTGACATACGACGACGCCCGTCGAACGCTCACACTGAACTACGAAGGCGAAATGTTCGCTGAAGGATCGATCGATTCCGAGGAAGATCGTCATGACCTAAGCGAGGCTCTCGGAGAGTACGTCACCTCGCTCGATATCAACCCTCTTGTGGGTCACCCCGAGCGGGTTCCGCTGAACCTGATCGGTGACGGACGTCAGGGTCTATTTCATGATTCGGACATCGGTGGAGTGACCATATTCAGCCGAGAATCGCTGTCAGCGCTGGAATCAAGCATGGGGACTGCGGTAGATGGTCGGCGATTTCGATCGAACGTAGTTATCGATGGAGCGGAAGCTTGGGAGGAGATTTTGTGGTCGGGGCGAGTCACGATTGGCGATCACGAATACATGACCGAAAAAACCATTCCCCGGTGTCTAGCAACACACGCCAATCCGGTCGATGGCGAGCGAGATCACGACATCATGAAAAGTCTAATAACTGCGAACGGATTCAAAATCCCGACTTTTGCAATAAGGCTGCTACCGGTTGAAGACCACACGGAAATCCATGTTGGCGACGCGGTTTCTGTTGGGTAATCTGAACTGTTATGAGCTCTAGTGTTCGAGACATATTAATCACGGCTTGGTCGATTATTTTCGTAATCACCGTCGGCGTCATCGCATTTCATCCGTCTTTCAAAGATGAGGGGCTATCTGTGACCCTCAGAATCACCGGATTCGCGCTTATCGCGACTGTTGCGGGCGTAACGCTCGCACGATTTACTGAAATATTAGGTCGTTCCAGCCAAAAGATGAAAACATCTGCACTAGTGATTTTCGCCGTTTGTATGCCTCCGCTCATACCGGTTGGGCTCGCTACTTTTTCGATGCCGTGGGCCGCATTAATCATCGTCACACTCGTCTACGTTCGCTGGAAATGGGCACTCGCTAACCCGGCGAGCTAGTCCACATAGTGCCTTTCGCTCTCAACCATTGGTAAAATTCGCCACTCGCCATGTGTGACGCGCGCACTAGTGCGAGCTAAATTGATTTGATCGCCAGCCAACACAATGCGATCACGAGCAAGTACGGAAGCGAATTTTGACTACAACGGGTAAGAGTCGATCAGGTGGAGAAGGCGGAAAATCGGGCAACGATTCCGACCGTTACACGCCTGCCAATATCGAGAAAAAATGGCAAGCGAAGTGGGAAGCCGACGGTATATACGAAGCCGCCGACATCGTTGAAGGCAAAGAAAACTACTTTGCGCTAACGATGTTTCCGTACCCATCTGGTGAGCTTCACATGGGCCATTGGTACGCCTACGCCCCCGCCGATACACACGCTCGTTTCAAACGAATGCAGGGCTACAACGTGATGCAGCCGCAGGGTTTCGACTCGTTCGGACTTCCAGCAGAAAACGCGGCTATCGAACGCGGCGAAGATCCTCGTGAATGGACCTACAAAAACATCGAAAACTCGCGCCGACAGTTCCGAGAAATGGGCGCTGGGTACGATTGGACACGCGAGCTCGCCACTTCTGATCCTGAGTACTACAAGTGGAACCAATATTGGTTCTTGAAGTTCTATGAAAACGGACTCGCATACCGAAAGCACGGTCAGGCGAACTGGTGTCCGCAGGACCAAACGACGCTCGCCAACGAGCAAGTAAAAGACGGCGCCTGCGAACGTTGCGGTACGCCTGTAATCAAGCGAGCTTTGCCGCAGTGGTACTTCGCGATAACGAAATATGCAGATGAACTTCTCGAAATGGACCAGATAGATTGGCCCGAGAAGATCAAGACCATGCAGCGGAACTGGATTGGTCGTTCAACTGGAACGACCATCGGATTCGATGTAAGCGAGTTCGCACCGGGTGAGAAGATAGAAACTTTCACCACTCGTATCGACACGGTTTACGGAGTTACGTTCGTCGTTTTGGCGCCTGAGCATCCGCTTGTCGAAAAGCTGACACAGCCTTCGTACAAAGCGGCGGTCGAAGAATACATAGCGCAGGCAGGTCGACAGACCGAAATCGATCGAACGTCGACCGAACGTGAGAAAACCGGCGTTGAAACGGGTTCTTATTGCATCAATCCACTGAACGGCGAACGAGTTCCTGTTTTGGTGGGCGATTATGTACTGGCAACCTACGGGACCGGAGCCGTTATGGGCGTTCCGGCTCACGACACTCGTGATTTCGTATTTGCCAAGAAGTACGGTCTCGAAATTCGAGTGGTTGTCGCCCCCCCGAACTGGGATGGCGGCGAATTGGAAGAGGCATGGATTCCTGTTGGAACTCAGGTTAATTCGGGCGAGTTCGATGGACTGTCGAGTACCGATGGCAAGGAAGCTATCGCCGATAAGATCGAAAGCGAAAACATTGGCACACGAACCATCACCTATCACCTTCGTGACTGGCTGATTTCGCGTCAGCGGTACTGGGGCACGCCCATCCCGATCATCTACTGCGATGATTGCGGAACTGTGCCGGTTCCAGAGCAAGATTTGCCCGTGATACTGCCTGAAAACGTGACATTTGAAGCCGATGGTAAATCGCCACTCGCGAAGCACCCCGACTTCATGCACGTTCCTTGTCCTTATTGCGGTAAGGACGCTAAACGTGAAACCGACACTCTCGACACGTTCGTGTGTTCATCTTGGTACCAACTGAGATTTGCTAGCAAAAATCCGCTTGAAGAACCTATCGACGTCGAAAAGGTGAAGCAGTGGATGCCGGTGAACCAGTACATGGGCGGAGCCGAGCACGCGGTGATGCACCTGCTCTACTCACGTTTCTTCAACAAGGCATTGCGTGATCTTGGATACCTCGACTTCGATGAGCCGTATACCAAGCTGATGAATCAGGGAATGCTCGTCAAAGATCACAAGAAGATTTCAAAGCGATCAAACCCTTTGACTCCTGATCCGGTCGTCGAAAGGCACGGTGCCGACACGCTTCGCTGTTACCTCATGTTTTTGGGACCTTGGGATCAAGGTGGCGACTGGTCGGACTCGGGAATCAACGGCATCCGTCGTTGGCTGGGTCGAGTATGGGACGTTGCTCTGCGTGACGAATCAGGACTGAACGGTTCAGGCGGTGAGAAAGATTTGGACCGAGCGTCGCATGCAACGACTAAGCGTGTTCTCGTAGATATGGAAGCGTTCAAGTTCAACACTTCTATATCGGCCCTAATGGAGTTCACCACTGAGATTGCTCGTCGGTACGATGCCGGTGACGTTGCGGCTGCGACGTGGCGAGTGGCTGTGGGTCGATTGCTGTTGCACGTAGCGCCATTGGCGCCGCATTTGGCCGAAGAGCTTTGGGAGCGAACGGGTCACACTGGCTCGATTCACCTTGAACTGAATCCCAAATTCGATGAATCACTTATTACCAGCGACACGATTACGCTTGCGGTACAAGTTCAGGGCAAGTTGCGTGACCAGATCGAGGTTGCCGCCGATATCGACAAAGACGCTGCGATCTCTGCTGCCAAATCGGCACCAAACGTGGCTCGCCACCTAGAAAACAAGGCGATAGTCAAAGAAATTTACGTTCCGGGAAGGCTAGTAAATATCGTTGTAAGACCAGCGTGATCGTGACGATTGAATCGATTTAGTTTTTGGGATGAATCGAAGTAAACGCGTGGCGATGAACCGTTTCGAAAATGTTCTTGGAGAGCGAACTAATGTCTATGTTGATGCCGGGTGATCAGTTTCCTGATCTAAAAATCTCACTTCTTCGCGGCGAATCGATTTCCATTTCGGAAGATTGGCCCGATTCGTGGGTCTACGTTCTGTTCTATCGCGGGGGATGGTGAGGCTACTGCCTGCGCCAGTTGGCCGCAGTTCAAGATCAGATCAAGTTGCTCACTCGACTTGGCATAAAAGTTGTTGCAGTAACGACCGATTCAGAAGCTCTTGTTCGTAAAACGGTCTCCGATGAGGGCTATACGTTCCCTGTTGGATTCGGAGTGACCGAAGCTGACATCGCTTCAGTTGGAGCGGTTCCAGGTGAACGCAAAGATCTCGCGATTATTGAACCGGCTGAATTCATTATCAGACCGGGCGGCGAAGTCGCTGCATCTTTATACGCAACAACTCAGTTGGGTCGGATGAATCCACGTGAGATTGCCGTTTTCGTGAAGGATCGGTCGTAGAAATCTTAATGCACTACCCAAAGTTTGGGCTGGAAAAGCAATATTAGAGAATCAGATGTATCGTCGCTCGCTTTTAGTCCAGGTCTTAGCTTTGGTGGCTATCGTGTTTATCGCTTGCGGGAGTGCTCTGGCGGAACCACCAAAAGCCACACCAACCGTTACAGCGCTGCCGACCTCGACTCTCTTGATTGGAATTATCACCGAATCGCCCGAAACATGGTTTTGATGTTTGAGGGCAAGGAAACGATCGAATCGCTCAGCGATTGTGCTGATTTTTTTGGTGTGATCGAGTGAAAACGACAAATCTTCACATTTCCTAGACACGAAGCGATTAGCATGTTCGTAATCGATCCTTGCTCGCGCTCGCACGGTGCGATTGGATAGATAATTTTGTATTTAAGTTTATTTAAAATCGTTATGCCTCATATATCACGATCAACGCTCCTAATTTCTATAGCTCTCATGATTGCGGTTTCCGCCGCCGCTTGCGACTCAGCTGCGGAGAAGCCAGCCGCTGAACCACCGACTCCGGTTCCGACCGTTGTGTTGGAGTCGGCTTCCTCTTCGGATGATGAGCTATCCGGTGAGACCGCGGGTAGCATTCGTGAACCGCGCGATCGAGGTGCTGCGGGCGCAACTAACTTGGCCGATCCAGAAGTGCAAGAATGTCTCGCCGCCCAACTTGATATGGACCTAAGCGCCGGCGAATTCGATCTCAGGGCCCTCAGACAGCTCGACCCAACAGAAACTGCCGCTGCTTTTGAAGCGTGTAGTGCGGAGTTTGGACGACCCGACGGTGGCGGAGGGACTCTTGGCGGCGGTGTATTTGTAGGTGGTGGCTTCGCTGATCCAGAAATTCGCGAGTGTCTTACCCGAATTCTTGGCGATAATCTGGACCAGGGAAGTGGACTCGGTCTTGAACCGGAATCGCTGGCTGCGTTCGAGGAATGTGGACTGAATTTCGGTGACGGTGGCGGCGGATTCAGATTTGGTGGACGCGGTGGATTTGCCGATAGCGGTTTGAACCTTGGATGTATAACTGCCGAACTTGGCGAAGATGCGATTACGTTACTTCGCAACCCTGAAGGTGCGTCACAAGCCGAGCTTCAGCAAGCCCTAGAAGCTTGTGGTGGTGTGATCGACCTTACGGAGGGGCCGAACGTGACTGGCTCAATTCCTATCGAGCCGGCAGCAGTACCGACTGCGACTGCGATTCCAGTTAGCGAGCTAACTATCGAGCAACTGACGTGTCTATCAGGCGAACTCGAGCCTTCTGATCTTGCTGCTGCTGTTGTGGCAACGAGTGCTGGTGATCTCGCTGAAATTACTGGTGAACTACTCGCTGTACTTCAGACTTGCGGTGCCGGATCCTAAAGTTCGATCGCTATGAAATTTTGTGTTCCGCGTAGTTGAACCGGGGTGCACTCGCGGCTACTATCCGATCACACACGATACGCACCGCGAAGTGAGACGGATGAGGCGAAGATTATGATGCGACTTATGACATGGCATGGTGGCGACAAGTTCACGCTTGACCAAGTGCCAGACCCGGAAGCCAGACCCGGAAGAGTTGTCGTGAGAGTCGACACCATTGGCGTTTGTGGAACCGATGTTCACATCACGCAAGGGCTATTTCCTGCGACACCGCCAAGAGTTCTGGGTCACGAAGGCTCTGGCGTGATTGTCGATGTTGGAGAAGGCGTCGACAAAAGCCGAATTGGCGATAGAGTCGTGATGAACACGACGAGCCACTGCGGCGTTTGTTCAGCATGTACTACTTGGTCGGAATCACGTTGCGAAAACGCCGATCTCACTTCTGGGATGTTCGCTGAATACGCAACGGCTCCATCGCAATCGGCGGTGAAAATACCCGATACTCTCGATCTTGAGCAAGCCGCCCTTTCGGAACCGGCATCGTGTTGTCTTTCTGGATCCGAAATGATGCGAATCGACGAGAACGGCATCGGAGTCGTTATCGGTGGCGGCATCATGGGATTGTTCACTCTGGCGTTTCTAAAACGTCGAGGTGTCGAGCGCATGGTCATGTCAGAGCCAGTCGCCGCTCGTCGCGAGATGGCTACTCAGTTCGGAGCCGATCTACTGCACGATCCTGCCGAGAGTGATCTCACCGAATTCATCAAGGATCACAACGGCGGATACGGTGCGAACATCGCCGCTGAAGTTGTTGGACAGCCGAAGTTAGTTGCGAAGTGCGTTGAAGTGGTTCGTCCACGTGGTCAGGTGTTGATGGTTGGGGTGGTTCCGCAAGGAGCGCCGCTGCCGGTCGATATGTACGACCTTCACTATCGAGAAGTCACCCTAAAGGGCGCATTTGGGCGCGGAGACGTATTTGCTCGAACTCCTGTTGAGATCGACAAGTTGAATCTCGAAGGCGTGATTTCAGGTCGCTACGAGCTTCAAGATGTGCCGCAAGCAATCATCGACTCAGGCGAAGGCAAAGGTGTGAAGTTCGTCATCAAGCCGAACGGGTGAATCGCCTAACAGCGAATGTGATGGAACACGTTATCCGGCAAACGAAGCGCTGGCTTCGGCTATCGACTTGAACGATCCGTCGGCGACTGCAGCGCACAACGCCGCACCGATTGCTGCTTCTTCGTTATGTCGACCGAGTTGGAGCGACATAACGAGTTCGGATTCAAGTGACTCTCTAAGAACAGGATTAAGTTTTAACCCGTTGCCTGATCCGACGAGCAGCGAGCGTGTTCCCGCACCTAACTTCGCCGCCTCTCGATACGAGTCTGCCAGCTGAGCCGCCATCGCCTCGAAGAGCGCACGTGCCATGTGTCCCGGCGAGAACGTGCCCGGAGTGAGCTCTCGCACCGCTGCTTTCGCCAGAGGGTTGCTGCGAGACCCGGTGAACAGTGGGTCTACCACCACTCCCTCTGCCCCTGCTGGAACTTCGGCTGCTAGTTCGACTAATTTTGCGTATAGAACGTCGGGGTCGAGTTCATATCCGGCGATAGCTCGGCTAGCGTTATTGAAGAAATCTCTGAGGGTGCGGAAGGTTCGCCCGCCAACTACGCCGACACCGGCGAGTAGATAACCGCTTTGAATATAGGGTCTCAGTTCGAGCCAACCTCTTGGGGTTGGATTTTCGACGTAGACCGATGCTTGCCCGCCTGTGCCGATGTTGATAGCAAGAGTGTTTTCGTAGTCGGCTACTGTTCCTGCGAAACTGCACTGGTGATCGCCCGAGGCGACCGAAACGGGAATGCCCGCTTGCGCTCCGAGCTTTGCTGCCATTTCGTTCGTGAGTTGACCGGCGGGTGTGCAGGAATCGGCGAGGTTCGAGAAGAGTTCGCGATTCAGGCCGAGTGAATCGATGAGGTGGTGGTTCCAGTCCATTTTGGACAGATCATAAACGCCCCAGCTGACAGCGTCGGTTGGATCGGTGACGGGTCTGGTTCCGGTTAGGCGTGAAACTGCGAATTCGGGCGCAGTTGTGCCGTGGATGTTTGCGACGTTCGTTGGGAGTTCGTTGTTGGCTTTTAACCAGTAGAGATTGGGAGCCGTATAGCCGGTAACTATTGGACATCCGGTGTTTTCGAATGCTGGGAGTCCGCCGTCTTCAATTGCCGCACCGCCTAGCTCGCTCATGGCATCGATATAAGTGCGATTTTCGCCAGGGACTAGGTCTTTGGAACGTTGATCCTGCCAGGAGATGAAGCCGCCGACCGTGTTCAAGTCTTGGTCGAGAAGCTGAAGCCCTTGTTGTTGGCCGGTGATGCCGATTGCAGCTGGCTGGGCTTTGGTTCGTTCGATGAGGTTCTTCGCGTTCGCCAGCGCAAGATCGGTCATGTGGTCGATATCCCACTCTGATCGACCGATTTTTTTGTCGTTTGCAGAGGTAGTTTCAGCCGTATTCGCGATGGTCGATGAGCCGACAACCGATTTCGACTCAATGTCGATAATCAGAGCAGTAACGGAAGTCGAACCGACGTCGATGGACAAGTAGTGAGTGGGCATATGCCTACTTTATCGAGCGAATGGCGGGTTAATCGAGCGTCTCCGCTACTTTATCGAGCGAGAGAAGGTGCAGGCGACTGTTTTGGTGAAGCCTAGAAGGGCGAGGGAGATTGTGGTGAGTTTTTGTATCATGGGGCTGGTTGGTTGAAGTGGAATGATCGGCTCCTTCTCCTAGCAGGAGAAGGTTGGGTTGAGGGAGAGTTGGTCGATTGTTCCTGATTCGCTGGTTCTCCCCTCACGCTTCGAGAGGCTCAGCACATGCCTAAATCCTCTCTCCAAGGAGAGGACTTGAAGGGCAGTCGTTATTCCTGTTGACCCTGCCCATATGGCACGTTTGGTGAGAAGAAGTTGGCTACTTTTTGGCCGGGGTCATTGAAGCCGACAGGCTCCCACACTCGGGCTTCAGTTGTTTCTTCTACGTGTATGTCGGAACGGTTGAAAACGTCGTCTTTTAGACGAGTACCGAGTCCGGGTCCTTCAGGCGCTAACAAGTAACCGTCCTTGATCACAATATTCGGCTCGATGAACTTGTCGTACCAGCCGCGGTAGTATGCACGGTTGGTCTCTTGGATCATCACGTTCGGCACATTCATCGAAATGTGAGCGCAAGCAAAAACGTTCACCGGGCCCGTCCAGTCGTGCGGTGCTATGGGCGTTTGGTACGTGTCGGCCATTGTTGCGATTTTCTTGGTTTCCGAAATGCCTCCGGTCCAGATCAGATCAGGCATCACGATTTCGGCAGCGCCCTTTTCGATGTATTCACGGAATTCGTATCGAGTCATGAGTCGTTCAGCTGCACAGATAGGGGTTTTCGTTTCCTGCGCAAGTTTTAGATGCGTCTCGACGTTCACAGGATGAATCATCTCCTCCTGCCACATCAGATCGTACTCGTCCATCGCCTTGGTGATCCGAATCGCGGGAGCCAGCGCCCACTGTCCGCCACCATCGTGGGCGATTTCGATCTGGTCACCCAATGCCTTGCGTTGCTTAGCGAGGGGGGAGAGTCCTTCTTTGATCTGCTTTGCAGAAACGAAATTTCCGCCTGATTCGGCGGCGTAAGGAGCCATGTAGTACGCCTTTACGGCGGTGATTCCTTCGTCGATGAGGCTTTGTAAGAACCCGACGGGGTCGCGTTGCTCAAACTCGTTGTCCTGCCAGTCACCGTAGCTACCAATCGTGTTGTAAATACGGATTTTGTCGCGCGATTTACCGCCCAATAAGTTGTAGATGGGCTGATCGAGCGCTTGCCCAACGACGTCCCACAATGCGATATCGATTGCAGATAAAGCTCGCAGCTCGGCTCCGGAGTAGGTGAATATTCCTGCGAGCTTGAATAGTTCATCCCAGATGCCTTCACGATCCATAGGGTCTCGACCGATCAGCGTTGGCCCAAATATTTCGTGAACTACTGCCGCTACCGATTTAGGTAGATACCACGTTTCGCCGAGTCCGATTTCGCCCGAATCGGTGTGAATACGAACCCAGCACATCTGCCAGAATTCGTCTACGTGGATAGTTTCAACTTTAGTTATTTTCATGCGTTATTGGCTCCGGGCGTCATCGAATGACTTGGTCGCGAGCTGCAGTCTATCCAACCCCTAACTCCTTCCATCCGGGAGGGGGGCACTTTTGCGCTCAATACGTTTGAGGTCACTTTACTATTTGGTTGTTTTGTAATCAGGCGTTGTAAACAGCGTCTGATTACAAAACAAAAAGCCCTTCGCCAATTAGCGGAGGGCTTTTCTTATTTCGAACTATATGTACAGCATTCTCAGCTGAACTGACAAGCGAAGTAGCCACTCACTTCCTCACGGAAGAAAAAGTGCCAATGGCACCTAAGCCACTATCGAACGCTGTCGAGAACGATGTCGAATACTAGATCTGCGTTTGGTGGAATTGCTCCGCCAGCGCCCTGAGCACCGTAGCCCTGATCTGCTGGAATGTAGACACGTCGCTGTCCTCCGACGTTCATACCGAGAATAGCGTCACGGAATCCCGGGATTACGCCGCCAACTGGGAACGAAACTGATGCTCCTCGGGTGTACGACGAGTCGAACACACATCCGTCAGCAACAAGCCAACCGGTGTAGTGAACGTCGACCGTGTTGGCAGGGTCAACAGCTCCGCCGTCGCCGACCTTCAAGTCGAACACACGAATGCCTGATGGCTCGTCTGAGTACTGATCTTCAGATACGTCGCCGTACTGAGGTGCTGATTCCGGGTAACCGGGGTTGTCACAAGACACTATTGGCCCTCCTTCGGGCGTGGCAGTTGGAATAGGGGTTGCCGTTGCATTTGCCGCAATAGCAGTTGCAGCGACGATTGCCTGTGCAGGCGTCAAAACGGTTACAAGTTCGATTTCGAAAGTAAGAGTTGCGTTGCCTGGGATGACCGGAGGCGAACCAAGCTCTCGATATCCGAGTGATGACGGAATTTCGACACGACGTGAACCGCCCGGTTTCATTGTTAGCATTGCCTGACGCCATCCTGGAATCAGTGCGACCAGAAGAAGTTCAGCATCTTCGCCACGAGCGTAGGTTGAATCGAATACACAGCCGCCATCGAGCCAGCCGGTGTATTTGACGGTTACGAGGTCTTCGATATTTGGCGAATCGCCTTCACCGACGACTCGATCGAAAATCTTGATGCCATCGACATCGCCACGGAGTTGATCGCTGGTAACGTCGCCAAATATTGGCGATCCCTGCGGGTAGAACTCGTTCTGGCAGAGTGAAACATCGACAGTAGCCGATATCACTGGAATATCGATAACTTCGGGGTTCTTGCCGGCTGCCTGGCATGCGGTTAGAACGATCAGTGCGAGCATTCCCGCCAAAACCAATATTCGTTTAGACATCACACTTTTCAATTCGAACATTCTCGCTTCTGAGTTTTGAAATTTCGTTCGCCGTTACGATCGTGGTCGTAAAAGGCTAACCACTAATTGTCTACTTTTTTCCAGAGTTTGCATTGGCTACGAACTGGTTAAATCCACCAGCGATCCAAGGTCCGGCTCCAGTCATGAAGAACCTCACACCAAGTTCTACGTAAGCGGCAACGTTTTCGTTTGTCGCAAGTGCACCAGCATGCTTGCCTGCAGCAACGATTCGAGTCAGAGCGTCTGTGATTTTCTCGACTACATCAGGGTGATTCAAGTCGCCCATGTGACCCATCGAGGCAGCAAAATCGGATGGAGCAACGAAGAAAACGTCGATTCCGTCGACAGCGATGATCTCGTCGAGGTTTTCCCACGCAACAATGTCTTCGATCAAAACGATCAACATTGTTTCTTCGTTGGCTTTCTGGAGGTAGTTGTCTACGTCGTAGCCCTGTCGACTTGTGAACATGCCACGTTTGCCGAGCGGGGTGAACTTGCCGCCATCGACAACGTTTTGTGCTTCAGCTGCGTTGTTCACGTGTGGAACGACGATAGCCTGTGCTCCACGGTCGAGAGTTCGGTAAATGAGTCCCTGTTCGTTCAGATTGATTCGTGCAACAGAGGTCATGCCCCAGAGATCGCACGCTCGAGTCAGGTTGCCGAGTTCGCTGGCTTCGGTAGAGCCGTGTTCACCTTCGAGCCAGATTCCGTCGAATCCAACAGGGCCTACAGCGTCGATGTCGTCGGGGTGAGTGATTCCGCTGACGATAGTTACTACTTCGCCGTTAGCTAGCTTCTGCTTGGCGCGGTTGGTCCTGAGTTCCATTGGAGTTGCTCCCCACAAAGTGATGGGTAATAGACGGGCACGTTGAATTAGTCAGTGGAATTCTAACCCTGAACGAGGGCTTTATGGGGAAGCGAGCTACGGAGAGAGTATGTCGTGCTTGTAGAAAGTGATTTTTAAAAAGCGTAAATCACATGTCCCGAGCGGTAGCCGAGGGATCTGGCGGGGACGGGGCCAAATGTGGCACGTTCGTTCGATCGAAGCTGGTGACGGTCACCAGCAAGCAGTCGGACATGCCGGGCTACTTTGCCATCCCGTGGCAGCGTTTGAACTTCTTACCTGAGTCGCACGGGCAGTTGTCGTTGCGACCGACTCCGGCGTAGGGGTCGGACGACATGGCAGGGATCGCTCCCGCTTTCGCCATGATGTTGGCAGCTGGACGTCCACTTCGAAGCTCGCCGACCATGGCCTTCATATAAGGCTCGGTGTGAGCGAAGTATTTCTTGTATCCGGCACAAAGATAGTTCAGGCCATCTTCGCCATCAGGCGTCTTGGTGAATCGCTGCTTCGGGCAGCCGCCGTTGCAAGCAAATTTGAATTCGCAAGATCGACAGAATTCGGGAAGCGTGTCTCGCTTATCGGTACCAAACTTCCGCTGTTCGGGGCTTTCGGCCATCACGCGAATCGATTTTTCTTTAACGTTGCCGAGGTTGAATTCGGGATATACGTAGTGGTCGCACGAGTACACGTCACCATTGTGCTCAATGATCATTGCGTCGCCACAGGTTTCGGCGAAGATGCACAGCCCGGGATTTTGGCCCATCCAACTGGCAAGAGCTGTATCGAAGATCTGAACGAAGTACTGACCTATATCTTTTCGCACCCACTGATCGAAGATGCCGTTAAGGAAGTTGCCGTACTGCTCTGATCCAACCGACCATTCAGTAACGGTCGCTCCGTCTCGGAATTCGGGACCAACCAACTGCAAGAAGTGCGCGGGAAGCTTGTCGGCTACGCGTTCAACGATTGGAATGAACTGCAGGAAATGGCTTCCGACTTCTCGGGTTAGGAATTCGTACAGCTCTTTTGGGTGATCAGCGTTGTGCTTGTGGAGCACGGTGAGAGTGTTGAACTCGACCTTGTGCTTCTTCAGCACTTCGATTCCAGCCATCACCTTGTGCCAGGTTGGCTCGCCGCCCTGTGTCATTCGGTAACGATTGTGTATTTCTTCTGGACCGTCGATCGATACGCCAATAAGAAATTTGTTCTCAGATAAGAACTCTCCCCACTCGTCGTCGAGCAGAATAGCGTTCGTCTGGAAGGCGTTAGTGATCTGCTTTTTGCCGGCGTACTGCTTCTGAAGTGCAACCGCTTTCTTGTAGAAATCGACACCCAACAGAGTTGGCTCGCCGCCCTGCCAAGCGAAGTTCACCAGCGGAATATCGTTGGCTTCGATGTACTGCTTCACGTACAACTCAAGCTCTTCTTCGCCCATCTTCCACGAGCCACGTGCCTTGTCCGGGTAGAGCTTCTCTTTTTCGAGATAGAAGCAGTAAGTGCAATCGATATTGCAGATAGCGCCACTCGGCTTTGCCATCACGTGGATAGCAAGAGGGCGTTTCATTGGTGGACGTTGTGTTGGCTGAGTCGTAGTCATGTGGAACTAAATTATACGTGGTGTGATTGGCGCACTGCGATGCCGGTTTACGCTTACGAAAACCAGAGACGTTCGGAAGTTTTACCTAGAATCGCTTCTTTATCGGTTTGCGAAAGTCCTATTTCATCAGTGAAAAGACTCAAGTTTTGGGCGTATGTAGTGCCTTTCGACCACAATGCGTTTGGGAAGTTCGACCCCCATACGCATCGTTGTGGCGTGAACGCCTCGATCACTCGCTTTAACGGCGTGTGCATATCTTCGTGAGGGTAAATGCGTGCTGAACCGTGAGTGCCGCTGGTTAGTTTGGCGTTGACGTTTGGCAGATTGGATAATCGTTCTAAAGACTGAAGAGTTTCTTCCGTTTTTCTGATGGTGTTGAGCATGAAGCAGTGGTCGATGACGATGTTTAGGTCGTCTAGCTGGCGTGCCATTAGTTCGATTTCATATAGGCGTTCAAGATCGTCCATAACCATGCAGTTCACCGTAATTCCCAGATCACGAGCTTTCGACCAAAGACGCCTTACATTGGGTGAACCAATTTCGCCGTTTTGGTCAGAAGTACCTCTGAGGCCACGTACTGAGTAGTTAGCTACAGCGTCTTCGAGTACTTCAACGTGCTGCGAATCGTCGGGACTGAGCGTTACGACTCCGGTTGCCCATTCTGAGTGCTGCCGAACGGAATCCATCACGTACCGATTGTCGTGAGCGTAGAACGTACTAGTCTGTATGAACACGGCCTTCGCAACGGACGCATCGTCCATTTTTACTTTCAGATCTTCAACAGTCGCCGGTTCACCAGGATTCCACGCATCGTCGATGGTTGGGTATTTTTGGCGATCACTAGAGTAGATATGTGGATGTGCGTCGATGATGTTCATGTTGAGCCTAAAACCCCGGCCCTCGGCCAGGTTCCCAAACGTGGGAACGGGCTACGTCTTCGTCGAGGTCTACGCCCCAGCCGGGCTTAGTTGGAATTTGTAATTCGCCACCGGTGTAGTCGAGCGCACCGCCGGTGATTTCGTCTTTCCACGGCACATCGTCGATATCGGCTTCCATGATTCGCACGTTAGGTACTGTTGCGCACAGATTGAGCGAGTGCATCGTCGAAAGATGCGAGTAGTAGTTGTGCGGAGCGATGTTCAGCTCGTAGCTTTCAGCAAGCATGGCGATATCGCGTGAGCGGGCGAACCCGTTCCAAGGGACGTCGATCATCACGTTGTCCATCGAGCGATTATCGAAGTACGGGCGATATTCCCGAATACCGAACAGGTTCTCGCCTGATGTGATCGGAACCGTTGTTCCAGCCTTCACCTCAGCGAGTCCTTCTGGCTCGTACATATCGACCTCGACCCACATGGTGTTGAACTGCTCCATCACCTGACAAATCTGGCGTGCTGCGAGTGGCTTGAAGTGGAAGTTGAGGTCGATCGCAATCTGCACCTCGCCTCTCGTGCCGTCTTCGAACGCACTGATGTACTTTTCGATGTGATCGAGCGTCTGCCACGTAACGTTCTGGTCGGTAGCACCCGTTCCGAATCCACCGTCGTAGGCGCGAGCGGGAGTTCCCGGGTAGTTGATATTGGTTTTGAGGGCTTTGAATCCCTTTTCGCGTACTTCTGCGCCGAGTTCAGCAACCGCTTCGAACGAATCGAGCGGTGGAACGCCGATGAGTTCGTTCCGACGCACTCGAGAAGTGCCGCAGTGCGACCAGTAGACCTGCTGGCTTTGGCGCGTCGGACCGCCGAACAGCGAGTAAACTGGAACACCCAAAGACTTACCCTTGATGTCCCACAGAGCAAGCTCTATTCCGGCGATTGCCTTTGCAGCGATACCGCCGGTCGATTGTCGAGCGAGTCGGTACATGTCCCAGTAGCGTTTCTCGACCGCTAATGGGTCTTGTCCTTTAAGAATTGGGAAGAAGTCGGTTACCGCTCCGACGATTCCATAGGGATTACGTCCGTCCGACATTTCGCCGTATCCGGTAATGCCTTCATCGGTGCGAACGGCTACGTACAGCCAGGGTCGCCATCCGGCGTCAACTACGAAAGTTTCTATGTTGGTAATTTTCATGGGAGCGAATGTAACAGGTTGGTCAACCTGTCTCCTTCGAGTGCCTCAGGATGACACTTGCGATAGTGATGCTTGTCAAATGGCTAGCAGAATGAGTCTGGAGCCTATTCTCGCCGGGAGTTTAGTGCAGTTTGGGCATGTTGCAAGGGGACGAATCTATCCCTGCGGCACTTATATTTGTTCGAGTCTACCCAGCGTCGTACACGGCACGCTTTTGACCCGCGTAATCCCAAGGAACGATCCATTCTTCGGGAATTTCCAGTCCGAAGCCGGGAGCGTTTGATGGAACTACTTTGCCATCGACTGCTGGTGAAACGCCCGGCATTAGTTTGTCGGCGACCGGCTGCCCGATATCTGTATCCATGAACCACTCGGCGAGTGTGGTTTCAGGCATTGCGTATGCAAAGTGCTGCCCCCACGCGGTATTTCCGCCCATGTGGGTGATCGTTTCAATCCCTGCAGCTTCAGCGTAGTTGTAAATCTTGAGGATTTCCGAAAGTCCGCCCGCCCACTCGATATCGGGCTGAACGATGTCCACTGCACGAGCGGCGATCAACTGTTGAAACTGCTTACGACCGTAGTGATGCTCGCCGGTTGCAAGTGCTGTCCAAGTCATAGCTCGCTTGAGTTCTTTGTGACCTTCGAGGTCCCACGGTGGAAGAGGTTCTTCGAGCCAGCGTAGTTTGTAAGGGCGTAGACGTTCGGCGACTCTCAAAGCAAGATCGGCGTTGTACGACATCACTGGGTTGAACGTTAGTTCGGCGTCGTTGCCTGCAATTTCGCGCTGGCTTGCAACATGAGCTTCTAGTTTAACGAGTCCTTCAGAGCCCTCTTCATAGAAGAACGGGTTGCTGATCTTAAATCTTTCGAATCCGAGTTCGCGCATCCACTCGATATCGTCGCCAGTTGCGTATAGCTCAACATGATCACGTGAAGGTCCACCGATCAGTTCGTATACCGGTCTATCTAGCAGTTTGCCTTTGAGGTCCCAGAGTGCAAGATCGACTCCGCTTTGAGCCGCAGTTGCGATTCCACCTTGGAAGCCCTCGTTCATGCGCCAAATTTGGTCATTTATTAGCTCAGTGGCAAGTGCGTCCTTGCCTTCGATCAAAGGTGCAATTAGATAATCGACTACCGAAGCACCCATTGCCCCGTGGGCGAAGGATCCTAGTCCGAACGTTCCGTCTTCAGCGGTGATCTGAACCCATGCTTTTTCAGACTGGCCCGGCTTATTGCCGTCGACACGTGTGTACTCGGAATATCGTGCTATTGGCTGAGAACGAAGTGAGTATGTGTTCCAGCCGGGTTTGATGTTTGGTCGTGTAGGAGCTGTGGGCTTGTTGATTTGGATGCAACGAACGCTTTTGATCTTCATGCTAGTTCGCCCCCCAGTCACTAATATCGCTCGGTTCGAACTGCATACCGAACCCCGGTTCGTTTGAAGGTCTAACTGTGCCATTCACGGGCACAACGGTACCGGGAATACGAACGGTTTCATCGAGAGGAACGCCCGGATCGGAGCCCATCCAGTATTCGGCCATTGGCGATTCTGTTGCAGCCATTGCGAAGTGCTGACCGAACGGGTTATTTGCTCCGCCGTGCGGAATGGTCGCCATGCCTGCCATCTCGCCGATGGTATGAGCTTTCCACGCTTCGGTCATTCCGCCACCCCACGTGAAGTCGGGCTGCAGGATATCGACAGCTCGCTTTTCTACAAGATCTAAGAATGCGTGCCGACCATGATGGTCTTCACCGGCTGCAATCGCTACCCACGGAGCTGATCGGCGCAAGTGGGCGAGTCCATCTGAGTCGGTAGGAACCAACGGTTCTTCGAGCCAGCGCAAGTTGTAGGGTTTAAGTTCTTCCAATAATCGTAATGCAAATTCGACGTTGTACGACATAACTGGATTGATCATTAGATCGCGATCGATACCAACCCGTTCACGAGCCTGAGCCACGTGAGTAATCACCGCTTTGATCCCGGCATCGCCTTCTGAATAGTGAGAGGGGTTGGTGATTTTAAATTTGGTGAAGCCGAGTTCTTGCGCCCAATCTAAATCGTCACCTGTTGCATAGCAAGTGATCGATTCGCGAACGGGTCCGCCTAGTAGGGCGTACACAGGTTGACCAATAATTTTTCCTTTGAGATCCCACAAAGCAAGATCGACTCCGCCCATTGCGGTTGATGCAGTGCCAGCGGATCCGTATCGCTGAGAAACGCGAAGAATCAGATCGTTCAGGTGCTCGATAGCCAAGCAATTTCTACCTTCAAGAATCGGAGCGATCACCTTGTTTACAAACGCCGCAACAGGCTCACCGAACGCTGCCTGACCAAGCCCGTATGTGCCATCTTCAGCGGTTACTTTAACCCACACGGCGCCGAGCCCACCGCCCGGCATACTGTCAGGCAATCCTGAAAATTCCGAGTACATGTTTATCGGCATCGCACGTTTCGCCGAGTTGTTCCACGAAGGGCGAGTTGGCTTGGCGCGATTCGACGGTTCAGGCAGCTTTACGTGAACTGCTTTGATGGACTTGATCTTCAACTTTGTTCTCGTAAATTTCTGTGGGCATTCAGGGTAAATTCGGTGACTATTGCGAGTCGAACTTATGCGATCGTTCGTCGAACGTCATACGCTTGCGGCGGTGACAGTTTAGTCATGTACACAGCATGGCAGATAAATTATGACGGAATCTAAACGAATGCAGCTAAGGACAGTCGACATTGAACATCTCGAGTGGTCGTGGTCTGAAACCCGGGTCTCGAAGAACTGCTCGTGACCGGCCCAGTTCGATAATCAGATCGTTTTTCATCTTGACAACCCGAACTTCTTCTTCTGAAGTCGGCAATCGGATTTTAATCTAAATATTCGCTGTGCCGTACGCCCACGCTTTGATTAGGTGATGGGCGATGGCAATTGGTCCGGGAATGTTCACACCTTCAAGTCTGTCTTCGAGCGCTAGTTTCACTTCGTCCTTTGTGAACCAGCGAACATCGGCCATTTCACCTGGATCAGCGACGATCTCGTCGGAAATCGCTTCGGCGTGGCAGCCGATCATAAGTGACGATGGAAATGGCCACGGCTGTGACGAGTGGTAAGTCACCTTGCCTACTTTGAGACCGGCCTCTTCCATAACTTCGCGCCGAACACCCTCTTCGATCGCTTCTCCTTGATCCATGAATCCTGCTAGACATGAGTAGAAACTAGAGTTTTGACGTGCGAGTGTTTGACCCATCACGCACTTGTCTCCTTTGTAAACAAGCATGATTGCGACGGGGTCGGTTCGAGGAAAATGCTGAGAACTGCAGTTGGGGCATTGGCGCATAAGCCCACCGCGGAAACTCTGAGATTCCGTTCCACAAACTGAGCAGAATCGGTGTTGGGAATGCCAGTTCAGATTTGCTCTAGCTTGAGCGAGAATTCCCGATTGATCCTGCGGAATGTCTGTTGCAGCGGATCTGCCGTCTTCGAAAGCAGCATCTGAAGCCAGAGCCGCTATTTCTGCAGGATCTTCGACAGCTGATATATCTACCGCAAAGTGCGGGGTTCGGTTGGCGTCGAATCCTAGAAATTTCGGTCCACCGGCTTCTTCAGGAAGTCCGTCGAGAAAGTCATGACCTATCCAGGCGAGTTCAGCGTCGGGGTTTCGTCGTACGAGAGGCTGCAGTTTGTGGAACGGCAACAGCTTCGTGTTGTCTTGCCGAATCATCTTTTTCAGTAGCTCTTCGTCCCGGCGCTCGTGGTCGCCTCGGTCAAATGAGTTTCCGGCAAAAATGTGGGTGTACGACAAGTGATCCAGCTCTCGAAAAGGTTGATTTGCTTCGCAGCCCGCCACTCTATCAGCACACTAGTATGATTTTCTTTCGCGATGGCGCTCGATAGTTAGCGTGTCGACATTTGATACTGAACCTGTTCGGCTTTGCTCAGGGCAGGAATGAATTCAGCAGGACAGTGCTCGATGTGAGATCAGAAGAGCAAATAAAAACGGGATCGACAATTGCCGATCCCGTTTTCTATATTCGGTATTAAGTCCAGCTAGCTGGCTATCCGATTATTGGGACGCTCTTCATCGCTTCTGCGATTGCTTCAGAAGGCAATGTGTAGTCGACCATGTCGCCCGAGAAGTAGTTGTCGTACGCCGATAGGTCAAGATGACCGTGTCCACAGAGATTGAACAGTATGTTCTTCTCTTCGCCGGTTTCCTTGGCTATCAGTGCTTCGTCGATCGCCGCTTTTATGGCGTGAGTTGGCTCCGGAGCAGGAATGATTCCCTCGGTGCTTGCGAATAGAACAGCTGCTTCGAAGCATGCGTTCTGGTGGTAAGCCTTCGCCTCGTACACTCCTGCGTCGAACAGAGCGCTAACTAGCGGAGCCATGCCGTGGTAGCGAAGACCACCAGCGTGTATCGGGTTCGGAACGAACGTATGGCCCAGGGTGTGCATTTTGAACAGAGGAGTTGTTCCGATAGCGTCACCAAAGTCGTAAGCAAATTTACCTTTCGTTAGTGAAGGTGAAGCTTCCGGCTCGACAGCGATGAACCTTGTGTTCGTCTTGCCAGCCAGCTTGTCGGCGATGAACGGGAACGAAATACCCGCTAGGTTTGATCCGCCACCTGCGCAACCTATCACGATGTCTGGGTAGGCATCAGCCATTTCCATCTGAAGAATAGCTTCCTGTCCGATCACAGTCTGGTGCATCAGGACATGATTGAGCACAGAGCCCAACGAATATTTGGTGTCGTCGTTCTGCGCAGCAATTTCGACGGCTTCAGAGATTGCGATTCCGAGCGATCCTGGTGAATTTGGATCTCCTGACAGAATCGATCGTCCGGCTTCGGTTTCTTCACTAGGGCTGGCGGTTACGGTGCCGCCAAATGTCTGCATCATTGATTTGCGGTAAGGCTTCTGATTAAAGCTAGCCTTCACCATGTAGACCTTCGCTTCGATTCCGAACTGCTGACATGCGTATGAAAGAGCGCTGCCCCACTGGCCTGCGCCAGTTTCGGTAACGATTCGCTTCGTGCCTGAGATCTTATTGTAGTAAGCCTGAGGAATTGCCGTGTTGGGCTTGTGGCTACCAACGGCGCTTACGCCTTCGTACTTGTAGAAAATTTTTGCTGGTGTGCCCAGAGCCTTTTCGAGTCCTGTTGCTCGAATTAGCGGAGTTGGTCGCCACATTCGGTACATTTCTCGTACAGGATCTGGAATGTCGATCCATCGATCCTGACTGACTTCCTGCATAATCAGCTCAGTTGGGAAGAGCGGTGCTAGGTCAGCAGGTCCGGCAGGTTCAAGTGTTCCTGGGTGTAGCGGAGGGGATAAAGGCGTAGGTAGGTCAGCCGAGACGTTGTACCACTGCTTCGGAATGTCATTCTCGGAAAGTAAAAACTTTTTCTGTTTCTGATCAACCACATCATTCTCCGATCGCTTATTTGCGTTCTGAATCGTCCATGCCAACAGTAAAATTGTTCGGAAGTATATATGCAGCTAGCGCCATACGATGTGAAATCGTCGTGAAAGAAGTGGCGTGATGAAACGTCAATTGATCCGTCCGGACCGACATCGACCGTGTATCCGTTTTGATACTTGATTGAGCTCTTGAGCACGGATCTGCCAAAAACCGTTGCAGTTAGCGGTATTATTC
>CAWVRY010000022.1:0-29124 GCA_963932695.1 uncultured bacterium | reverse complement strand
GGTTCTTCTTCTCGTTCGATCTTGGCGGGGTCTAGATCCATTGTCATTCCGATGCCAGACGGTGCGTGAATCGAGCCTTTAACCGGGGTTACGGGATCCTTCAAAAAGTGCTGGTGGATGGTGTTCCATTTGACCAGATATTCTTGATACGGAGTGTGAATCGGTGACTGGGTGACCGAGAAGTGAATTCCAGCGTTGGTCGAGTGACCGTGCGGAATCGTAATCAGATCGAAGGTAGTAGCGAGAGCTGCTATCTTCAGCACTTCCGATAGTCCACCAGCCCAATAGATGTCTGGCTGAATGATGTCGAGTGCTTCGGCGTCGATGAACTGCTTCATACCCCAGCGGGTGTAGTGGTGCTCTGCTCCCGACAGCGGAATATTCGTTGCTTCGCGAATCTTTCGATATGAATCGATGCGATCCGGCATAGCGGTTTCTTCGAGCCAGCGAGGGTGGAATTCCTCGATCGCCTCGGCGAGTTTGATTACGTAGTTAACGTCCATCGACTGCCAGCAATCAAGCATGATGTCGTCGTCGTCTCCGAGAGTTTCTCGAAGGGTTCGCACCATGTCGACGTTCTTCTTGAATCCTTCTGCGCCAGACATCGGACCGTGTCGGAAGAACCACTTCTGAGCCGTGTAACCTTCGTCTTGCTTCTCTTTGGCACGTTCTGCGACTAGCCCCATATCGAGAACGTGGTAGCCGAGCATCGAAGCGTAGGCAGGTACTTCCGTTCTGGTCGGCCCACCGATGAGACTGTAGACGGGAGCGTTGAAGTAGCGACCTTTGAGATCCCAGAGGGCGTTATCGATCGCGCTGATGGCGATCATCGTGTTGCCCTGGCGGCCGTGAACTGAGCCGCGGTGCATGATGTCCCACAGGAATTCGGTTGCGAGTGGGTTGCGTCCGATCAGATAACGGGTCAGTTCGTTTTCGACGATGAAGGCGACCGCTTTGTCCATCGGGCCGCCGATTCCGATTACGCCCTCATCAGTTTCGATCTGTACAAAGTAGGCATCGTGGGCGAGTTCGTTCTTTAAGTTCGCTGAACCGCCGAATCGATGTTGCCCGCCAATATCACGGAACTCTTCGTACACGTCGAGCGGTTGGACGAGTCGTTCTTCCCAGAACAAACCGTCGGTTTCAATCGTTCCAAATACGTGACGAAGTCGAACTTTTTCGATTTTCATGTGACTCTTCTTTGATATTCCTGTTTGTTGAGTTTGACGGGTCGAATGACGCGCCCGTTATTGATGAGCGCGACTTTACCGTAGTACCAACCCGTTCGGATAGCGGACGCGCCAAGTATCTACATAAGAACGGCCGAGGCGTCTTCGAACATCACGGATATTCCTAAAGCGATTCGATAATTACGCGGGCTTTTGAGGGCCAGTCGACCGTCGTTCCAACGGCTCCAGAACGGTATGCACGACGAAGCGCAGACTTGGAGTCGGCGATGCCCCAGGTTCGGACTACGAGCCCAGCTTTGTTCGCATCGTCAATCTGCTTCTTGGTTACCTTGCTCGCATTCGGGTAGATTCCGGAGAGGCCTAGATCGGTTGCCGCTTTTAAAGAGGCCTTATCTATCTTCTGAAGCAGCCAGCCGTGAGCGATGTTTGGCATGAGCGCGATTGATTGTTCGAGTTGTTCGAAATGAAACGAGGAAATAGTAAGGCCGGGAGCGACCGAATCACCGGTATGTTGATCGAGCCAACCCCACTGCTTGAGCGACTTCATCGATGCCGCAGCGAGATCGGGTTGAGTCGACTTTAGCTCTAAATGAACGTGCGCATTACCGGCGTATCGTTCAAGAAACTCATCGAGTGTCGGCACGAACGCTTCTGGGTACGCCATGGTGCCGCGTACGCCAGCGCCATCGTCAGGTCCTTCAAACCAAAGCCCGGCATTAAGTGATTTGATCTTAGCGATGCCGGTTTCAGCGACGAGACCGGTTGTGTCGGTCGTTCGATCCAACGTGTCGTCGTGAACGAGAACGGCTCTACCATCGCTAGTCAGTTGGACGTCGGTTTCAAAGTTGTCGAAGCCGAGTGCGAGAGCGAGATCGAACGCCTCAAACGTGTTCTCGGGTGCGTCGTATGAGGCACCTCGATGTGCGATCAGGGTGAAGTCGGGCTGTTTCGATTTCTTTTTTTGCAATGGCATTTAAGAAGGGATTTTTGATCGTTCTAATGGGCGATTGACCGGTAAAAACGGACGCATACGAGTACAAACTCAACGCAGTGTAAGTGACATGCATCGAAAAGACCGTACAATCTGACTCTCGTGCCAATTAATAAGATTTCCAATTCGTTCGCCGATGCTGTAGCCGATATTCCTTCGGGTGCGTCGATCATGATTGGCGGATTCGGGGGCGCTGGCGGTCAACCGACTCGCCTGATGATGGCTTTACGTGATCTTGGTGTTGGTGATCTCACGATTATCGGCAACGTTGCTGGTATATCGAAAACAACGGGCTATGGATGGCCATATCATCTGGATCCGGTCGATCAGGGCATGTTTTTCGAGAGTGGGCAGGCGAAGAAGATCACTTGTTCCTTTCCGGTACCGGGAACGACCAATCCGTTAAGCGAGATCGAAAAGGCGTTTCGAGAAGGCCGGGCTGAAGTCGATATCGTTCCCCAAGGGACGCTTATCGAACGCATTCGGGCTGCCGGAGCTGGCGTGCCCGCGTTCTACACTCCTACCGGAGTTGGTACGCCGGTTGCAGAGGGCAAAGAGCATCGTGACTTTGATGGTCGCACATATCTGCTCGAAACGGCACTTTCGGCCGACTACGCGTTAATTCGAGCGCAGAAAGCCGATACCCGAGGGAATTTGCAGTACATAGGAACTTCTAGGGCGTTCAATCCTGCAATGGCAACTGCCGCGACGGTCACAATCGTTGAGGTAGATGAGATTGTTGAAGTCGGCGGAATCGATCCTGAACGGGTAGGAACATTGAGCACGTATGTGAATCGGATTGTTCAGCGAGAAGCAGGAGATCCCTTACCGTGAATACTTCTACAAACCCCGGCGGAAATGACCCTGCGCCACGTCTTGATCGTGCGGCGATCGCCAAACGTGCGGCTCGTGATCTCATCGATGGCTCAACAGTAAACCTTGGTATCGGCATTCCGGCGATGTGTGCCGACTTTCTGCCGGACGGCGTCGAACTTCTTTATCACGCAGAGAACGGCATTCTGGGTTTCAAAGAACTTTCGGCTCCGGGTGAAGGCGATCCGAATCTGATGGACGCGGGCGGCAGCTTCCCGAAACTCGTACCCGGCATGGCATTTTTCGATTCTGTTGAGTCGTTTAGCCTGATTCGGGGCGGGCACATTGATGTGACTGTGTTGGGTGCGCTTCAGGTTTCTCGAACGGGCGATTTGGCGAACTGGATAATTCCAAAACGCGGAATTGGAAGCATCGGTGGAGCAATGGACCTCGCGGCGAACGCAAAGCGAGTTGTAATCGCTATGGAGCACACGGCGAGAGGCGACACGCCAAAAATCGTCGAGGAATGCACGTTTCCATTAACCGCACCCGGGTGTGTTGATGAGATTGTTACCGATATTGCGGTAATCAAGATTGATCGCGTGAGCGGTCGAATGATCCTGAGAGAAACTGCTCCGGGCTGGTCGTTCGAAGATGTTCAGGCTTTAACCGAAGCGACTTTGGTTGTTGATGGCGAAATCGTCGAGATTTCGTAACATCTGAGATTGGGCTGCACGTGATTTGCGGACGGCGAGTAGACTTTCGGCATGGCTTCGAACGATTCGTCCAAATCAAATGCATCAGATCCTCAAAACGAAACTTTCGATGAGTTTCGCAATTCGTTTTCTTACGGGTCGCGCACCGATCTGCTGTTCAAGTTTTTGAAATCTGGCTCCGAGCAGCAAGCTGATGATTTTCTACGAGAGTTGTTACATCTAACCGGCGATTTGATCGACGATGGCGATGTTACGCCGATTGTCGAAGCGATTGTTCGTGCTCAATCAGGAGCATATGCAGGCCCAGGTAGTTTTGAGTATGACGACAAGCCGTTTGCCAAGCTCGAGCAGCCTGTTTCGGAAAGCTGAATTGCGCTACTAACAACGACAAGGCACTTCGTAGAGGGTGACGATCCGAAACCGTTCGGAATAAAAAATCTCACTCAAGAGCAGGTCGTGAAGATGAGTGGTGAGTTCGGCAAGACTGATCCGGTACTTTCCGAGATTCCGATCACCACATCGCCATACGAAACAAACGTAAGGCATGGCGGCTACGACATTCGTGTCACCGCTGCCGATAGAAACGTTTCACTGCCGATTGACCGCATGAATGAACTTGCAGCAGCGGGCGTTATCGGTGAATTTATTAGTCCGGCGTATTCGTTTGTTGGGCTTACTTCTCAACTACGACTGCGGAAGCAAATTGGATCAGAATGGGCCGCCCGAACAAAGGCTGCCGGCGCTCAAGCCGCTGTGCTTGTTCCGATATGACCCGTTTCCACGTGTCGGTCGGGCACGTAGCTAGAGCTTTCGAGGAAGCTGGTATTCCAAGCGTCATAATCATGTCAACCGCGTTTAAAGATCGAACTACGGCGATGAACCCGGCTCTCATACTGTTAACTCCAAACCCCATGGGACGACCATTGTCGGCACCATTCGATGCTGAGAAGCAACGCGATGTTCTCAAAGCAGCTTTGAGTATTGTGGAATCTGCCACGCAGGGTGGAACCGTAGTTAATTACGAACCTGCCTACCGCACAGTAATGAACGAAGAGCCAACACGGGTCGCTCACTTCGCAAAAAACGACCGCATGATGCGGTTTTCAAGTTACAAATTTATGAGTGCACGCCTGATTTGACGGTTTTTGACCAGATTCCGCATGTAAAATCAAACGATGTTTGAGTCACTTTCCGACAAGCTTGGCGGAGTCTTCGGCAAGCTAACCAGTAGCGGTAAATTATCTGAAAAAGACATCGACGCGGCCCTCCGCGAAGTTCGACTAGCGCTGCTCGAAGCAGACGTCGACTTCAAAGTAGCGCGACAGTTCGTCAAAAATGTCAAAGAACGTGCGGATGGCGACAAAGTCTACGCTTCGCTTACTCCCGGACAATCGGTTATTCGAATAGTTCGAGAAGAATTGGCCGAAATTCTTGGTGGAGAAGCAGTCGAACTTGCTCGTGCCGACAAGCCACCGAGCGTCATCATGCTCGTTGGACTTCAGGGTGCCGGTAAAACCACACTCGCCGCGAAGTTGGCATTGTGGCTGCGCAAGCAGAAACAGCCCGTGATGATGGCGGCATGTGACCTGCAACGTCCTGCAGCTATCGATCAGCTGAAGCAGCTCGGAAAGCAGCTTGATCTCACCGTTTACTCGGAAGAGCCCTCAAGCTCCACGCCTGTGAAGGTCGCCAAAGCAGCCTACAAAAAGGCTCAGGAAGAGGGCGTTCACTATCTGATTCTCGACACAGCAGGTCGTTTGGCTATTGATGACGATCTCATGAGCGAGCTCGAAGAGATTCGCGATGCAACTTCGCCAGTCGAAACGCTACTCGTTCTCGACGCTATGACGGGTCAGGACGCAGTACGTTCTGGTGGCGAGTTCAATGATCGAATCGGTATCACTGGAATGGTGCTAACGAAGATGGACGGTGACGCCCGTGGTGGTGCCGCTCTTTCGATGCGATCGGCAACTGGTGTGCCCATCAAGTACATCGGTGTCGGTGAACGACCTGATCAGTTCGAGGTGTACCACCCGGATCGAATTGCTTCACGGATTCTTGGCATGGGCGATGTCGAATCGCTTATCGAGAAGGCCGAAATTCAGTTAGATACTGAAGAGATTGCCGCTCTCGAAGCGAAGATCAAGAAGAATCAATTTGATCTAAACGACATGTTGCAGCAGTTCCAGACCATCAAGAAGATGGGATCGATGACCGATATTCTCGGCATGATTCCTGGCATGGGTTCACTTCGAGGCAAGATCAATCCGAAGGACATCGATGAGAGCCAAATGGCTCGAACCGAGGCGATTATTCACTCGATGACGATGTTGGAACGCGAGAATCCGACGATTATTAATGGCTCTCGTCGCAAGCGAATCGCCGATGGCTCAGGAACCACGACAACACAGGTCAACCAGCTTCTGAATCAGTTCAAGCAGATGCAGAAGATGATGAAGAAGATCTCGGGTCCGGGCGGCAAGCGCGCACTGATGGGCATGCTCAAGGGCTAGCTCGTGGGGTGGGGTGTCACTGCGTATTTTTCAGGGATGACACGTCTGGCTAGTTCCTTTTTGCCCGCGATGCCGCACCCAGGCCCATCCCCGCCGAAGGTCTCTACACTTTGGTCGAGACGTTGGATAGTTCAATTACCCAACTCGTCTTTATCGTCGATAGAATCAGCTACTTGAATTTAACTGTTACGAATGGCCACTTTGGCTCACGGAGTTTTACGAACGATGACTGTTGCCCACTTGCGCACGTACACCATTAACAAAGGAATGCTCGACAGCTGGCTCGAGACCTTCCCAAAGCTCATCCCTGCAATGACCGAAGCCGGTATCAAGGTTGAAAGCAGCTGGGTCAACGAAGAGCGCACTCAGTTCATTTGGATTCGATCGTACGGCGACGATGCCGCAAATATCGCAACTGCTGAAGCCAAGTTCTACGGAAGCGAATACTGGTTGGCTAACGTCGACCACGTGCGAAGCCACCTATCACACCGCAATATCGTCCAAATCGAAACCGCGTAGAGGGCTAAGTTCCTAGCGTTGCGCCGTCGAAATCGGGCTGACCCCTGAGAAAGTCGGCGGCGCCAACAGGTTGGCGACCTTCAAGTTGAACTTGCCTTAGCCCGATAGATCCTGATCCGGTGCCCACAAGCAGCCGATCGTCGACAACCATAACTACGCCAGCTCCTAATGCGGATGCCGAACTAATTTCAGCATCAAGCACCTTCAAGCCTTTACCGCTCCAGCTGGTGAAAGTTCCTGGCCACGGATCGTACGCTCGAATCATTCGATCTATGCGTTCCGCAGAGGACGACCAATCGATCTCGCCGTCTGATCTTTCGAGAAGTCTGGTGACGCTCGCCTTGCTGTCATCTTGTGGCTGCGGGGTCAGTGATCCCTCATGTAGTCCTTTAAGGACGTAGGGGAGCATCAATGCCCCCTCCTTAAAGAGAGCGCTCTGCAACGCAGCGCCTTTTTCGGTGCCTGATAGCCGTATGGGCGTCGATTGAGCGAGGATCGCCCCAGTGTCCATTCCTTCGTCTAGCAGCATGATTGTGACGCCCGCGGTGTCCTCACTCTCTAAAATCGCCGCTACGACCGGGCTTGGTCCGCGGTACTTCGGCAGCAGCGATGGGTGGATGTTCACAACTCCCATCGGTGGCACCTGAAGAATTTCGGCTGGAAGAATTCTTCCGTATGCCACGACTACGAACACATCGGCGTTTAGATCATTCAGCCGTTCTAGTTCTTCAACGTTATTTCGAAGACCTTTTGGAGTGAAGACGGGGAGGTAGTTTTGTGTAGCGAACGTTTTAACGGGTGTGGCTGTCTTGTTTCTCCCTCGACCCGACTTACGGTCGGGTTGGCTGTAGACCGCGGCAATGTCGTGACCTGCTGCAATCAATGACTCGAGAGATTCAGCGGCTTCTGTGGGCGATCCAAAAAATACTATTCGCATGTAACCACTTTATAAGCCTCGCGCCGGACGCGGCGCGCTGAAATCGCCAGTCCGGTCGAGGGTTGCATTGTTGGAGAAATGTTAATTTTAACGGTCGTTCAAACTTGGTCGTGATTGTTATCACAAAATTACTGGGAAATTGGTTGTAAATTCGAGCCAATTTACCCATTGGAGGGGTTGCATACACCAGCCTAGCGCATGGTACGGTTGCCCTCAGGTCAGCACCGCCACAGGCAACGTCCAGCTGCCGAAAATGCTGACCACGGCATACACATATTAGATCGATTTTTTTACAAGCCAGCATTACTGGCTAAGCGGCACTTGTGCCTAAAATTAGTGAGGGTTTGGCGACGGATAACGCACGGCAAATCTGGTCAGCAGCTCTGGGACAGCTCCAGCTTGAAATTCCCAGACCCAACTACGAAACGTGGTTAAAGCCTACTTCAGCGGTAGGTTTATCCGATGACGTCCTCACGATTTCCACGCCGTCTCCTTTCGCAGCCGAAATGCTCGAGAAGCGTCTATCGGGAACGATCCTAAGAACCGTTTCAAGAGTCGCTGGACGAAAGCTTGAAGTACAGTTCAAGGTCCAAGTTTCAAACCATGAAGTGCAATCAGAAACCCCGATTTCAGACCGCTCTGAAACGTCGGAATCTGAACCAAACGAATCCGCTGGGAAAGTCGACTACGCTAAGTCTTATTCCCTAAAGCCATCATTCAATTTTGAGACCTTCGTCGTTGGCCCCTCGAACCGTCTTGCGCAGGCTGCCGCGGCCAAAGTTGCAGAGTCGCCAGGAAGCGCCTACAACCCTCTATATATCTATTCAGAAGTAGGGCTTGGCAAGACTCATCTACTACATGCCATTGGGCACATACTGGTTTTGCGTGACCTGAAAGTGATGTATGTAAGCAGTGAACGATTCACCAACGAGTACATCAGCGCTATTCGCGAGGGAACGGCGAATAAGTTCCGCGAGCGCTACCGAAGTGCCGACGTGTTGCTCGTTGACGATATTCAGTTCATCGCTTCAAAGCCGCAAACTCAGGAAGGCTTCTTCCATACGTTCAATGAGTTGCACATGGCTGGCAAGCAGATCGTCATTACAGGCGATGAGCCTGCAAGCAAGAGCCTGCTCCAAGAACGTATCCAATCGCGCCTCGCTGGCGGGCTCGAGGTAGATATCCAGCCCCCTGACTACGAATCTCGGTACGCGATATTGCAGAGTAAGGCTCAACATCTCGAAGCAGCTGTTCTGGATCAGATCGCTCAGCGTGCTCACCAGAACGTTCGCGAACTGGAAGGGGCACTCAACCGAGTGATAGCCTATTCGCAGCTGATTGGAAGTCCGGTTACCACTGAACTCGCCGATCAAGCGTTGAAGAGTCTTCTGGCGGAAACGCCAAAAGACGTTGCCTCCGTCGATGAAATATTGAAATCAATATCTGAATTCAGCGGTGTAACTATCGACCTCATTACCGGCAAACGACGAGACAAGGCAACTGCTGAGGCACGTCGAATGGCGATGTACATGCTGAGAGAAGATGCTCATCTGACTTCCGCACGAGTCGGTGCAGCCCTCGGCGGTAAGGATCATTCGACCGTTTTATATGCCCAGAAGCGCTTCGAGCAATTGATGGAAAACGATAGCTCAGTGAGACAGCACCTGGCTGCAGTTCGAGACATAGTAATTCGAGCTCGCAGGGTCAACCTCACGACTAAGTAGATATTCGCGTTATCTCGATAGTTACCCCCCAGATTCTGGCTTGTTGTGGCATTCGGCGTTTACTGATGAACCGGACAATAGAAGATTCTAGGGCTATATGACTCTGGCGCTTTGAAGGGCTTATTCAGCTATGTTTGTCGATGCCGTGGAACGACTGTATGCGTATCAGCCAGAGTCGAATAATCACCTGTTCAAAGTAAGTTAGGTGGTTTCCGATCGCGACTTCACCGCTGTGATCGTCGTTGGGCAGCCGTCGATCAGAGACACCTCGTTTCACATGGTCGAGGTGATAGAGAACCACTTCGCTTGGTGGAATTTCGTTGAAGACGTCCTCGCTCCAGGACTCAACTACCGCAATTCGAGTGACTTCAATAATCCTTAAAGCGTTAGAATTTACTGGGAATCAGTCGATACAAAAGTTTCGAAATGTGTCAGATCTATAACGTCTAATGATCAGTTGAATCGACCGTATGAACGTGCTTTATCGGACGGAGGAAGCAACACAAGAATCTTGTGGGACATGATGATTCCAGATCAAATTTGCGTTGTGAACAACTGCTAAATTATCGAATAAGTTTCTATGTTTCTTGTGAATAAATTCTTACGACTATCTTAGTAAGTAGAGCAATATCCTGAAATGGTTTTCTACCAATAAGTGATGAATTACATTTACAGAAACTTATTCGACAGAAGATTAGTTACCAACAACGAATTCCGTGAGTTCATCTTTCGTTACTAACCGTTTATCAACAGTAGCTTTATACTCAAACTAAGAGTGTTATTCACATATCAAGAATGCTTACTGATATGAAGATTAACTAACAAGAAGATTTAAATGATCCGGTTATCCACATGTTAGATTCTGCAGTAATAGAAGTGCGCGCCGGAAATGGTGGACATGGACTGGTGGCTTTCATTCGAGAGGCACTTCTTCCGCGCGGTGGACCAGGTGGTGGTGATGGTGGTCACGGCGGAGACGTAGTTCTCGTTGCTGATAAAGCGATCAACACCCTTACGAAGTTTCACTGGCAACCTCATTTCATTGCGAAAAATGGCACAAAGGGTGATGGCCATGTTAGAAATGGTGCCCAAGGTGAAAGTGTTGAAGTCTCGGTTCCGGTAGGGACTGAGGTTTGGCTCTGGGAAGATGCTGAAGATAAAGAACTGATCGGCGATTTGAGTCAGCACGGACAGCGGATGATTGTCGCTGAAGGTGGTCGTGGTGGATGGGGCAATGCTCACTTCGTAACAGCTACTCATCAGGAACCACTTTTGGCTGAAGCTGGGGGCGATGGTGAGATACGTCGAGTTCGCCTAAATCTGAAACTTCTTGCTGACGTTGGTCTCATTGGTATGCCGAACGCCGGTAAATCGAGCATATTGACAGCTATTAGCGCAGCTCGACCGAAAGTAGCTGATTACCCGTTCACTACGCTTGAACCGGTTCTGGGCGTGGTTGAAGCCGGTACTCGGGCATTTGTTGCGGTCGACATTCCCGGACTGATCGAAGGTGCTCATTCAGGTATTGGATTAGGTGACGAATTTCTGAAGCACGTTCAACGAACGCGAGTGCTTGTTCACGTTGTCGACGGCAGTGAAGACGATGTTCCGGGTCGGATCAAGGCGATCAACTCAGAGATTACTCAGTTTGATCCTGAGCTTGCAAAGAAGCCTCAGATTCTGGCGATAAACAAACTCGACCTAGATGAAGTGTCGGTTTTGATCGATGAAATCAAAGAATCTCTCAAAGATTCCGACGGACTTCATTCCGAAACTTTCTTTGTATCGGCCGCGACCTACGATGGTCTCGACGAGCTAAAGCAGGCCATGTTCCAATTGCTGCGATCGTCGTACGAGAACGAACCCCCGGTTTCAGAAGTACCCGAAGAAGAGATACCGGTGCTTCGACCGGTTGTAAGAAAATCTACAGAAGTTGTGGTTCGAGAGTCAGATGGCCAACTACGAATCGTTCATGCCAAAGCGGTCCGTCTCGCTAAGGGCAGCAACTTGGACTCGCATGAAGCTCGGTTGCAGTTTCACCGACGTCTCGATCAGTTGAAAGTTACCAAAGCACTCAAAACTGCCGGCCTAGAATCGGGCGACACGGTGTTGATCGGTAATTGGGAGTTTGACTGGGACTAATGTCTACTTCACGCATCACCAAGCGAGTGGGCGTGTTTGGCGGCACGTTCGATCCAATCCACAATGGTCATTTGGCGGTAGCGTTGGCCGTTCGTGATGAACTTGATCTCGACCAAGTGTTGTTTGTCGTTACTTCCGACCAATGGTTGCGTGAAAATCCGCCTGTTGCTTCTGCCAGCGACCGTTTGCAGATGGTTGAACTCGCTGTTTCGGGCGTGCCAAGTTTTTCGGCCTCCGATATCGATATCCGGCGTGAGGGATCGACATATACGGTCGATACGCTCAACGACTTGCGAGCTGAACTTGGCGAATTGGCTACATTGTTCCTGATTGTTGGTTCAGACTCAGCGCTATCGATGGATCGGTGGAAAGACGGCGATCTGATACCGGCGCTGGCTACTATCGTTGCTGTGGGACGTCCAGGAGAGAATCTACAGATCCACGCTTTGGACGAATCACACCCAGCGATCGGGGCAGAGTACATTCATGGACCTATGATTGACATTTCGGCAACCCGCGTGCGGGGCTTACTTTCAGACAATCGAGTTGTTGGGGACTTGATTTCAGAATCAGTGGCTGAGTTCATTGAAAAACAGAGAATATATGGTTAATCAAGAACTTGCCGGTATGACCGACGGCACTGACCTCAGCCGTATTGCAACTCGCCTGTACGACCGAGCCATGGAGCTTGATTAGCTTCGCTTTGGCGATTACACGTTGTCGTAGGGTCAGAAGAGTTCCTGCTACTTTGATGGCCAATTGCTTTCGACCGATCCTGAGGGTGAGATCTGATCTCACGTGCATTCAGCATTGCGATGGATTTTGTCGGAGCAGATGCATTCGGAGGATCGACCGTTGAAGCCCAGCCAATAGTTGGGGCGTTGGCGTTGCGCTTACACATGGATAAAAAAAGGCGTGTGGGCTTCTTTGTTCGACCTGAACGGGGAGAACATGGTGCCGGTAAACAGATTTAAGGCAATCTCATCCCGGGAATGAAAGTCGCTGCTTGTGAGGACACCATCTCGACTGGCGACTCGCTGTTTCCGGCGATCGATGCTGTAGAGGCGACCGGTTGTGAGGTTGTTCTTGTTATGGCGATACTTGATCGCCCTCAGGGCGGATAAACCGAGGTCAAACGTCGAGGCATACCGTTCTTTAAATTGTGGGAGTCGACTCCCGACGGCAAGATTATGATCGCGATTTAGGTGCCGGGGGCGCAGTCTCCCCCTCTAACTCCCCCACTCCGGGGGAGGACCCGTTTGGTCCGTAGGTGTATTTGCAGCCGTTTCGGTCGATCGCGATGCGGACCCCGGACCGGGTCCCTCTGATGCACTCGGGAAGTCTGATTTCAACTGACGCGAAACGACCTATCGACGATAAATCGATAGGTCGTTTCATATTTCAACTTACTGAAGCCTAAGTGAATCGACTCAGCCACCAACTTCCGATCTCTCAGAAAACGTAGCTAGCTACACGTCGAGGTTTTTGACTTCTAGGGCGTTTGCTCGAATGAAGTTACGGCGGGGTTCTACGTCGTCGCCCATAAGAGTTCGGAACATGTCGTCGGCCGCCATCGCGTCATCGGCAGTAACTCGTAGCATCACCCGTTCTGCGGGGTCCATCGTGGTCTCCCACAACTGTTCAGGGTTCATTTCGCCAAGACCCTTGTAGCGCTGAATGTTCACACCCGATCGATCGGAGCTGTTGTCGAGTGTTGCTGGCAAGTCTTGCCATTCCACACCCGTGGCAACGACGGCGTCGGCCTTCTCAATCGTTAGCGTGCCTGCTTCAAGAACTTCCTTGATGATTGGGTAGATCGTGCGTAGGCGGATTACAGCCGGGTTCTGGAAGATGTTCTTGGTCAACGTGTAACCATCGATCTCGAACGTTCGGTCCGGAAGGATTTCCGGTTCAACTTCTTCTTCGATCACGTCTTCGATAACCGAGTCGCCAGAATCTTCGGAAGCCGAATCGTCTTCAGGCCCGCCGAATAGCGATGCTTGAGCAGTTTCGACAGGAGCTTCTGGCTCTTCAGGTTGCTCTGGTCGGAAATCAAGCTTCACGTATTCAGGATCTTTGGTCAGCTTTTCGATTACGCTCTCTGGAATGTTCAAAACCCGAGCTACTTCAAGCGAGTCGACGTAGTCGCGTAGCGGCGTCAGAACTTTGCCGATCTTCCCGCTCTTCAGTTCGAGATTACTGTCGTTCTCGGCGGTAATTCGCATGGTTCCGTATAGACGGTTCGCCGTCCATTCGTCAAGCTCAGCTTCCGAATACAACCAACGAGACGAACGCCCGCGTGATGCTTTGTACAGCGGTGGTTGAGCGATGTAGAGGTGACCATTTCCGATGATTTGGGGCATGTTGCGGAAGAAGAACGTTAGCAGCAGCGTACGAATGTGCGCTCCGTCGACGTCGGCGTCCGTCATGATGATCACTCGGTGGTAGCGAAGTTTTTCTTCGTCGTAGTCTTCACCCAAACCGGCACCAAGTGCGGTGATGAGGGCTGCGATTTCCTCGTGAGCCAACATTCGTTCGGGTCGAGCCTTCTCGACGTTCAGAATCTTGCCACGAAGCGGGAGAATTGCTTGGTTCTGTCGTTCCCGACCCTGTTTTGCAGAGCCACCAGCTGATTCACCCTCAACGATGTAAATCTCAGAGTTTGCAGGGTTTTTCTCCGTGCAGTCGGCGAGCTTGCCCGGTAGTGATCCGCCATCCATTGCATTTTTGCGAATGACGAGATCACGAGCCTTCTTAGCGGCAGCCCGAGCACGCGCTGCGGTGGTGGATTTATTGATAATCTGTGCGCCGTCGCCAGGATTATCTTCGAGGAACTCGACCAACTTGCGACCTACGACCTGCTCGACGGCACCCTTCACTTCAGGGTTGCCGAGCCGGCCTTTGGTCTGACCTTCGAACTGAGGGTCTTTGACCTTCACGCTGATAACGCACATTAGGCCTTCACGGGTGTCTTCACCTGAAAGACCCTTAATGTCGTCCTTGCCGGTTCCGAACATATTGTTTTTCTTTGCGAAATCGTTGAGCACACGTGTGAGTGCTGAACGGAATCCTGTTACGTGCGATCCACCGTCTCCGGTGCGGATAACGTTTGCGAACGAGAGAGTGTTTTCGATGAACGATTCGTTGTACTGCATGGCAACTTCAACAACTACGTCGTCGACAGTTTCCTGTGCGTACATGACGTTCGGGTGAACAGAACCACGTCGGCGGTTGAGTGAACGAACGAAACTTCGTACTCCGCCATCGAACATGTAAGTCATGTCATTGAACGGCCAGACATCGTCGTGCCACTCAGATCGTAAGTGGATTGTGAGGCCTTGGTTCAGGTAAGCCATTTCTTTGAATCGACCAGAAATTATGTCCCAGTCGTATCCAATTTCAGGGAAGATTCCGGCATCGGGCATCCACGTAACCGACGTTCCTGTACCTTCCGGGTCTGTGTCGACGGGATTTCTTACTTCCATTTCGCCAATGGACTTGCCGCGTGCGTATTTCTGCGTACTAACTTTGCCGTCGCGACGTACTTCGACGGTGGTCCATTCAGACAGAGCGTTCACTACGGATGCACCAACACCGTGAAGCCCACCTGATACCTGATAGCCCTTGCCACCGAACTTTCCTCCGGCGTGGAGGGTGGTCATTACCGTTTCGAGGGCGGACATGCCTGTTTTCTTATGCTTGTCCACAGGAATTCCACGTCCGTCGTCGACGACGGTCACGGAGCCATCTTTGTGGATAGTGATATCGATTCGACTAGCGAAACCTGCCATCGCTTCGTCAACGCTGTTGTCGACGATCTCACGGACCAGGTGGAAAACACCTTCGAGCCCGGTTGTACCGATGTACATACCTGGTCGTTTTCGGACGGCTTCCATGCCCTCCATGACGGTGATGTCATCGGCGTTGTATTCAGCCGAGCCGCCGGTGATATCGGAGCCTGCGCTTTTTCGCTTTGCCATTCGTGATCCTTGCCATATGGTGCGATACGCTTTTCGATCTTGATTCGATCCGAGAAATATAGATGTTCCAAGCACGGCTTGAGCTTTTGTTGCGTGTGTGCGAGGAGCATGAAATCGGACGTTGAATCAGGATTGATTCGCGTGGGTTTACATAACCTGTAAACGAGAGCGTAATTCTACCATTCTTAGGCGATGTTCGCCCAGTTTGGACGCAGTATGGCGACAGTATAAAATCGACCCGTATTTTGGTTGCTCGCGTTCGAACTTTCTTTCGTATTGGATTACCAGTGGATATTTCGACCCAACAATTCGTACTTTTTATCGTTGCAGCGCTGTTCGTTGTAAACGTTGGATCGGTTATCGCGATCTGGTGGGATAAACGCCGTGCGAAGAAAGATCAATGGCGAATAAAAGAGTCGACCCTTCTAGTTTGGGCTCTAGTTGGAGGGTGGCCTGGCGGTATTTGGGCTATGCGCAGGTTTCGGCACAAGACCTCAAAGCGATCGTTCATGGCTAAATATGTGTTAGTCGTTCTGCTCAACGTGGCGCTCGTGGCAGCTGTTGTGTTTGCTGCGATTGAATAATCAAACTAGGCACACCTGACGATCAAGCGGGTCTATAATCTGGCCATTCGGTTGAAGCGCGCTGTTCCCCTGAACCCGTTGTTTCCCCGGATTGCGTATTGATATTTGTAGGAAATGGCAACTGTATATCTCTAAAACAAGCTGCCTGATTTGCTTAAGAAACCCGAGGGATAAACGTGGAAATCGACCGCGATATTTTATTGCTGATGCTTCGCCGTATGTGGATGATTCGAAACTTCGAATTGAAAGTTATGGAAGTTCACAGTGCAGGTGAATTTAGTGGTGCCGCTCACCCTTATATTGGTGAGGAAGCGGTTGCTGTTGGAGCCTGCGCCGCTTTGGAAGACACCGACTACATTACTGGTAACCACCGCTCGCACGGACACCCAATCGCTAAGGGTGGTCGAGTCGACAAGGCGATGGCCGAGCTCTACGGACGAGTCGATGGCTACTGCAAGGGCAAGGGCGGATCGATGCACCTAGCCGACTATTCGATCGGCATTCTTGGTGAATCGGGCATTCTTGGCTCGTCAGTTCCCGTCGCAGTTGGCGCGGCTCTTGCGGCGCACATTCGAGGCGATAAATTTGTTTCGATGGCTTTCTTCGGTGACGGAGCTTCTAACCAGGGCGCTCTGCACGAATCGATGAACCTCGCTTCGATATGGAAACTTCCAGTTATTTTCCTTTGTGAGAACAACCAGTACGCCGTGACGACTTCTTATGCCGAAACGGTGGCTGTAGATCATGTTTCCGACCGAGCTTCGGCGTACAACATGCCGGGAATGCTTGTTGACGGGCAGGACGCTATTGCGATGTACGAGGCGACTGCTGCTGCTGTTGCACGAGCAAGAGCTGGTGAGGGCCCGACTTTGATCGAGGGTTTGACCTACCGATTTGAAGAGCACTCTCTGGGTCTTGGCCGAGTAGCTCGTGGTGCGTACCGAGATGAGGCAGAAATTGCCGAGTGGCGCAAACGCGACCCGCTCGACATTCTCGAAAAGACTTTAACTTCGCAGGGAATCGCTACTCGTGAGGAGTGCGATGCGATAAACGCTGAGACGGTTGCAGAGGTCGAAAGGGCCACCGACTTCGCTCGAAATAGTCCGTTCCCAGAGCCAGAAGCTCTGTTTGAGGACATGTGGGCGAATCCGATTCCACAGCCGTAGACCAACTTTTTATTCATTTTTCAAAAAGTATTTCTCAGTTCACAGGTAATAGATCAAAATGGCGCAGACTGTATTTTTAGAAGCAATCAATCAGGCAATTCAGGAAGAGATGAGACGTGACGAAAGCGTTTTCATTCTGGGTGAGGACATTCGTAGAGCGATCTACGGTGCAACAGCCGATCTCCTAACCGAGTTCGGCGAGAAGCGAGTTCTCGACACTCCTCTTTCGGAAAACGGCTTTTTTGGTGCCGCAATTGGTGCATCGCTCGTAGGGATGCGACCGGTTGTGGAGACCCTAACCAGCTTCATGTGGGTCGCAATGGATCAGCTCATCAGTCAGGCCGCAAAAATGCGGTATATGTTTGGTGGGCAGGCAACGCTTCCAGTCGTATTCAGAGCATCGATGTTCTACGGTGGTGGGGCAGCGGCTCATCACTCTGATCGTTCGTACCCGATGTTCATGAACATGCCTGGTATTAAGATCATAGTTCCGTCGAACCCGGCGGATATGAAAGGCCTGCTCAAGACGGCGATTCGTGACGATGACCCAACTATCGTGTTCGAAGATGGCACGCTTTTCGGTATGAGAGGCGAGGTTCCAGACAATTCAGAGCTTCCAGGCGAAGAGTTGTTGGTTCCGTTTGGTGAGGCTCGAATTTTCCGAGAAGGTTCAGATTGCACGATCGTTGCGATTGGTGGTTCAGTGAACCATGCGATTGCAGCAGCTGATCAGTTGGCTGCAGAGGGTATTTCGGTTGAGGTAATCGACCCGCGAACTCTGGTTCCGCTGGACAAGAAGTCAATTCTGGAATCTGTCGAGAAGACAGGTCGACTTGTGATTGCCGATCCTGCTCACAAGGTTTGCAGTGCGGCTTCGGAGATTGCTTCGATCGTTTCTGAAGAGGGCTTCTGGTCGCTTCAGGCTCCGATCCAGAAAGTGGCTTCGGAACAGGTTCACATCCCGTACACACCTGCACTTGAGAAGCTCGTGTATCCGGATGCTCCAAAGATCATCGCAGCAGTAAAGCGAACTCTAGAGAGCTAGGCCCTGCTGGCACGATTTCTAAGAAATCAGTAACGATAAAAGTCTCGGGTATTCGCCCGGGGCTTTTTTGATTTGGGGCAGTACGGGGGTTGGAAATCTCTTACCAACCGCAGCAAAGCGGAGCGGAGGGATCCTAAAATTAACTCAGGATGACGGATAGGTTGGACGTACTGGGTTGAGTCGACTATAGCGTTGCCTGGGGTCGCTGATTGCCACGTCGCCGAACTCCTCGCAATGACAGTTGTTCGTACTCACGATGGCATGTGAGGCGTTAGGCTAGATGCGTTAGTCGACGTACACCGTGATAGAGAAACCCTGGAGCATCCTGTTGAATCCTGTTTTTGAGAATTGCAAGGCACTTACGTTTGATCTGTTCGGGACGGTGCTTGATCTTGGCGGATCACTTACTCCTCACTTGAAAATATTCTTGGACGGTCGGGGGTCGGATGTCGACCCTGCGGCGATGTGGCAGCAGCTTCGGTACCGACAGCGAATCGAGCAGTATCAGGACACTCTGGTCGAACTTGGGCATTCGGGTTACCTAGAAACTGTGCAAAAGGCGTTCGACTACGTTGCCCGGGCGAACAAGCTCGATCCGACGCCACAGCAGACCGACACGTTCATGGCTGGCTGGCAGGAGCTTTCGCCGTTTCCAGAGTGCGTTACCGGTCTTGATCGACTCGGCGAACGGTACAAATTAATTGCACTTTCGAACGGAAATCCGTGGTTTCTCGATCATCTGGTGAAAAATCGTATTAAGTACGATTTCGATGATGTGATGTCGGTCGAACAGGCGGGTTATTTCAAGCCAAAGCCCGGCGTTTACCGTCGTGCTGCTCGTAATCTGGGCATGGAGCCGGGCGAGCTAATCATGGTTTCGGCGAATTCGTTCGATGTGATGGGCGCGAGAACATGCGGCCTGCGTGGTGCGTATGTAAATCGATACGATTTACCGTTCGAGGACACCCACGATATGTACAAGCCCGATTCCACTGTGCTCAATTTCACTGAGCTAGCCGATGCCCTTCTCTAAGCCCCAACGGCGCGTTTTCTTGAGGACAGTTGGTATCAATCGTTATCTTCTTGCGACGCTTGTAGTAGTAGTCGCCGGGTGTTCGAGTAGCTCTGAACCAGAGCCGACTGCGACTCCGACGATTAGTCCGACACAGGAACCAATTCCAACTGCGGTAGTCGAGCCAGCGGAACTCACGGTTGAAGACCTTCTCGCTGAAATCGAACGTGGTATCGCAGAGCTTCGCGGAATAGACACGCCCCCTGATGTCGAACACAACTTTGTCGATCAAGATGGCATGATAAAGCGTCTCGCCGAGGAGCTTAACGATCCTGAAACGATAGAACAGATAGCCCACGAATCGGCGCTGTTCAAACTGCTCGGAGTAATTCCGCAAGACGCTGATCTTGGCGCGATTTACGACAGCCTATTCGGTAGTCAAGTTCTGGGACTTTATGATCCTGAGAAGGAAGAATTTTTCGTACTTGGTGACGATCAATCGGGAGCTGAATCTCTCGACGTCGAGGCGCAACTGACTTACGCACACGAATATGTGCATCGACTTCAGGATGCGAAGTTCGATCTCGAAGCTGTCGAGGAGCTTGCGACTGGTGATGATATGTCGCTGGCGATTTCGGCTCTGGTGGAAGGCGATGCTACATCGGTGCAGACCCAGTACATGCTTGCCAACTACGATTTCGCACAACTAAGCAAGTTGCTTGAATCCTCGCTTGCTAACCAGGCTGAACTCCCAGAGTCGCCTTACTTTTTGCAGCAAACATTGGAGTTTGCGTATACCGAAGGTGCTGCGTTCATTTCGATAATTCTTCAGCTGGGGCAATTCGCTGCGGTCGACGCTGTATTTGTCGATCCGCCGAAGAGTACTGAGCAGATAATGCATCCTGAGAAATATTTCGATAAAGAAGACCCGATAGAGATAGACATTCCTGACGATGCGATGCGTCGAGGCTGGGCGGTACAGGCCGAAAACGTTTTTGGTGAGTTCTTCTTGCGCACGTGGCTAGAAGCATTGGGTTCAGAAAATGCAACAGCAGCCGCAGCCGGTTGGGGCGGTGACACCTACGCCGTTTTCGAGGATTCTTCGAGTGGAGAGACAGGATTGGCAGTCACTCTTGCTTGGGATACAAGCGACGACTCGACGGAATTCTTTAAAGCACTCACTGGTGCAATGGGAACCGACGACGACTATTCGGCCTTAGGCGACGGCATTCCCGGAGTTCTTGAGTCTTGGAAGACTCCCGGGGGGTACATGGTGGTTAGTCGCTGGGCATCAGATGACGTAACGGATCGAATAGCGATCGGAATTGGATCGTCAGTAGGGGTGGCACAAGATCTACAAAGAGCCGGTGCTCATGAATTTTGGGACACCGATGAGATCACTATCCTCGACTAACTCAGTCGACGAGACCTTCCGAACTTCTCTTTAATTGCGCTAAACTAGCGGCCGGCGCGGTATTCCTGATTCTAATTTCACGGTTTCGCCCACACTCGGCATGTTGCGAGTAAGGCGATGCACAGCCAGCTGACGTTGCGCCCGGCGGTTGGCAAATAAAGAACGGTAAACGGTAAATATGTCTGCACCTATCACCCTGCCACAGTGGGGAATGGGAATGAACGACGGCGAAGTCATCAAGTGGCTCAAGGCTGTCGGCGACCCGGTCTATAAAGGCGATCAACTCGTCGAGATCGAATCTTCAAAAGTAAACGCTGAAGTCGAAGCAACTGCCGATGGCACGCTCGGCAGAATCGATGTTGAAGAAGGCCGTATCGTCGACGTGGGAACCGTTCTCGGGCATGTTCTCGAGGCTGGCGAGTCGGATGCTGATCTTCCAGATGTAATTCCAGCTCGTGGACCTGCTGGTGCTCCCGTTCCAGTGGCTGTAAAACCTGCCGCCGCTCCTGCCGCCGCTGGTGTCGCTCCTAAGGGCGGTAAGCAGATCGTTACACCGCGGGCACGTCGGCTCGCCAAAGAGATGAACGTTGATCTATCAGGAATTCTAGGAACCGGGCCTAGCGGACGTGTTACCGAGGATGATGTGAAAGCCGCTGCTGCAGCACCTGCAGGAGGTACGCCTGCCGCCGCTGCTCCTTTGCCAGAATCTGTCGTTCCAGTAAAAGAAACGATCAAACTGTCGGGCCTTCGAGGAACAATCGCACGCCGTATGACCGAAAGTGCGGCTATTCCAGCTGTGACTCTATCGACCACTGCAGACGTTACCGACGCTATTGCATTCCAGCGTGAACTCGTTGGTGAATGGCGTCAGCACAAGCTGCGTCCTCAGTACCAGGATCTTGTAATTGCTGCTGTCGCACGTGCCCTCAAGGAATCTCCAATCGCCAACTCTCATCTTGTCGGTGACGAAGTGCGAGTGCTCGACGAAGTGAACGTCGGAATCGCAATGGCGATCCCCGAAGGACTGTTGGTTCCGGTTATCAAGAACGCCGATCAGAAATCTTTGTTGGAAATCGCAGAGGAAGTTCGTGAACTCGCTAAGAAGGCAAAATCAAACAGCCTTTCGATCGACGAAATGACAAACAGCACGTTCTCGATCACCAATTTGAGCTCGTACAACATCGATACATTTGATCCACTACTGAATCAGCCTGAAATCGGAATTCTGGGAGTCGGAACGGTTGAAGAGCGACCTGTGGTTGTCGAAGGCGAAGTGGCTATCCGATCGATTGCCAACTTGAATCTTGCATTTGACCACCGAGCGTGGGACGGCGCACCGGCTGCCGAGTTCGTGCGATCAATCGCTAAACTGCTCAGCGATCCAAGTTGGATGAAGGCGTAAGCGTCGGCATATGTCACTAGTGACTGTTTTGGTCGTGAATGCATTGGAGCTGGTCAATTGAGCACGGTCGGAATAATCGCAAATCCTGCGGCGGGTAAAGACATTCGCCGCTTAGTAGCCCACGGTCGCGTGGTATCGAATCAAGAGAAGGCAAACATTCTTCGCAGGGTGTTCGCCGGCGTTGTTTCGACTGGCGCTGATCGACTTCTGGTCATGCCAGATCATTCGGGCTTGGCACGTCCGGCTGCTCATGATGTCGAAGGTCAGATCAAAATCGACTATGTCGAAATGCCGGTCGCCGATCATCAGGGTGCTTCGACGAATGCTGCCCGAGCGATGGCGGAACAAGGCGCAGATAGCATTGTGACTCTTGGCGGTGATGGCACCAACCGTGTCGTTGCCAAGGGTGCTGGTGCCGTGCCGCTGATTCCTATTTCAACGGGAACGAACAACGTGTTCCCTGCGAATACCGAAGGCACTCTCGCTGGAATCGCCGCAGGATCGATGGCGACAGGTGTGTTGACCATTGAAGAAGCCTGCCGACGTTCGAAGCGAATAGATATTTATGTGAATGGCGAACGTCGAGACGATGCGCTCGTCGATGCTGCGGTGTCGAACCAGATGTTCGTTGGCGCAAGAGCTGTTTGGGACACCAAGACTCTGCAGTCGATGTTTCTGACTCGGGCTGAACCGGCGAGCATTGGGCTTTCGTCGATTGGATCGAGGATTATGCCTATTTCGATCGACGAAGAGTACGGGCTTTACCTCAGGCTTACCGGCGAGCCGGGCGAAAATGCCACGACCGTTCGAGCGCCGATTGCTCCTGGCACGATCACTGACGTAGAAATCATGGAATGGCACAAGTTCTATCCGGGCGACAAGATCGCAATCGATACTCAACCCGGAACCATTGCCCTCGATGGCGAACGAGAAGTCGAGCTGCTCCCGAATCAGGATGTATACGCGACGTTGGCGACCGACGGCCCCTGGGTAGTCGATGTGCCCCTCGCAATGATGTTATTGGCTACGCGGTAGTTTCGAGAGTCGGCAGAAGGAATGGTAGATCGATGACCGGACCTATTTCAGGCTCGAATTCGGAAAAGTACACGCATGGGCATCATGAATCGGTTGTTGCGGCTCATGCGGTGAGGCGTGCGAGTGAGGCGGCGGCGTTTGTGTTGCCACAGCTGAAATCTCCGATGCGATTGCTGGATTTTGGGTGCGGCCCTGGAACTATCACGAACGATCTTGCTGAACACCTGCTTCCTGATGGATCGGTCGTAGGAATTGATAGCTCAGAAGTCGTGATCGAGCAGGCTCGCAGCCCTGCTGTTCAGAAGAAGCTAGCAAACGTCGAGTTCGAAGTGAACTCCATTTACGAAACTGGTTACGAGCCAGCTAGTTTCGATGCTGCGTACGCACATCAGGTTTTGCAGCATTTATCAGAGCCAGTAGCCGCGTTGTCCGAAGTGAAGCGGGTGCTCAAGCCCGGCGGAATTTGCGCTGTTCGCGAGGTCGATTGGGGTGTTTCGGCTATCTGGCCAAACGACGAACGACTTTCGAAGTTCTTCGATGTGTACAACCGGGTTGCCGAACGCAACGGCGGCGATGCGTTTGCGGGTCGTCGTTTGAAGCAGTGGTTCACTGAAGCAGGGTTTGGCGATCTAGTCGTGACAACTTCAACTTGGACGTTCGCTGAAGAAAGCGGGCTGGAGTGGTGGGGCGAACAGTGGGCAGAGCGGATTCTTCAATCGGATCTGGCAAAACGTGCCGTCGAGTACGGAATCGCCACCGAGAGCGACCTTCAAGAGATTTCGCAGGGTTGGCTCGATTGGGTTCAGGCAGAAGGTGCGTTTTTCGCGTTCATGCAGGTCGAAGTGGTTGGAACGAAGGCATAATTAACGGCGTCTCGCTGTGACGCGAGACCATCTACGCTTTTATAGATCGGACGTAGCTCGGGTTGATTCTAGTTTTCAGGCGATTTCGCTCTAATATGGCACAGTCCCTCGCGCTTGCAATCTCCGTTCTTCTGACAACGACGATCATCGCTGGCGCACCGATGTATCTCGACACGATCGAGTCGCTCGGACTCAGATCGGTTCTGGACACGCTATCGCCAGCGAACCGGAACTTACTGATTTCTGTCAATGATTTTCCGTTAACCCAGAGTTCAATATCAGCGGGATCAGAAAGAGTCGAAACTGCACTTGGCGCGCTAGGCGAGCTGCCGTTAAGCGTTGCTCAGGAATCGCACACACGGGCTCACTATTGGGGGTTCGAGCCTGACGCCATCATCCCGGGCCCCTCCTCAGACAGTGCGATTCTCAATCGATTCGAAGGATTTCCTGACCACGTTGAGTTCGTTGATGGTCGTGCTCCCGATCCCGCTGTCGGATCCGAATCAGGGATTCTCGTTGCCGAGACTGCTATTCCGTTCGCCCGCGCTGAGGTGCTTGGTGTGAACGTTGGTGACGACATTTGGCTTGCATCATCGCCGGTCGACCCACCATATTTGAAACTTGAAGTCGTAGGCAGATTTACGCCAGATGATCTCCAAGAAGAGTTCTGGTTTGACCTAGGCTTTGAAGCGGTTGAGCCGCCGAGTCCATCGTTGGTTGCAAGGCAACCCCTTCCTCTTTTCGTAAGCGGAAATGGATTGCTTGATCTCGTCACTGGCGGTCCTGCCTCGATCGGGTCGAGTCGTTGGTTGGTTCAGTTAGACATTGACGAAATCAACGATCAAGGACCCGAGGCCGTCGAACAACAGATCGATGCTGCGGCCCGTCGTCTTCGCTCGGAATTTCCAGAGGCGAAGCTAATATCAGCGTTAGAGAACCGATTCAAAGCACTTCGTGAAGAGATCGTATTCGCTCGGATACCAGTGCTGATGATGGGTGGAGTCGTACTGGCGGTTGCCGTATTCCTGTCGATCACCTCTGCGAGTTCGTTAGTGGCGAGAACACGTGTCGATACTGGTAGATTGCGCGCCCGAGGATTCAGTAGGCGTCGCATTGCCCTAGGGCGTTTTTATGAATCGGCACCGTTCGTCCTTGTCCCTGTATTGATCGTACCGTTTATTGCGTTCGCCGTTATTTCCTCGTTTGATCTGCTGCCTGAATACGAACTGGCGACTCTTGTCGGAGGCGTACCTGTTCGATTGTCATGGCAGGCGTTTGCCGTGTCGCTCGCCGGGGGGCTCATGTTGCTCGCGTACATGCAGCTGATCGCATTTTCGGCTAACGCACGTGAGATTGATTCCGAGCGTTTGACGTTGGAGCGGGTTGAAAGTCGCCCGTTTTTCCAACGTCACTATCTCGACTTAATATTCCTGATATTCGGGAGCGTTGTCCTGTGGGATTTGACCACAAAAGAATCAGTCGTTGCTGAGCGAACCGGGCAGATTGGTGACGTCGGCCAGTTATTGGTGTTCGCTCCGGCGATCTTCTTGGGAGTGGTGATCGTTTTTTCACTACGAATCATGCCCGAAGTCGCACGACTTGCCTCAGCAGTTATTAGCAAGCGTGGCCCGGTATGGCTTCATATTTTGGTTGCCATGTTCGCGAGATTGCCGAACACGTACGCGTGGCCGATAGCTATTGTCGGGATGGCGACAGGGTCGATAGTCCTGTCGGCGACCGTTTCTGCTTCGCTAGAGCGAAGTGCCGTCGACCAGGCTGGATACGAGGCGGGTGCGGATCTACGAGCACTTCCGGTTGATTTCAATAGCGGCCCTAGAACTGAAGTTCTGGATCAGGTTCGCAATATCGAAGGCGTTACGGGCGCATCTATCGGACTACGAACGATTGGGGTGCTTCGTGATGGAGGACGTGGTGCTCCGTTCGAGTTTATTGCCATCGAGCCGGAAGAATTCTCCAAGATCGGTATTTTCCGAGACGACTATGCGGACAATCCGATAGAGCGGCTATTGACTGAGATGATTGCTCCGAGCGGGTCGAGTTCGACGTTCTTTTCGACGCCGCTTATCGACGATCCTGATCAAGTCGGGATGAGAATGAAGGCGAGTTCTTCTGAAGAGTTCATTCGTGCCAGCTTGAGATTAATTGATGCCGCCGGTCGGTCTTGGTCAGTGGATTTGGGACCCGTAAATACCACCGATTGGGAATTGCGAATCGGTGACGTTCCAGAATCTGCGGTGCGGCCTGTCGAAATAGTCGGCATCGTATTTTTCGAGCAGGCGAACGACGAACTTGGAACTCCGATCACGGTTCTTATCGACGAATTGGTCGACGTAAAAACGAGAATTTTTGATGATGCGACGGATCCGACGACCACAACGGTAGTCGATTTCGACAGCCTCGAGGATTGGCATCCGCTCGCTTCAGTCAAAGGCATCGACACGGTGATTAGTTCGGTTGAACACGACCGCACGGGAATAGGTGGTCGTGCGATTCAAATTGAACTCGGCGTGGGAACGAACCGGGGTGTTCGAGGGGTAGTCAGATCGGCGACAGGATTGGTTCCGGTGTTGTTCAGTGCTGAAGCGTTAGAAGAGAACGGCCTGTCAGCTGGCGATCGAACTGTGATCCATGTATTTGAGCAGTCGGTACCAGCACGAATTGTTGGTGAAGTAGATTTCTTCCCGACGATGGATCCAACTCCATCGGGCTTCGTTATTGCCGACTCGGCTTCGCTCTGGACTTATCTATCGATGAGCAGTTTCAATTCGGCAGGGTTCTTGAAAGAGATGTTTATTGGACTTGATGATTCTGGCGATCAGGGCGATCAAGAAGTGATTTCAAAAATTTCTGATGCGATTGGTGGCATTCACGCGTTGGTCGACCGTGAGGAACTCGAGAGCAGTTCGTTGGTTACCCCGTTGGCAATCGCCGGTTGGCGTGGAGCCGCGGTAGTCACATCGGTGTTGGCAGTGGTTCTTGGTGTGATCGGTTTCTTGACGTTCGCTCCAGCTAGACCATCAGGCAATCACCACAAATTGGCCGTACTAGGTGTGCTTGGAATCAGGAGATGGGTGCTACTGGCAATTGCAGTTGTCGAGTCGACGACCGTTTTGGTCATTGGCATTGGGGTCGGTCTTGTGGCGGGAATTTTCATGGCGAGATTGGCAGTAGGTACAACGACTCAAACGACTTCTATTGGAGCGGTCGTGCCACCAGTTCAGTTTTCAACAGAGTGGTCGTTTGTTGGGGTGCTGATATGTGGATTAGTGCTTGCCGTGCTCGCAGTAGCCGCACGCGATTACGTCGCACTCAGGCGGCTAAATCTTGCTGTGGCCACGAAGGGATAGCGAGCGTGGTGAGGCGCTCTAGCTCGTGATTTCGAAGATTTCGGTGTTGTGGGTTTCGGCTAGGAGCGGGTAGATCTGATCGAAGATCGTGGTGATTACGGGCGTTTGGCGAACAGCGCTTCGTGACGTTTCGTAGTCGGCGATCGAATCCCAGAGCTGCTCGGTTTGCAGCATCCCGTGCGACCCGTGCCAGCCTTTGTATACGGTCGGCTTCTTGTAGCCGGAAGCTTCCATTGCGGCACTTGCTTGATGTACTAGAGCGGCTAGTTTCCCACCGGCGCCAGGCTTTGGAAGGTAGGTGCGTCGAACTGCAATCATCAGGAATTCTTTCTATTTTCAAATGTCGAAATTGAACGACTAAAAGGCGACAACGGGCTTAGATCTTGAAGCTGCGCCAGTCTCGCTCAAATCGTTCCTTGCTCTTCATGCCCGATACGGTCGGTTCGCTAAGGATCGTAGCCGGCCCCCCCTCGGCCAAGAACTCGCCTCCAACAATCGCTGATCGACCGCCTGAGTACGACATGAAGCAGTAGCCAACACCGTCGTATGGTTCAGGTTCACTGGTTTCGTTTATTCGGCTAGCGATAACCTCGCCGACCTTCGTACCTTGTCCAGCGGCGAATACGCCAGCTTTCGGAATGGCGAAATCACCCGATGGCACAACGTTCACGTCACCAATTGCAAATACGTTTGAAGTGGATGTTTCCAAATTCGACTTGTTCACAGGGACCCAAGGCTTGCCGCCAGAAACGCTGCTTGCCGCAACGATTTCGGGCATTTTGTGAACTGGAACAGTGGCGATGATATCGGCGGTCGTCGACGAGCCATCGGCGAACGACGCTTCCCTGCCGTTTGGTGAAACTTCGGTCACGCCAGCTCCTGTAACAAGTTCGATTCCGCGTTGATCTAGCGCACTACGAATCCTCATCGACGCTTCTTTACCAGCGACTCCGAGAGGTCCTGGCTCGGGAATGTAAACGGAAATTTCGAGTTCTTTTCGGATTCCTTTGTTTCGAGCCCACCAGTTGAGGATCATGGCAGTTTCGAATGGTGCAGGGGGACATTTGTATGGTGGCTTTGCAGCGGCAAGTACGATCTTGCCTCTCTTCAATCGGCTGAGGCGACGTCGTAATTGACGGGCATAGTCGAAATCGTAGAACGAGTAGGCGTCTCTCGCACCGGGAACGGTGTCCCAGTCGTAAGCGGCGCCGAGTGCGATAACCAAATAGTCGTAATCGATCGTGCCTGCCGATGTTTCGACCTTCTGGCCAGTCGTGTCGATAGCGTCGATGTTCGCTTCGACGAACTTGATGCCACGGTTGGCGAGTCGACCCAGCGACCTGCCGGTTTTGTCGGTATCTCGTTCACCCACTATCAACAGCGGGTTCATTCCGCAGAGATGCGGCACCCTATCTCGATCGACGATAGTTACTTCATGTGAAGCATCCAGAGATAAACGTGCGCTGATCGCAGCCTGCACTCCTCCGAAACCACCGCCCAGAACGAGAACTTTCCTACCACTCATACTTTTCTGCTCCCGACATTCCTACGCAGTCATATTCAAAAACGACTGCGGCGACAGCTTATCGGTTTTTAGGAGAGATAGCGGGGGAAAGTTGCTACTCGGGGATGCTATTTGCAACTCGTGTGAGTCGATATTTGGCGTCGCGTACTGTTTCGGCTATCGTGGAATTCTGAGTTTCACGTCGA
>CAWVRY010000021.1:0-29490 GCA_963932695.1 uncultured bacterium | reverse complement strand
ATTGGCGAGATATGCGATGGAACGACGCGATGATTGACTCACATGCAAGATTTAAGGCCGTACGTCAGGCTGTCGGCGATGACATCGACGTCGGATTTGACGCTCACGCGGCGATATATGAACCCATTCGTATTCTCGAACTCACAGATGCGCTCATGGAGTTCAACCCGTGGTTCATGGAAGAGCCGATTCGAATGGAAAATCGCTACGAAATGGGCAAATTACGGGACAAGATGCCATGCGCTGTCGCAACTGGAGAATGCCTGTACACGAAGTTCGAGATGTGGGATCTTATCCGAGAAGGCGGAGTCGACATCATCCAGCCTGAAGTCTGCATCGTTGGCGGTCTAACCGAAATGCGAAAAATCGCCTTTATGGCAGAGGCACACGACTTGGTTGTAGCGCCTCACAACCCAATGGGACCATTAGCCAGTGTTGCCAATCTCCACTTTGATGCGGCCACATCGAACTTCCTCGTTCAAGAGTCAAGAACGTTAAAGCCGTTCGAAATATCGTCTGTGACCAATATCGTCGAGCCTATTGACGGTTACTACCCTATTCCAGAAGGTCCAGGGCTCGGTATTGACGTCGTGGAGTCAGAATTTACCAACCGACCGTATTCCAAATCATGGCATCGCGGCGACCGGGTCAACCCTGACAACTCGATCTCGTACATTTAGCACTCGCATACTGTGACATGGTCGGTTCGATTCGATTACAACCTAGGGTAGATTTACCCATGCGCCACGCTATTAGCGATGGAAACTGTGACCGTTACCTCTTAACCAGAGGCTAACAAGAATACGAAATGGCTGATTGGACAAAGAAGGACGAGGCGCTAATCGAACGGGTATTAGGACTTCTCTAGGTAGCTCCCGTTCGAAGTAAAAGCATGTTTGGAAATACAGCTTGGTTCCTAGAATCTAACGATTTAATGTTTGCCGGCGCTTGGGGCGATGGAATCATGGTTCGAGTAGGTGCCAAACGAACCGCTGAGCTAATCGAGTCTGGTGACGCGGATTCGTTCGATACCCTAGGCAATAACAAAGCGATGAAAGAGTACGTGTTGTTGAACAGCGACCGCATCGCCGAAGATGAAGATCTTCTCAACTGGCTTAATGAAGCCAGTGAGTTTGCAGGGTCTCTGCCGCCTAAAAAGCCCAAACGTCCTAAATAGCAAAACGACCGCAACAAGAAAAACTAAGTTTATTCTGATCCAGCTGCGCCAACAGTCGAAGCCCAAGCGCCCATCGCCATCAGACCGCCATCGACGTTGAAGTACGATCCAGTCACGAACGAAGCTTTGTCGCTGGCCAAGAACAGCACCATGTTGGCAATGTCTTCGGCCTGACCGATTCGACCTAATGGATGGGCCTTGCCTGTTGAGATCAATTCGTCTTCCAGATCTCCGCCAGTTCCACTAATCGCATTACGAACCATCGGGGTGTCGATTGCACCGGGATTCACACACACAATTCGAATATTATCGGGAGCGAAATCGAGAGCCATTTGCCGCATAAGTGATAAGTCGCCACCTTTCGAGGCCGCATAGGCAGAAACACCGCCCATCGACTGGAGTCCTTGAACACTGGCCGAGGAAATAATCACTCCCCCACCAGCTTTGCGCATGTGAGGAATCGAGTACTTTGCCATCAGGAATCGGCTTTTCAAGTTGACAGCGATGATCTTGTCCCAGGTTTCTTCAGGGAGTTCCACAGCGTCAACATACGAATCAGGAGGCTGTATGCCGACGTTGTTAAACAGCACATCCACTCCACCGTAAACCTCGACTGCCGCGTCGACTGTCGATCGGCACCCTTCAGATGTACCAGCATCACCGTGAACAAACTGTGCTGTACCACCACGAGAAGTAATTCGACTAACGATTTCGTCGCCGGCTTGTGTATTCCAATCAAGAATCGTTACGTTAGCCCCCTCTTTGGCAAATGCCTCAGATGCCGCCCCGCCAATACCTAAAGCGCCGCCTGTGACGATTACTGATTTGCTGTCGAATTCACTCATTTAATATCTCCACGAACTGCTTGGAACACAAAATCATCGCCACATTGAAATTTCCGTGGCTACCGCCGAGCTAATTTACCATCACAATCAATCGTTGAGCCGCACCGAATGACGTAAGAGTGCATCGAATTGGCAAATAAGCGTGCACAGACATCTCAATATCGATTTTGTACAACAACTTCTCAGGAACTATATGAAACTCTCAGGTATCAATCGCCTAACTCTACTTCTGACTCTGGCTGCCCTATCGATCATTCTCACAGTCTGTTCATCCAGTGGAAGTTCGGGCAACGAGGGTGATTTCGTCATCAACTTATATACGGGATCCGATGAAATCGGCGCTGAATCCATTTCGTTCGACGAACTGGTAGCACGCGAAGATCGACCAATACTTCTCAACTTCTGGGCGGGCAACTGCCCTCCTTGCCGAGCGGAAATGCCTGCACTCGAACAAACTTGGCGAGAATATGGGGATAAAGTTTTGTTCATTGGAGTCGACGTTGGGCCATACGTTGGACTTGGAACCTACAAATCAGGTCAAGCGCTGGTTGATGACGTTGGCATTACTTACGTGACTGGAAACACCTCTGATCGGAATGTAATAACCGATTGGAAGGTGCAAAGCATGCCTTCGACGTTCTTGATTGGGAAAGACGGTCGAGTCCACGACATCGTCATCGGAGCGATCTCTGGTTCACGCCTGTCACAAAAAGTTCGTGAACTAATCACAGCGAACGCAACTTAGTCGATCTGGAATTTACTTTCGTTTGGTGGCTGGGGCGGTGCTAAAATGCCGCAATTCACTACCCGGCTAATAGAACCTCAACTTGAAACCATCCGATTCTGATTCCCTTCCCGATTCCGACACTCAGACACCCCGACGCCAGACTATCCGACCTTGGTCGGCGCTGAAATTCAGAGACTACCGAATACTTTGGGCGAGCAGCATCGCTGCAATGATGACGATGTCGCTTCGCATAACAGTAACTGCGGTTTGGCTTTACGAGAAAACAGATTCAGGCTGGGTTTTGGCATGGCTCGGGATTCTAGAACTGGTGATGCGTATCCCGGCAAATCTCTACGGCGGTGCACTTGCTGATGAGATCGACCGTAAGAAACTCATGGCAGCGACTCAGACGGCAAGTTTTCTTCTTATCGGGGTGATGGCGATCCTTGAAGGGTTTGGTGCTCTTCAAATTTGGCACATCTACTTGATCACCGCGGTACTTGCATCTACCAGTGTCCTAGGAGGGCCGGCAAGATCAGCGCTCACAGCACGTGTCGTGCCGCGCTCACACCTGATGCACGCAGTTGCGACAAACACAGCAACCATGCAGATAGGTTCGATGGTTACCCCGGCGATCTTCTTCATAACTAGCCTGACCACAGATTTAACACTCTCATTTGGTGTAATCACCGTATTCGCTGCGATCAGCATGGTACTTCCGATGTTCATCGGCATTGACGGGCGAGCTGAGAGTGCGAGTACAGGCAAATCACGCCTCAAAAATATTGTCGAAGGTCTCAAATACGTGAAATCTCATCCGATATTGCCAGGTCTTTACCTGCTCGATGTCGGTGTGACCATTGTCAGCTTTTACAGGCAGTTGTTCCCGATATTCACAGATCAACTGTACAAAGGCGGCAGAGGAACGACTTCACTTCTCATTTGGGCGAATTCAGCCGGTGGGCTCGTTGGCAGCCTGATCGTTATGTTCACACGTGACTACAAAGCTAAAGGAATGCTCGTACTCTGGGCGACACTTTTCTACGGCGTTTTGTTAATTTTCTTCGGCGCCACTACGGTTCTCTGGACAGGAATGATAGTAGTCATTTTCCTTGGTGCGACAGATGCCGTGGGAATGACTAGTCGGCAGGCCATTGTCCAACTGACCACCCCGGACAATATGCGGGGGCGCGCATCAGCCGCTCATTCTCTGGCAGCGATGAGCGCAAATGGACTTGGACAGGCAGAAGTCGGCTTTATGTCGGACTTAGTTGGGGCCGATAAAACGCTTTATATCGGTGGCGTAGTTTCTATAGTCGTCGTATTCCTAATTTGGTGGCTGGTGAAGGGCGTACGCATGTACCGATACACCGAGGTTCCATCGGGTGCGGCAATCGACGATGAATTCGGCTATCCATCAATTGAATATGGATATGACGCAAATGAGCAGTCTGAACTAGATCTCAGGAGCCTAAAGTGAAGATAACCGGAGTCAAAACATTTATCGTCGATGGCGTATTCAGACCTTGGACGTTTGTAAAAATCGAAACCGACTCTGGAATTGTTGGCTGGGGTGATTGCACTGAGTGGCAAGCCGCATACTCGGTAGCGGCAACGGTGAACCAGCTTGGCGAAAATATGATCGGCAAGGATCCTATGGCGTCAGAGGCGGCATGGTGGGACAACGCGTCGTTCATGGTCCGACAACGTGGGGGCATCGCCTACAAAGCGATGTCAGGCATCGACTCTGCCCTATGGGACATCCGAGGCAAAGCGCTCGATGCGCCCGTTTGGCAGCTCCTCGGCGGGAAGATGCGCGATGAGCTCGAACTCTACTGGTCACACTGCGGGTCTGATCGAGGGCGGTACGCTGAACAGCTCAATGTACCGAAACTCTCGACACTAGACGATGTACGTGAACTCAGCCAAGAAGTACTCGATCAAGGATTCACGGGTATAAAAACCAACATTCTTGCTCTGGAAGATATACACGATATCCCTCGCAAGAAAAATGGCGTCGGAAACAGTGGTCAGATCACATACCAGCAACTTGAGAATGCAGTGAGTGTGATCGAAACATTCCGAGAAGCACTTGGCCCAGAAATCGGAATTGCGATCGATACGGCTCTTAGTTTTCGGCTGGGTGGCGCCATCAAGCTTGCAAGAGCACTCGAACCGTTCGACATGATGTGGCTTGAGACTGAAACGTGGGACCCGGGTTCACTGCGCACTGTTCGAGAATCGACCACGACTACGATTTGCCATGGCGAAAGCCTAATGGGACCCGAGGAGTATCGACCGTTCTTCGAGTCGCATGCTCAGGATGTGATCATGCCTGACTTCGCCTGGAACGGCATCACAATGGGCAAGAAAATTTGCGATTTGGCGCATCTGTACGACACTGCGATTGCGCCACATAACTGCCATTCCCCGATAAATACACTGGTTTCGGCCAACATATGTGCAGTAATTCCCAACTTTATGACGTTGGAATTTATCAACGACGACGCTCCTTGGCGTGACGACTTGATGACCCATCCGTTCGAGATTGAAAACGGGAAACTCCAAGTGCACAATCGACCAGGCCTCGGATCTGATTTGATCGAATCAGAGCTAGAAAAGCACCCGTGGACCGGCGGCAATAACCTGTAGTCGGCCGATATTCGGACGGAATAACTTGAAAATCCCTATTTTTCAGATCGATGCGTTCACAGATCAGCCGTTTTCAGGCAACCCAGCTGCCGTCTGCCCACTGGATGGATGGCTGCCTGAAGCAGATATGCAATCGATTGCCTCCGAGATGAACCTGTCTGAGACAGCATTCTTCGTGCCGAGCGAAAAGCACGATATCGACTACGACATTCGTTGGTTCACCCCGAAGATCGAAGTCGATCTGTGTGGTCACGCCACGCTAGCATCGGGGCATGTTGTCCTGTCCAAACTGCAACCCGACCTCACTCAAGTGGCATTTAGTTCCCGAAGAGGTCGATTAACAGTTGAACATCGGAACGACATGCTCGAACTAGACTTTCCCGTAAATCCACCCCGACCGCTAAAAGATGCGAATGAAGTCGCTGCTGTTCAATCTGCACTCGGAGCGTCACCAGTCGAGATTCTGCATGCGAACACGACCGTTGCCGTATTTGAAACAGAATCTCAAGTAGCCGAACTCAAACCAAATTTCGCAGCAGTGGCAAAACTCAAAGAGCCTTGGGTTGCAGTGACGGCACCTGCAGATGCCGGTGAATTTGACTTTGTAAGCCGTTTTTTTGTGCCTACTGCGGGAATCAATGAAGATCCCGCTACCGGATCGTCACATACCGTCCTAATGCCCTATTGGGCGGGGAAATTCGGAAAGACCGAGCTGGTCGGTCGGCAGATATCAAACCGCGGAGGGACGATGTACTGCAAATTAGTAGATGATCGAGTGAAGATCGCAGGTCACGTCGTTGAAGTAATGACCGGCGAGCTAACTATCGATTAGGGCGGACGAATGAATCGCCAGTTACTCCATTCCGCTCTGGGACAGGTGATAATTGGGCTCAATCGTCACCTAAATCCTCAACCAAAGTTGCACATGCCCCAAGTCGAATCGAAATTTCTAGAGTCGTTACGAATAGGAACCACGCTCGCCGATGGCGGTATCGGTTCGCTCATATTGCAACTGACTGGGCGGCTCGCATCGCCCGACTTCTTATACGAAGCCATCAACCTTCGAAATCCCAACTTAATCAAAGGGATCTATGCGTCGAGCTTGGCAGCAGGTGCGACGGTCCTCACCACTAATACGTTTTCGGCTAACGAATCCGAGCTAACGGTCGCCGGAGCCGGAGATCAGGTGGACCAAATAAACAAAGCAGCAATCACAATCGCACGAGAAGCGATCGAAGAACATCTGGCCGAATATCCGGACGATAGCAGTGTTGTTTTCGTAATCGGATCGATTGGACCTGGCGGAACAACAGTTGAATCTTATTCAACTCAAATTGATAGTCTAATCGAGAACGGCGCCGATGCGATTCTTCTCGAAACGTTCACCAACACCGACCGTTTATTGGCACTTACGCGAGATATCTCGTCCCGAGACAACGCCCCTCCGGTGATCGCTCATGCAGCGCTCGATCCAGGAGTTGGCGAAACTCAGGTCTGGCCGATCGAACCGGCACAATTTGCTTCGATGGCTGCCAGCGCAGGAGCTTCAGTAGCAGGAATCAACTGCGTCGCGCCATGGGTGGCGCCTGAGTTCATTCAAAAGGCTCATACTGCACCAGAGGTCAAAAATGGTGATCTACTGCTCTCTGCCATGCCCAATGCTGGCGGATTCGAGCGCATCGGCCATCGCTTCCTTGCCCGTTCGAATCCTGAATATATGGGGACACTTGCAAGGCAACTTGGCGATTCAGGAGCCGCCCTTGTAGGTGGATGTTGCGAAGTTCATCCTGAACACGTCCGCGAAATGTCGGCCTATCTAAAATCTCGAACGTCTTCAGTTGGCGCCGATCTAGCAATGTCGCCGGAGGCTCGGCAACGGCGTGAACATCCTGCCGAAGATTCTCGCAAGACCAACGGCAGTTTCTCGCGAAAGATTTTTGACGGAAAATTCGCAATCAGCGTGGAAATGGTTGCACCAACCGGTTCCGATCCCAAAGCTTTAGATCTCAGAGCCCGAATGGTTCAAGAGATTGTCGGTGAGGGATTGGCTGATGCCGTAGACATCACCGATGGCTCAAGAGGCCTCCCTTTGATCCCGCCTGGAGATCTGGTAGAACTGATCAGAGCGAAGCTAGATTGGCGAGACCACGATAAGTTGGAGTTCGTCGCCCACTTTGCGGGACGGGATCTGAACACGCTTGCTGTTCAATCAAGATTGATGGGTTACCACCTACGTGGCATACGAAATGTGCTATTTATCACTGGCGATCCGCCAAAAATGTCACCGACATACCCTCGTTCATCAGCGGTATTCGATATGAACTCAATTCAGATGATTCGTGCCACTGCCGATCAACTCAATGTCGGGAGGGATTTCGGCGGCAACCCGCTCGGTGGGAATCTCGATAGCGGCACTAAATTCACGATCGGTACCGGTTTCGAACCTGAGGCACTAAACATCGATGCTGAAATAGATCGTCTTCGAGCAAAAATTGATGCTGGAGCGGATTACGTGATGACTCAGCCGGTTTTCGATGACGCCTCGATGAAAACTATTGCGCCCTTCAGAAATCTCGTTTCAGTTCTGCCAGGGGTGATGGTTCTCAAATCCAAATCTCATGCCCAACGAATTGCTCAAGTCCCTGGAGTCAACCTATCACAAAGCGTGATTGACTCCCTTGCGAAGTACCCCAGTGGCAATGATCAGCTGAAGGCTGGGATCGATTTTGCCGTGCGTCAGGCTCACGAATACCGTTCCGAAGGCTGGGCGGGGGTGTATCTCATGTCTCCGGCGTCGCTAGGTGCCGCAAAACAGGTACTAAAAACCCTGGCCGAATAACGACCAGGGTTTTTAGTTATTTCTATCTCAGCCTCCGTAAGGCAGGCATCAAGCATTGGCACAACTTAGAACATTCAGCTCTTCACTGTCCAGATTCTCGTAAAGGATGATCGGCGTGCCATCAGCCCTCATGACTGCGGAGTTCTTCCGACCTACCACACCTTCGCCGATAATCTGCCGGGCCACCGATGTTGCGCAAGTTACGTCCAGACACTTGATCATTCGGAGTGCTGTTTTGTTCCTATTTCCGAAGAAGACGGCAGGAATGATCTAGGAAAGCCGACTGAATTTCTTTTAGTTAGTTTTGAACTGAACATTTAATACCTCTTATCCGGTAAGTTTCCGACCTAACCGCCAGTCATCGCCTAGGCCTGTCACTACCAGATTTGGCAGAAGTTGAAATTCAAGACAAAAACAGACCGCCGAAGAAAATCTCCAGCGGTCTGTCAAAAGTTCTGTTCCGAACTAGGAATTAGCTCCAAACACGGTCGTGCGCATCGAGTTCGTCCCACTCTGACGTATCTTCGAACGCACCGGCTGGGTAAACACCCGCACGAGTTTCGCTTGCTTTTGCAAGGTTCTCGGTAATTGCCTCTTCATTCAATTCGAGTCCTAAACCAGGAGCGTCAGTGACAGTGACATATCCGTCCTTGATCACATCACCCTCTTGGCCGACAAGATCTACAAGATCGTTCCACCAAGGGTTATCGACGGAGTGCATCTCCAAAGCTATGAAGTTCTCCATCGACATTGCAGAGTGGGCATTTGCCATCGCAACAATCGGCGAACCAGCCTGATGAAGCGCAACACCGATACCCGCATCCCGGCAGTAGTCGGCAATTCGCTTGGTTTCGATAATTCCACCTGATGTAGCGAGGTCAGGATGAGCAACCGAGATTGCCCGAGCATCTACCAGAGGCTTGAAACCGTCGAGACAGTAGATGTCTTCGCCCGTGCAAACAGGAGTATCAACACCAGCCTTCAATGCCTGCCACTGGTCCACAAACTGCCATGGAATCATGTCTTCGTACCAGGCAAGTGAGTACTGGTCGAGAGCCTTACCGATTCGGATCGCGTTCTCAACACCCATGTGACCGAAGTGATCTGAGGCGAGAGGAATTTCGTATCCGATAATGTCTCGAACAGCCCCGACGTACTCCTGCATCTTTGAAATACCGTAGTCGGTAACCTGAATACCTGTGAACGGGTGCATAACAGTTGCGGATTCTTGCGAAATCTTCTTATTGATGACTCCGCCCTCAAACTCCTCGGCGATCCAAGTTCCTATGTCCATTTTGAGGAACTCGAAACCTCGATCCATACGATCCTTCAGAAGCTTGCCCATCTCTTCAGGGTCTTTCTTCAAAGGAGTATCGGCATATACCTTGATTTTGTCATCGCCGTACTTCCCACCAGCAAACATGTATGCGGGCACGCCAAATGCCTTACCTGCGAGGTCGCAGAGGGCCATTTCGACTCCGCAAACACCACCACCGAGTCGACCATGACCACCGAACGGCTTGATCTTCTGGAATAATCGGTCGATATCGCACGGGTTTTCGCCGAGTATTCGGCTCTTGAGCATAAGAGCGTAGCGAGCTGAAGCGCCGTCTCGAACTTCACCAATACCAACCAAACCCTGGTTCGTCTCAAGCTTGATGATCGGCCATCGCCATCCGCCCCCACCAACGACTGCGATTCGCATGTCGGTGATTCGGAGATCAGAAGGACTTGAAGAAGTCTTTACCTGATCGACTGAACTTGTGTTTTGATCTGCCAAATTACTAAATTTCCTATTTCTAAACTGAGCTACGTGAAAAACTGACTACTTCAAGCGGTTAGCTTTCCATTCTTCAAAATCTTTATCCATGTCTTCTGAGAACTTCCGGTCTACTTCACCAGGCGTGTAAACACCTTCCCTGATGCGCTGCTGACCGAATTCGTCTTTTAGACGAATCGATTCGGATCGCTCAACAACTTCCAAGGCAAGGTGAGGTGGAATAAATACCACTCCCGTGCTGGTTCCGAGAACAACGTCGCCCGGTACACAAGTTGCTTCACCAATGCGAGTGATGCCGTTTATCTCTGGCATGCTCACATCAAGAATCGCACTTGGGTCAACACCTCGAACGAATGCGTTAAAATCGTCCATCTCAATAATTCGTTGAGTGTCGCGAATTCCACCGTCGATCACCATGCCTGTACCAGACCGTGACTTAATGGCTGTAGCGAGGTTGTCGCCAGCAAATGTTCCGTTGAATACCTTGCCAAACAAGTCAACAACGATCAGATCGTTCTGTTCCAGCTCATCGATAACCCATGAGTTTTGGAATCCAACACGCTCGTCTTCCTCACCCTGCTTGTCGATTGAATCGTGAATGTCTGGTCGACGTGGAACCCACCGGCAAGTCACTGCGCGCCCGACAATTACACGATCCGGGTGAAGGTTCATCCAGTTTCCGGAAAACTGAAAGTGATACTCATTGCGCTTGCAAGTACCCCAAGCCTCTTCAGTCGTTACGAATTTCATCCGTTCGAGGATGTCTTCAGATACCAACGGTCGACCGTTTGCATCTCGATCGCCGTCCCATTTCCTGGTAACGGACCGAATCATTTCAGGGTTAGTTACTTTCATAATTTCCTTGGCAAAATATCACGATTAGTGAAGATAAAAATCCGTCAAAAAGTGTATACCTAGACCTGTGGAGCAGGCGTTCCATCTTCGTCCAGAATGCGAGCTTCAATCAATGCCTGCTTCATGTCAGCAACTTGTGATTCTGACAACGGCAGGTTTGGCTTACGTGGCACCGTACCTTCATAGCCCATCAGATTGAGACCGGTTTTCTGAACACCTACACCCCACGACATGCCGATAGAATCCACGTTATTGATGCGTTCCTGCATCTCACGCGCTTCAGCGTAACGGCCATCAAGACAAGCCTGAATTATGTCTCGAGCAATGTGCGGACCCCAATTACCAAACAACAGGCAGGCACCAACAGCACCGATCATTCCCCCAGGCATTAGAAGCGTCCCGTTACAGGTCCACAGCTTTACCTTCTCGTCTACAAATTGTGCCATTCGGCACTCGTATCGGTAGTTGAGAGACATGATGTAAGCGAACACGTTGTCGAACGCCGTCAGGTCTCTCAATTCTTCCTTAGTTATGTCGGTCCCCATCACAGTTTTAGGCTGATGGATTATTACGACAGGAACGGGACTACCTTCAGTGACCTGTTCGAAATAATCTTGGATGGGTGCTGTGTTTACGACTTTGTTCGCAGCCGGAACTCGAACCCGAACCATGTCTGCCCCGGCTTCGGCATACAAGTTAGATAACCGCACAGCCTCAGTCGGTGACAGAGCGTCGATACCGGCAATCACAAACCTGCGTCCGGCATGAGCTTCTACGACGGTCTTAATGGCCGAAACCTTCTCAGGTTCACCCATGTGAAACTCTTCCCCACCGTAGCTGCCGACGACAAAACCCGACAATGCCGTGTTTGAGAACTTGTCGACGTTCCTGGCAAGCGCGTCAAGATCAAGAGATTCATCTGCACGGAACGGCATATTGGTTGGAGCAACGATTATTGGGTCGGAGGACGGAATTGACATCTGAGATCCTGTATTAATTACGTAATTAGATATCGGAAGCAAAAGTCTACGCTTCAAATTGAAATCGATGTTTAGACACATCCAAAAACTTCAAGGATGATTCACTCGCAGGAAACCCAAAAACAACGCCCCGACGTTTATCGTTATCGGGTCGGTGGTAATCTACGCCGGCGCTGTCACCTATCAACATCTCTACTCTTTATTCTTGAGAATTGAATCGAAATTGAAAAAGACCGCGCTGGCCTCGGTAATCCTTGGATCATTGTTCGCCATTGCACTGATGGGATGCAGTGACAAATCTGAGCCTCAGCAGCTCGTAGTATTTGCCGCAGCATCTGATGTGGCCCTGGGTACAGCCCGCATTCCACTTAACATTCAGGGGATCGACGGGTCGAGATTCGACGATCGAGCAGATGAACTAGAGATCACCTACACATCGCCTACGTCAAACGAAACTCATGTAGTCGATAATCTCACTTGGCGGGCTTGGCCTGTCCGTAACGGAACCTACACAAGCACGATGATATTCGACGAGGTCGGATTGTGGAGTATCAAAGTTCGAGTTAAAGCAGACAATGATTCGATTCCAGCAGGAAGCGGAATACTGGTCAAATCGGCTACCGATGCCCCAAATATCGGAGACCCTACCCCACTGACTGCGACCAAAATTGAACCTGCCGATGGAAATCTGCGCTCGATAACCAGTGCACCTAATCCTGATCCCGACCTCTATTCGATTAGCTTTGACGATGCCGTAGCCCTTGGCAATCCCACGGTAATCACTTTCTCAACTCCTGCTTATTGCCAATCAGCCACTTGCGGTCCTCAAACTGAGGTCCTTTCAGCATTAGATGACAAGTACAACGGACAAGCTAGCTTCATACACGTCGAAATTTTTGACAACCCAGAAGAAATGCTTGCGGCTGGTGATCCATCACTCGGCATCGAGGCTCCGGTTATCCATGAATGGGAATTCCACACCGAGCCATGGACGTTTGTAGTCGATGGCGACGGCATTGTTGTTGGCCGTTTCGAATCATTCACCACCCAAGTTGAGATCGAAGAATACTTAGTTCCTGCCCTACGATAGGGCTAGTCGCCAATACTCACTATCGTCAGCACTCCAGGCTCCAACTCCTCGTACACAACAGTTATCGCCTCTTGTAGCGCCTTGTGCTCGTTGAGATGTGACGGCGTAAACCCTAAGAAGGTCCCAGCGCCATCGAATGTCCACACTTTGCCTGAGTCCTCGCGAATCGTGAGACTGGATATCGTGGTGACCGAAGCTGGTTCGACGCTCAATACTTGGCCGCGCACGGCACCCTCGTCGCCCCTTACGGAAATTACAGCGAGTGCGATTGATATCAGTGCGGCGCCGACGAATAACGCCGGAACAATAGTCCTTGTCTTGTTCATAGATCGATCGTAGCAATAAACCCAGCAACCGCAGACTTAAACTAGATATCAAAAAAGCCCCCCCCCAGCGAGCTGGACATTTTTGTGTGTTGAGCAAACGAAATGTTGGTGATTACGAGGTATAAACCAACTCATCGGATGGTATCTTCAACGACGAACTGATCGGGAAACCTTCTAATAGTTGACGGCGTCCATTCCTAACAGCGTGAAGTAACGCTCTTGATCACCGAGTACCACACTCTCTAAGTTGCAGAACCCTTTCTCACCAAAACCCGGCGACAAAGTCGTACGTAGACCGCGGCAATCAGAAATATCGCCTGTACACGCGCACGTCGAACGCCGCGCGGTTTCTGTTCGAGGACCGACGTCGCCGATGATGCTTGTCTACAGTTTTTTCGCTGTAGCCGCCGTCGGTGCCCTTCTCCTCTCGCTTCCGCTCTCAAATAGATCAGCCGAATTTATGTCGCCAATCGCGACATTCTTCACATCTGTGTCGGCGATGACCGGAACCGGCTTGGTGATTGTCGACACCAGAGAACACTGGACAGGGTTCGGCCAATTTGTAATCGCATCTCTAATTTTTATTGGCGGACTGGGTTTCATGACCGGTGCCGCATTCTTACTGTTGATCACCGGGCGCCGTTCAAGCCTCCAAGGTCGATTGGTAGTAGGCGCAGGGCTCGATGACAACCGTCTCGGTACTATCGGCTCGCTCGCTCAAAACATCATCTTGATGGCGATCATCGTTCAGATCATTGGTGCAATTTTCATATTTGTTCGCTGGTATGTAGTCGCACCGATATGGCAAGGAATGAGTTTAGGCGAAGGCGTTTGGCAAAGTGTTTTCACTTCGATATCGGCATTCAATAACTCAGGTTTCGAGATCCTTCCAGATGCACTCGTGGGTGGAAGCAGCCTGGTCGGACTAAGCAGAGACATCCCTACTCTGGTAATTATTGGAGCGATGATCATTATCGGATCGACCAGCTACGCAACACTTGCAAACGTAGTTGAGATCCGTGGCTTGCATCGCAGAGCCCTTGGTTCGAAAAGCGTGCTCGTCGGCACCGCCGTGGTAGCTCTTATCGGAATCGGTGCGTTCGTTACGATAATAGGTGTGAACAGAGATTTGCAGTCGCTGCGGGTTTTAGGGTTAGTCATCATAACTATTTCAGCTTCATACGCCGCAATCACTTACGTCATACGGATTCGGACTTGGCGACATCTAACACTCGACACGAAGCTCGTGTTGGTCGGAATTGGAGTGATGTTGCTCATCGGATTCGTTTCGTTTATGTCGCTCGAATGGAACAACGCCGATACGATCGGAGGTGAATCGGTTAGAAGCAAAGTCACGCAAGGGTTCTTCCATACAGTCAATCGAACCGCCGGGTTCGCCACCATCGACTACAGCAAACTTCATACGGCCAACTCAACGGTCACAGAAGGCCTGATGTTTGTCGGTGGCGCATCGGCATCGACAGCCGGCGGAATCAAAGTGAGCACATTCATTGTGATTGTTATCGCATCGTTCGCTATTTTCAGCGGTAAAGAACGAACAACGGTCTTCGGACGTGAGATTCCTCGAGTCAACGTTCATCGTGCAATGGCAGTCGGTGCCACCGCGGCTGCAACGGCTCTTGTGCTGGTTGTTGCGATATTCATTGTTCAACCGGGTTTAGACTTCCGTACAGGCGTTTTTGAGATAATTTCAGCTTTTGGTAATGTCGGTTGGTCAGCCGGCGCTACATCTCACCTCAATGAAGGTGCGCAAATTGTTTTATCGATCACCATGTTTGTCGGCAGATTCGGGCCACTCACCATCGCGCTATTCATGGCTGGTCGTGAACGCCAAGATCCAATCCGTTACGCGAGCGAACGTATTCGCATCGGTTAATGTATTCTCCGGTCTCCGAACCTACGCGTTCGTCGATATTCCATCTAAGCTCTATATTGAGCGTTCGCTTGCGGGTCGGCGCAAACAGTTAAAGAAAAAGAGGCGGAATGATCCGCCTCTCATCATCAGCGCACAACTGTTTACCATTGGACAAACATTGGCATCACGACGTGTGTGTATCCCTGGTGTTTCTCAGATCTGAATACTCCGGGACTCGATGGAGTGGTTGTTTCTAGATCGACGTCATCGCCATTCATCACGTTCAGCACGTCCATCAAGAACTTACTGTTGAACGCAACCTTGGTTTCTTCGCCCTCTACCTTTGCATCGAGTTCGTTCTCGTTAGAACCGACTTCCTCTGCTCGCGAGATGACCTTCACAGATCCCGCACCGTCGTCTCCACCTGGACTTACGATGACCCTAATGATCCCGCTTCCATCTCTGGCGAAAATCGATGCTGCCCTTGTTGCCTGAACCATGCTTGAAAGATCAACTGTCGCTTTGGTTCCATAGCTAGTCGGAATTAGCTTCTCATAGTCAGGGAAGGTGCCCTGCACGAGAGCAGTCACCACCTCCGAGGTATCAAGACGGAATTTTGCAGATCGTCCATTAGCATCGATAGACAACTCCACGCTTGAAGACCCATCTCCAAGTAATCGTTCAACCTCTGCCAGAGTTTTAGCAGGAACGATCACGCCAACTTCTGTTTCAACAGAAGTCCCTAGCTTTCCAGTCTCAACGGCAAGACGGAATCCGTCGGCGGCGGCTAACGTAAACGAATCGTCAGCTAGTTCGACCTTCACACCAGTGAGTACAGGTCGGGAATCATCGGTGGCTGCAGCAAATACGACTCGCTCTAGCGCACCACGGAACGTATCAGCAGGAATTGTTACCGACGACCCGCCCTCCACAGTAGGAATCGGAGGGAATTCTTCAGCAGCAATTCCATTTATGGTGCCATTGAACTTGTCGCAAGTAACAATTACACCAACCGGATCATTCTGGAAATCGATTTTTACTGTCTGTCCAGGGAGTGAGTTCACAAAGTCGGTCAACATTCGAGCCGGAACAGTGATACTGCCCTCGCCTTCTATCTGCGCACCGATCCACGTACTAATGGAGATCTCCGTATTCGTCGCGGTCAGTTTTAGTTGACCATTATCGCTTTCAAGAAGCACGTTTTGAGTTACAGGCAACGTAGCTCTGGACGCTACGGCACGGCTGACATTTGCTAAGCCGCGGCTAAGATTTTCTCGAAGGCAAGTTACATGCATGCTAATCCTCTTGTCTCTCTCGTAATGTGCGCACGCACAATTCCACAACATAGGGGGTCGCAGTATAGGTACGACCACAAGGGTTGGTCAATTTAGCAAGGAGTGGTTTGTGAGCCATTTCATGTAACACTGCACCCAGATAAGATGCGTAACGTAAAACTCCAACACATCTTTCAGTAACCAGCCAGCTCTCCGCACCCGCTTGATCGTCGATGAACAAATCTCAAATCAGTGAAATCATACAACTCGTAGCCGATGGAAAAATGTCGGCTGAACAAGCTACCTCCGAACTGAGCCTGACGGCACCCACTTCCGACCTTGACTTCGCCAATATAGACCATGCACGCGGTGAAAGAATCGGATTTCCTGAAGTGGTCTACGGACTAAGTAAAACACCAAAAGACACAGCTGATATCGCTGAGAGAATCTACGCTAATTCCGATGTAGTTTTAGTCACTAAATCGTCGGAAGAAGCGTTCACTCTGTTCCAAAAAGCGGTACCAGAAGCCGTTTGGGAAGAAGGACCACGAGCAATTTGGGCAGATCGACGAAATAAAAAGGAACTGATTGAAGGCGTAGTTGTGGTAGCGGCAGGGACGTCCGATTTACCAATAGCCCGCGAAGCAGTTTTGACGGCTTCGCTCATGGGCTGCGACGTAAAAATGATCACCGACGTCGGCGTTGCCGGTCTTCACAGACTTTCAGGCCGTATACACGAACTGAACAACGCTCGAGTGGTGATCGTGGTCGCTGGAATGGAAGGCGCACTACCCAGCGTGGTTGGCGGACTCATCAAAGCACCCGTGATCGCCCTACCGACCTCTGTTGGCTACGGAGTCAGTCTCGGTGGAGTTGCGGCACTCCTAGCCATGTTGAACTCGTGTGCTCCCGGCGTATCGGTCGTCAATATAGATAACGGCTTTGGTGCCGGATATCAGGCCGCATCGATCGTAGGTACCACATGGACATAGGTGCCTAGATCACCGCACTCGCTACAGCGCAGTTTGAAGTGACGGCAAAATCGTTAACGCAAAACGCCCCGGATTTTACTCGGGGCGTTTTCGATTAATGAGATTCGCTCCGACCGTTTAGTCGAGAGTCTTCAAATACGCAATCAAGTTCGTGACATCCGATTCACTGAGGTAATCGAACGATGGCATGAGTGGCGAGAAGCCGTCAACAACGAAAGCATTAGGCTCTCGAATCGACTGCTCGATGTATGCGTCTGCGTCGAGGGCAGTTCGATCCCCTGCTCGTGCGTAAACTCCGCCAAGACCAGGCCCCACGAGCTTATTGCCATCGGTGGCGTGGCAGGCACTACAGCTCACGAACAAATTTTTACCTGCTTCGGCATCGCCAACGCTCGGATCTGGAGCTTCAACGACTGGCTCATCGCCATCACCCGAACTGTCAGGTCGGTCGACCTCTGCAGCCGCTGTTGGGTCGAATTCAACTGGCTCTTGAGTAGGAATTACCTCTTCAGAGCATGCTGCGATCACAAAAAGAGTTGCAATCGAAGCCACTAACAATAGATATAAGCGTTTACCCAGCACTGTTTCTTCCTTTAGGTGAGCTGACTTGATAATAATGAAAGTCAGCCGAAAAAATCATTCGTCAATCCACGTTAGCAACAGCCCTAAACAGGGTCAATCTATAACTGGAGAGAATTTCGGGCTGAAATTGAACAGAACAAATGGCGAATTAGATTCATGAGCCCGAGATGCGTCTGATCTCGATTTCTTCACCGGGAGCAAGAGCGACCCGGCGGATTTCGATACCTAACTTCAGTAGCCAATAGCTCAACGTGGCTTTACTCACCCCAATACGCTTTGCGGCGCCAGTGAGACCGACCTCGTTCACCATTTCAGGCAATGCACGCTCAAGTGGTCGCCTCAGCTTGCGTTCAGCGAGAACCATCTTCTTAGTTTTTGAGCGTTGCATCCATCTCCCCTTTCGTTCGATCGAGTAACTGGTTTTAATGTAGTCACTTAATCATCCAATCGCCGTATGAATTAGCGACGGATTCCAAGCATTCCCGGCACTACCAATGCGAACAACCCAGAACCCAGTCACACCAAACGACACCGGTAAAGAATACAAAAAACCACTCGAGTAAGTCAAGAACATGTTCCTTTTTTATTTAGTTTTTATTTTATACAAATATAAAACTAAATTATAACTATCTTTTATTTTGTACATAATATCTAGTAGGTTTTCTTCTTATCTTAAATTGGCACATCGAGTGCACATCAATTACATTAACTTGACGTCAATTATTGTAATTTGGCGCAGTCGCATGACTAAACCTGCCCATAGAAACCGCATTGAGCGCACGCCGTCTGGTGCAGCCACCTGTCTGTCTACACGGAGTCATGCCGGCACAAAACGCTCGTCCCCCTTCTTTATAGACATCAGCCGATCGCCGACCGTCATGCAGATAGTTCGAAGGTGAATTCCCCACGTTTTACAATCGAACGCCCTCTCCGTCGGCCTTCCAGTTCAAATAGCCCTGAAGCCGGTGCTCGTTGTTAGCACCAATATCTACCGTTAATAAAAGCGGGCACTGTTAGAATTCGAGAGGCCATTTCGATCGCACAATGTCGAATCAATTCATATGTGTTCGGGTAGCCATCCACTTCTGCCCTTACGCACAACAGCATCCTCTGGAGAAATCCCCATAGAGCCGATGACCGATCTCATCCACGCGCTCGAAACTTTAGTTCTGACCTTCTCTACGGATGTGTACGACTTCATGGGATGGTTTGGCGTGGTCGTCTTGATGTCGATCGAAAGCACGGCCATTCCTCTGCCAAGTGAAGTCATCATGCCGCTGGCGGGTTGGCGACTCGTGTTAGACAGCGGTCACGGAGTCGCTTACGTGTTCCTCGCTGGATTCTGGGGGGCGGTCGGAAGCTTAATCGGCTCACTGGCTGAATATTACGTAGCGCGGGCGGGCGGACGTCCTTTCATAGAGAAGTACGGTAAGTACGTCCTTATCACTCAGAAAGACCTTGAACGAGCTGATCGATGGTTCCGGACTCGAGGTGAGCTCACAGTGTTCGTTGCGAGGATGATTCCTGGAGTTAGAGGGTTTATCTCGATTCCAGCCGGAATCGCCAGAATGAATGTGCCGAGATTCGCCATTTTCACGTTCATCGGTGCCCTACCGTGGACACTCGGTCTGGCTTGGGGCGGATTCCTGCTTGGTGAGAATTACGATTCCATTCGCGACGTGTCGAAGCCCTTCGATATTCCTATCATCGCTACAGGTACAGTTATAGTCTCTTGGTTCTTGTGGCGGCGAATTAAAGAAGTTCGAGCAGAATATTCGGCTTCAAGTCCATCTTCCGATGAGTCGTGACTAATCCCATAACATTTGCGCATAGTCTCTAAGTTATATTTGATTGCAACCAAAGTTAGATCGTGATCGGCAACGAAGAACAACAGTTCATCCAATGACAACACAGGTCAAAAATAGACTGAACGTAGAAGTGAACGGAATCGCGATCGATTGCGGTACCGACGCTCGTGTTCTTGACGCAATCAGATCTGCAGGATTCGACGTTCCAACGTTATGTTACGACGAGCGAGTTGGCCCTCAGGGCACCTGCCGTATGTGCCTCGTGGACGTCGATGTAAATGGCCAAATGCAGCAGGTTGCCGCTTGCACCGCTTTTGCTTCAGAAGAAATGCGGGTTGTAACACACTCCGATTCGATCACCGACTATCGCAAGACGATTCTTGAGATGTTGCTCTCTGAAACGTCCTCCCCTACCAACTGCCCCAAATGCGTCTCGTTCAAGAAGTGTGAACTGCACACAGCCGCCGAAGAATACGATGCGAAATGGGATGCGTTCCCTTCCTTGGTGGTCCGAGAGAAAGCTAAGGACGACAACCCGTTCATCCAGCGAGACTACGACTACTGCATCTCGTGCTTCCGCTGCACAAACATCTGCAACGATTGGGAGCAAGCCGGAGCTATCACAGTCGAGGGGCGCGGGCAAGAAAATTCGATAGCCACGTTCTTCAACAATAAACTTCTTGAATCGCCTTGCACGTTCTGTGGCCAGTGCATCAACACATGCCCCACCGGAGCGCTCACGGACAAAAAGATCGTCGGCACTACGAAGGCGGAAAACCTCGAACGCACAAAGTCGATCTGTCCGTACTGTGGAGTCGGCTGCGGCATTCATCTGCTGACAGAAGATGGCCAATTAAAGGGAACTGAACCAGATTTCGATTCTCCAAGCCGTGGATCACTCTGTGTAAAAGGTCAGTTCGCCTCGTGGGAATTCGTTAAAAGCGACGAACGACTCAAATATCCTCTCATCAAGGAGAACGGTTCTTTCAGACGTGCATCGTGGGACGAAGCACTCAATCTCGTTACAGAACGCTTCACCGCAATTCGAGATGATTCAGGTCCTGATTCCCTAGTTTGCTGGTCCTCGGCTCGCACAGTCACAGAAGCGAACTATCTCATGCAGAAGTTCGCCCGAATAGGTATCGGTACTAACAATATCGATAACTGTTCCCGCACCTGACACGCTCCTACGGTCGCCGGTATGGCGGTCATGGTTGGCAAAGGTGCCATGACTAACTCTATTGAAGAGTTAGCAGGAACCGATCTACTGTTGGTCGTAGGGTCAAACACGACCGAGGCCCACCCGGTAATTTCACTGCGAATGAAGCGCGCTGTAAAAAACGGCGCAAAACTCATCGTTATCGACCCTCGTAAGATTGAACTGACGAAGTGGGCGACTCGGCATCTACAGATCAACATCGGCACCGACATACCGTTGTTTAACGCCTTCGCACACGTGATGATCAAAGAGGGTCTTTACGATCGAGAGTACGTCGAACACCGAACCGAAGGCTTCGATGAACTCGCCAAGCACGTCGAGTTCTACACACCGGAATATGCCGCTGAAATTTGCGGTGTTCCAGCGGAAGACATTATTGCCACGGCTCGAGAATATGCGGCTGCATCTGGAAAAGCAGCTATTTGCTACACGCTCGGAATCACCGAACATTCTTGCGGATCACATAACGTTCAGTCGGTAGCGAATCTAGGGATGCTCGGCGGGAACTTCGGGAAACCAAACGCCGGTGTGAATCCACTTCGAGGTCAAAATAACGTGCAAGGGGCATCGGATTCAGGAGCATTGCCAACCGACCTTCCTGGCTACCAAAAAGTCGAACGACCTGGTGTACGTGAAAAGTTCGAAAAAGCGTGGGGAGCGAATCTTCCAAAACGTCGCGGAATTACGAAAATTACAGCGATGGATCAGATGCTTAGAGGTAAGGTTAAAGCGGCCTATATCATGGGCGAAAATACTGTCATTTCCGATCCAAATACCAACCATGCTCAAGCAGCGCTCGAAGCAACCGACTTCATCGTGGTTCAAGATATATTCATGACCGACACGGCAAAGCTTGCCGACGTCGTTTTACCGGCTGGATCATTTGCAGAATCTGATGGTACTTTCGCCAATAGCGAGCGGCGCGTTCAACGCGTTCGTCCAGCGATAAAACCCGTTGGCGAATCACGCACAGATGTCGATATTTTGTTAGACCTTATGAAACGATTCGGAGTGGTCCAAAACCTGCACTCATCCTCTGACGTTTGGGATGAGATGAGACAACTGGCACCGATATTCACCGGTATAACTTACGACCGTTTGGATTCCGAAGGCGGAATTCAATGGCCATGCCCGACTGAAGACCATCCCGGGACTCAGTTCCTACACGAAGACGAGATGGATTCTGGTATGCCCGGCTACTTCGCCCCTGTCGATCACATTCCACCCGCGGAGCCAACCGACTCCGAATATCCGTTAATCCTCACAACCGGCAGGCGCCGTTCGACCTACCACACAGGCACCCAAACTGGCCGCGCTACAGGGTTTGAACTACTAGTTCCATCGGAGCTTGCGGAGATCAATCCGTTCGATGCGGAGCAAATGGAACTCGTCGACGGTCAGAAAGTAACCGTTAGCTCAAGAAGAGGATCAGTCGAGGTACCGATCAAGGTTACAGATCGATCGCCGCACGGCACGGTATTCATGAGCTTCGCATTCCCAGAACTAACTCAAACAAACAGGCTTACTTCTGATGCCTACGATTTCATCACTGAAACGCCGGAATTTAAGGCCTGCGCCATTCGAATAGACACGATCGAAGCATCATCACCACCTACCGACTAGGCTCAGTCCTGACGAGGACTCATTCGAGACGACCAAAAGCTCGGATCGCCAATCGTAGGGAAATCGACGGGCTCGTACACTCCGCGCACGGTCGATTTGCTTTTGAACGCTTCGACATTTGCAATTACGTATTTTGCGATCTGCTGAGGAGCACCAATTTGATTCGTCAGCGGGTTGGTTGTGACGATCAACTTTCCTGAAGCTGCCAAGGATTCATCAGCGGCGGAAATAACATCACTCGGGCAGTCAGTGGCGTAACCGGCGATTTCGCCGCGTTCCAGTGCTTGAATAACGGCTTCCTCATCTACAACTGACGAGTCTGAAGTGTTGATCAGAACCGCATCAGATTTCATAAGCCCCAACTCACGGTCAGAAATCAACGGCGATACCGTAGGTCCAGCGTGAACGTGAATCGTAATTACGTCCGAACCTGCCACCAGAAGATCCAATGAATGACGCCGCACACCAAGTTCGGTCAACAATCCTGATCTAGGTGTTCGGATCTCGGCAATTCCAACTGATGAACGAGTGGCAAGTGCTTTTTTGGCTACCTCGGTTCCGACTTCACCAACACCTATGACACCCCAAGAGGGCATCGGACTAACAGACAGCGGACCGGTAAAACCGATCACCCGGTTTGCGACCCTTGGAGCAATGTTTGGTGCGATTCCAGCAACAATAACCTGCGAATCTGATCGTGATGCAATGGAAAGAAGTGCAGGCGAAGGCCTGCAACCGAGGTTTTGGATCATCCCTGTCGAAGGAAAAACAGCTTCATTGACTAATTCGCTCGATGCCCCATTTTCTGCGAAGAGAAGAACATCATCAGAGCCAAATTCGATACCAACGAACTCTTGATCCGTCACTCGTTGAAAGCCAGAAACGTCGGACAGAAGCGATTCGACAGCCTTTGCGACAGGGTCGACATCGCCAGCTAACAGGAACATATTCATTGATTCACAGTGTCATTCCGGCGCTAGGTTAACGCCAAATTAGGCTTCGGAAATCGTAATAATTCAATCCTATAAGACAAGCAACTGGGATTACGACCGCACGAACATCGCTTCAACGCTTATATGATTCACCATAACTTACGCACTATTCGATAAACGAAAGTAAAAGAATCACACCCGTGAACGACCCAGTCTCAAACCCTCGAACTCTCCTGTTCGTACCCGGCAACCAACTCAAGATGCTTGAGAAAGCTGTTGGATTCGATACGAAATGGCTGATACCCGACCTCGAAGATTCGGTCCCATCCGGCGAAAAGCAGGTAGCCAGACGAATCGTCGCGGAACTTATTCCACGCCTAGCAAAAGCTGGAAAACTTCTTACACCTCGAGTTAACTCGATGGCATCAGGTCTTGCCGAAGACGACATAAATGCCCTTATCTCGAACGACATCGTCGGAATATCTATCGGCAAAATTGGCAATGCAGACGAAGTATTCGAACTAGAAGCGATCCTCGCAAAAGCTGAACGACGAGCCGGAGTACCGATTGGGCGCACAACTATCCTCCCGTGGCTTGAGACCGCAGAAGCAGTAATCAACGCCTATTCGATCTGCAAAGCCAGCGATCGAATTCGATGGGCAGCGTTCGGTGCAGAAGATTTTTCAGCCGACATGGGAATCAGTCGCACTGTAGATGAAACCGAAACCAACTCCCAAACTGCATTCGAGCCCGGACTCGCCTACCCTCGCTCTGCCGTGGCCATAGCTGCTCGGGCCGCCGGAGTTCACGCGCTAGACACGCCTTATACGAAGTTTCGAGATCCAGAGGGACTACGAAACGAAGCACTATTGGGTAAATCTATAGGCTACAAAGGAAAACTCGCCATTCACCCTTCGCAGGTCGAAGTAATTGAATCGGTATTTATACCCACCGGTGCCGAAATTGATCATGCTCGTAAGGTGTTGGAAGTAGCGGCCGAAGCTGAAGCCGACGGGCGAGGATCGATTTCGCTCGATGGAGAGATGATCGATATGCCAGTTATTTTGCGAGCCCAAAACGTACTTCGAGATGCCGAAATCTCGTAACAATTCACACCAACGACCCGAAATTATCCGAGCTATCAGGAACAAAACACAAAATGAGTAACGGACGCTACTTCGAAGACTTTGAAGTCGGTCAGGTAATCAAGCACTGGCCTGGCAGAACGATCTCCGAGACCGATAATTCGTGGTTTTCTCTGCTAACTCAAAATCAGCACCCCATTCATATTGATGCCCACTACGCCAAGAGCACTCAGCACGGTCAAAACCTTGTAAACGGACTACTGGTACTCGCTGTTGCAATCGGGCAAACGGTCAACGACATTTCACTCCGTGGAATAGCAAACCTCGATTACGAGTCTGTAAAACACGAGGGTCCGACCTTTCACGGCGACACCATTTACACGAAGTCGACCATTCTTGATCTTCGAATAACATCCAAAGGTGACCGAGGAGTCGTCTACCTCGAAACCGAAGTGACGAATCAACGTGAAGAGCGCGTAATGACCGTTCGACGTCACGTGTTAATTCCTAAAAAGAACCACGCAACGCTCGGCGAACGCAAGATTGCACACGATTCGGAATCCTAAACTTGACCGAACAGACACATCGAAAAGGTCCGTTGCACGGCATCCGTATCCTCGCTATATCGCAGTTTGGTGCAGGACCCTTCGCTACTCTCAACCTTGCTGATCTTGGCGCTGAAGTAATCAAGATCGAAGATCCCACGGCGGGCGGAGACGTGGCGCGTTATGTGCCACCTGCAACTAACGACGCCGATTCTTTGTATTTCCAATCCTTCAACCGTGGGAAAAAATCGATAGCGATTGATCTTCGTAAACCGGAAGGTGTGAAGATATTTCATCAGCTTGTCGAAAAGTCAGACGCGGTCTTCAACAATCTTCGCGGCGATCTCCCAGAAAAACTCGGGCTGACCTACGAAACGCTGCGTCCGTTTAATCCAGCGATTGTTACTTGCTCACTTTCAGGATTTGGCCGTACAGGCCCCAGAGCCTCTGAACCAGGTTATGACCCAATAATGCAGGCGATGGCTGGATACATGTCGATTACGGGCGAGCCAGACGGGCCGCCGGGAAAAACAGGGGTGTCAATTATTGACTTCGCTGGAGGCTATGCCGCTGCACTAGGACTAGTCGCCGCTTTGCTAGAAGCGAAAACCACTGGCGTAGGCAGAGATGTCGATGTCAGTCTTCTCGACACTGCAGTTTCGATGCTGACTTACTTCGCATCGTGGACTCAGAACAGCGATTGGCAGCCGGTTCGCACGCCAAGCTCTTCTCACCAAACGCTAGTACCCGCTCAAAACTTCAAAACAAGTGACGGTTGGATAAGCGTGTTTTGTGCCAAAGAGCACTTCTGGCGCAAATTCTCAGAACTTATTGATATGCCTAAGCTAGTTTCTGACGAACGGTTCGCCACATTCGCTTCTCGATACGACAATCGATCTGTACTAATACCGATGCTCTCTGAACGGCTTTTACAAAAGACCAATGAAGAATGGCTAAAACTGTTCAGAGGAATCGTTCCATCGGGTCCCGTCAACTCGATCAACGAGGTGTTCGAAGATGAACAGATCAAGGCGCGAGGATTGATCGTTGATGTCGAACACCCTTCATATGGGACGATAAAACAAGTCGCCTCGCCAATCATTACTGAGGGCTCGAATCAAGCTAATTCTCCGGGACCAGCTCTCGGAGAACACACTGATAGGCTATTGGCAGACTTGTTATCTCTTGATGAAAATGAGATCAAGCGTTTACGCGATCAAGGTGCAGTTGGGTAATTTTCGTACCAAACTGACTGGCGATAATTAACACACCTGCCTTTAGAATGGTTTGTAGTGCCCCCGTAGCTCAACTGGACAGAGCAACAGGTTTCTACCCTGTAGGTTGTGGGTTCGAGTCCCTCCGGGGGTACCAATATACAAACGCTATTTGTATCCATCAAAACAAAGTTGCAAGAGATAATAAAAAACCTCAGTTCAGAGGTTTTTTTATTATCTCTTTTTATTTGAATTCCGAAACTTGAAGTCGATGGACTCTAACTCGACGAGGACGTCGCCGCATCAAACGAGGAGCAATTTGCTGCTACGGATGTGGAGATTGAGCTTCCTTCTCAATAATCTCAATACCAAACTCAACTCCAGCTCGAACAGCTAGCGAACTCATCGTTTTCAATCGACGAACGATCTTGCCTCGTTGTTCTTCAACAGCCTGTATTTTGGCGTTTAGTGAAATTTGTGACTAAGCAAGGTGAGTCGATTCTTGCTCATAATCATTGGAAAACTCGGCAATACGATCTCGAGTAGCTTGTGCCTGTTTTAGAAGTCTTGCAAAACCAGCACCACCAGACATCTAAGTTCGAACGGCAGCGTCTTTTGTATCAGCAACTAAATCGGTCTTGCGATTTGATTGTTCATCAAGAGCGGCAGTCAATGCGCCCATCGTCACCTGTAGTGCACTGTCATCTTCTTCTTCAGTCAAAATTTCTTTTTGGAGATTATCGACTGGTCCATTTCTAGAAAATTCATGTTTCTCCACAAAGTCTTGACATCACTCAAGTAAAACTTAGGTACAGAAATTTATTTTGCTGTTGAAACCAACCCGATCTGGACGGATCGCAAAGACGAATTACGATGCTTAAACGAATGATTGCTCACCAGCGAATATCATTAGCAACTATGACTTCAAACGAACACCAAACAGAATTTACCGCTCTTATCGTCGAAGACGACAAGTCTGTTTCACAACTCATTCGACTGTATCTCGCTCAGGCGGGATTTAGAGTCCTAGCAGCAGAAGACGGGCTAATTGGACTTGATATGGCGTTGAACCAATCGCCAGACATCATCCTTCTCGATCTTAACCTTCCAGGTATGGACGGAATCGATGTTTGCTCGAATGTTCGTAAAGAGTCAGCAGTTCCCATTATTATGGTCACCGCAAGAGTCGAAGAGGATGATCGTCTCACAGGACTAGACCTTGGGGCCGATGACTATGTATCTAAGCCGTTCAGCCCAAGAGAATTGGTCGCTAGGGTAAATGCTGTTCTACGACGTAGCTCTAAGGCGATTGAAAAGCGAGAAGAAACGGGCAATAAAATTGATGCAGGTGATGTTGTAATCGATCTCGAACGACGTTCAACTGCCGTTCTTGGCGACGAAATCGAACTGACACCAACGGAATTTCGCCTGCTCGCCTACTTCATCGAATGTCATGGGCGAACAGTTTCACGTGACCAGATCATTGAAAACGTATTTGGTTACGACTTCTCAGGTTACGATCGCACTGTCGACACACATGTATCGAATCTTCGGAAAAAACTCGAGGTTGCCAATCCAAACAAGCAACATTTGAAGACGATGTATGGAGTTGGGTACCGATTCGATGCTTAGATGGTTTTTTGGTCTTCAAGGAAGACTCACTCTAGGATTTGCACTTGTACTAGCGTTATCTATCGCTTCAGTTAGTGCGTACTCAGCGTATGCAACGCAGATCGAAACTAAACGATTTGCAGCGGGAATAGAACTTGCTCGTGCTGACCGTGCCGAACAATTGGTCAAAGATACGTTCGAAGCCAACCACGATTGGGATGAAGTTCAGTACGCCGTACAGCAGGTCGGAAATCTATTCGGATGGCGCGTTGCGTTCGAAACAGATGGTGGCCTAATAGTCGCTGACTCACACCAAGTCGTACGAAATGCCCATGGTGTTCTAGAAACATTTACCGAACGATTCGCCACTCCATCCAGATTCACTAAACGTCCCGTGATCGTCAATGGCGAACTAATTGGACACATGCTCGTCGATGAACACCCGAGCCGAAAAGAACGTCCACTATCGATGCAGGAGTTCTACACATCGACTCTCGCTAGATTACGAGGTCCGAACAATCCTGGACCACCGCCAACTCAAGTTCCATCACAGGTAACGGGTGATCTGGTCGCAAGGGCTCTCGAATATGTCGACCCCCCCCTCACAAACCTTCAATCATCGTTCCAGCAATCTCTGTTGGTCGCAGGAATAGCTGCTGGGTTTGTAGGGTTACTGATCGTGATGCTTCTCACACGGCAAGCACTGGCTCCGGTTCGCACTCTCACCACTGCAGCGAGCAATCTTGGTGCAGGTGATTTGAGCCAACGGGTTCCAGAGAGCGGTTCGGATGAGATCGGTAGATTGGCAAACACGTTCAACACTATGGCGAGTGATTTGGAACTCGCCGTTGTACAGCGTCGCCAACTTACTGCCGACGTTGCTCACGAGCTTCGAACTCCTCTCACCAATATTCAGGGCTACTTGGAAGCGATCAAAGACGGCGTTGTCGAACCTGATGAAGAGACTATCGGTACTCTACACACACAGACAATCCATCTCTCGAATTTGATAGAAGACCTGCGGATTCTTGCAATTGCCGATGCTGGTGCGCTTGGACTAAACAAATCTCATGGCTCACCAGTTTCGGTAATCGAGGATTCTGTAGCGCACTTCAACCAACGAGCAAAAGAACGCTCTATAAATCTCAGTGTCACAAACTATGGCATTGAAACAGTAATAGATTTTGACGAAACACGAATTCGCCAAATCATTTCGAATCTAGTTGAAAATGCTCTAACACACACGCCAAATAACGGTCAAATCGAAGTTGAAATATCTGGTGGTGATGACGGAATAAAAATACTCGTCTCCGACTCTGGAATAGGTATTTCTGAAGCTGACCAACCACGAGTATTTGACCAGTTCTATCGAGCAGATCAAAGTCGCAATCGTGCAACAGGCGGTGCGGGTCTCGGTCTAACTATCGTAAAACGATTAGTAGATGCGCACGGCGGAAG
>CAWVRY010000020.1:0-30061 GCA_963932695.1 uncultured bacterium | reverse complement strand
GGGCCTTTTAATTAAGAACGGGCCGAGCATGTAAAGCTCGGCCCGTTCAGTGGATATCCGTTACAGGGTTGAGGTATTACCCGGCTGCTTTGGCTAGCTTAATCCAGGAATCCCAAGTCGACTGGTTCGCCACAATCCACTCATCGACGTGTCGTTCGATGTCGATCTGGGAATCTTCACCCTGATTCATAAGGTTGTTTTGATTCGCCACGTCGGCCAGTACGATTTCCATAACCTCGAACAGCTTGGCTGCCGCAGGGTTCGCACTTAGGAATTCCGAGTTGGCAACGACTTGTATGTCACTTGCTGACCAGCCGGTCAAGAGTGGGTCGCTCACAGCGCCGACGATACCTGCATGAGTCTGATCTGCCTCGGTAATCGGGAGATGGGACGAGGCACGTGGTACACCAATCCAAACCACGTCAGTCCCAGGCGACAGGACGTCAACAGTCCAGTTGGGTGTCCATGTGTAAAAGAGAACGTGTTCACCATTTTGGTACCGGGCGATCATGTCAGCCATAGCAGCGTTGTAGTCTGCAGTGCCGCGATCGATGTACTCCTCAAAACCTAAGTCAGACCAGTGATGGGCCTGAGTCGTGTTGCAACCCCAACCGTCCGGACAACCTAGGAAGTTTGCCTTACCGTTGCCGTCAGTGTCATAGGCCGCCGCAACTTCAGGCCGTTCGAAGTCGGCGAGACTAGTGATCCCGAATTCGTCAGCGCCTGCCTTGTCAACCAGATAGCCCTCAAGACCACCTTTTGGCATGACCGTTCCTGCTATTTCAGCGCCGTCTGAATATAATTCTTCGTACTGGGAGTGGGCAGGGAACCAGCCGTTGGCCCAGTAATCGACTTCTCCCAGGGCAACCTGTTGGTAGAAGATGGGGTTGTCGACTTCAAAGAATTCCTTAACCGTGTAACCGAGGGATTCTAAAGCACGAGAGTAAAGCGCTTCGTTGAAGTATCCAGTGTCCCATGTCGCTCGTGCTGGTTGAACCGTTTTACCTTCTCCAGGAAGGGTGTCGGTTGCAGTTTTGCCACTATCTTCGTCACTGGAGCAAGCCATGAGGGCTATAGCAAATATGCTCAAGATGCCGAGCATAAGAATTGTCGATTTTTTAAACACGACTGTCATATATATTCCTATTTAAGGTTGTTTTACAGACTCGAAGAATTGGCTCCACCAATTCGTATCAGGCCTTTTAATTTTGTGATCGCTTTGGAAAGAGATCGTGTCTGGCTTGGATCTTTATCGGATTGACCAAGAGACTGGGTCATCCTGTCAAGAACGATTGCCAACAGTACTAAGCCTACCCCACCAACGGCTCCAGATCCAAAGTCCATTGCACGAATACCCCGTAATACGAGCTGGGCCAGCCCCGGTGCCCCGATTATTGATGCGATCACGACCATTGACAGGGATAACATCAGAGTTTGGTTGAGACCTGCCATGATGGTTCTCATAGCCAAAGGTAACTCCACATCGAACAGAACCTGACGGGGTGTGGCCCCGAACGAGCATGCAGCCTCGACTACTTCTTGGTCTACCTCCCTTATCCCGAGGTTGGTGAGCCGAATCATCGGTGGAATGGCGAATACGACCACTGCGAAGACGCCGCCGACCGCGCCCAATCCGATCAACATTACGATCGGGATCAGATAAACGAAGCTCGGAGTGGTTTGCATTGCATCCAAAACTGGTCGTAGAACGAATTCGAACTTATCGTTTTTAGACGCTGCTATTCCAAGTGGAACCCCAATGATCACGCTGATTAGCACCGAGGTGACGATCAGGGCTAACGTGGTCATCGTTGCGTCCCAAACATCAAGATGGGGCAGAATAGGATTCCAACCTCCAAGCAGACCCATCGATACGGCGGTGAATGTGGCGACTTTCCAACCTGCTAGCCGCCATGCAATCGCAATGATCGCTATCCAACCAATTCCATCAGTTAAGCCGACCATTCCAGAGTTCATCTGGTCGAACGTCCATTCGACAGGTGTCTTGATTATCTGAAAGAAGTCGCGGAAGTTCGTTGCAAGCCATGGGATAAACGAATCTGCCCAAGCGTCCAACGGAATAACGATTTTGTCCACAGAAAACTCCAGTATGTTTATAGGGATTAGATGCGGTGTGATCTGAAACTGTAAATGGATTATGAGTGGGCGGCGGCGGTGGGGAAATCAGCCTGCATCAGCGCACTAATAATGTCAGTTGGATTGGCGTGACCAACGAGTTGTCCTCGGTGATTGACGGCTGTTAAGCATTCACCTTCTGATACCACGGTTAACGCCTCCATTAGTACTGTGCTCATGGGCAGGGCGTGGGTCGGTATACCGATCTCGCTACAGTTGCTAATCCCGGCCTCCGCGGCTTCGATAAGATTCTCTCGGCTGATGCAGCGTTCCGGTTCGCCATCTACTGTAATAATCACACAGCACTCGCCGTCGATGGCGTTTATAGTTTTCATCGCTTCGTCGACACTACAGTCAGGATTGTCGATCCGTTTGATCGGTCGCATTACTGACCACAGAGTTAACACTCTGCCACGATCAACATCCCTTGTGAAATCATGAATGTACTCGGAACCGGGACTATTGATAATTTGGCTGGCAGAACCGATCTGCTCGACGCGCCCATCTCGCATGATCGCCGTACGTTCACCAAGTTTCAAAGCTTCGTTGAGATCGTGGGTTATGAAGATGATCGTCACTCCGAGCTTGTCATGGATATTTAGGAGTTCATCTTGCATATCCCGTTTGATCAGAGGATCAAGGGCGCTGAACGCCTCATCCATCAGAAGGACGTCAGTGCCTGCAGCAAGTGCTCTGGCGAGTCCAACTCGCTGGCGCATTCCACCGCTTAAACTTTCGGGTCGGTAACTGCCCCATCCGCCGAGTCCAACCATTTCGAGCGCTTGTTCAGCCCTGTCGCTTCGCTCATCATTCGGCATCTCCTTGATTCGTAGACCGTATTCGACGTTCTCTTGGACGCTTTTGTGTGGGAACAGAGCGAAATGTTGAAATACCATCGATACTCTATTTCGGCGTATTTCACGTAGTTCGGACATTGTCGCCCGAGTGACATCAGTGTCGTCTAAGAGGATGGTACCAGCGGTGGGTTCGTGGATTCGGTTGATGCACCGAATGAGGGTTGATTTGCCTGAACCTGACAAACCCATTACAACGAATATTTCTCCGGGTTCAACATCGAATGAGACGTCAACCACACCCACAACGCTCCGGGTATTGGTCAAGATTTCTTCTTTTGAGACTCCCTGCCTGACAAGTTCAAGCGCTGATCGGGGATTCTCTCCGAAAATCTTGTAAACGTTGCGTAATGAAACTTTGCTTGGGATAAGCCAACTCCAGCCCGAACAGCAAACATGCGCTTGCGTATGAGCACCTAGGCTGATTGACCTTCCATCGATGTCACAAGCGATTCAATACCGACGTCTGAACGTGCAACTGAACCTTACCAGTAAGGATTTAGGGCTGGCCGCTGCATATAGTGAGATCTACGAGTAGTTGGGGGCAATTGCAAACGTTATGTTAACAATTTGATTTCAATGCCGTGATTCCCAAGCAATGGATAGTGGGTTTGATACCCATCTCACGCTCCAACTTCTTGGTGCAAAGACCGCCTACGTCCTCAGGCTCAGCCGCACTATAGAACTGCTACTCGCTGTTTCTCGAACCGAACCCGATCCCACTCGTAGCCTAATCCCGGTGCGTCAGGGTACGAGACTTGCCCCTTCAACGGTCGAACCGGATTCAGTAATCCGATCTGCTCACCCATTTCCGCACCTCCGTCGGGAGGAGCGGTCTCGAACCAAGCTACGTTTTTGATCCCGCAGACAACGTGTGCGTGAACGAGTCCGAACAACGGCCCGTACGAGTTCGGTTCAACGTTAGTAACGATTTGATTCGCTATCTTGGCGAGTCGGTCGATCGCGGTGAGACCGTGCCGAGTATTGACTCTAAGTACGTCCGTTGCACCGGTTCGAAGCCACATCTCACCGAGTGTTGGGTCGTGCATGAGCGTCTCCGCACTAGCGATCGGGATGGTCAATAGGTCGCACAACCTCTTATTTTGAGCGTGAAGTCGGTCATCAATAGGCTCCTCGAACCAGATAAAATTTGTCGACTCCAAAGCTTTGCCGACGTCTAGGGCCTCATCGAAGTCGTAGCTCGCGAGCGCGGCCTCGTGCATTAGACCTACAGTTGGACCGAACTCCTTACGAAACGCTTGTACAGCAGAGATGTTGGTAGTGAAGTCAAATGCCAGATGATCCTTCAGCGTCGTGAACCCTGCATCGATTCCGGCGTATCCATTCTCAATGAGTTCTTCTAGGGTCGAACCAGCGGTGTTGTAGTAGGTACTGGCATTGGTTCGTGCTCCACCTAGGAGTTCTGCCACAGGCTTGCCTGCTTCCTTTCCAGCTATGTCCCACAGGCAGTTGTCGAAACCTCCCCACCAGACCGGATTGAGGAATCTTGAAGCAGCGTTCAGTTTTGCCCACAGTCGATCTCGATCAAGCGGGTCTTCACCTATAGCCAGTTCACGGAGTGTCGTAATTTGCTGCCAATTAAGTTCTGTGTAGCGCTAATCACCCACCGTGCAGAAACCATCGATTCCCCCATCGGTGATCACTTTGATTACCTGAATAGGTACTTTTCCACCGCTCGGGAACGCTGGCTTCCAACGTCGTCGATAAGGTGTTCCGAATTCAATCACCTTAGTGACAGCGGGATGAATCGGCACCTCAAATACTGAGATCTCGATTTCTACAATTTTCATTTGTGCTCTGATGATCCGAACAGAATCGCTCGGACTGCTGCTGCTTGGAAAATTCTATAAAAAAAGCCCAGATACACGTGGTAACTAGGCTTTTTTGGTCAGGCGTAACGCTACACAGGATCAGTAAGTGTTAGAAGATTTTCACAGTTTATGAATGCTTCTTGGGATTCATCTCCCTCACAGAAAAGAATCATGTTCCCTCGAATCACGTATTCAAGATAACGGCCCGAATATGAACAGCCTGAATGAGGGGTTCCACTTGCTCTGCTGCATTTTTTTCGGTCTTTTTCCCCTTCTTCCCACAGAACCTCATCACCTATTACTACTGCATCATCGCCAGTTATAGAATCTGCATAAAGTACACCCTGTGCAACGGCATCTTCGTGAGTGGGGTAGAAGCGGGCTTCGTAGTCGAGTTTGTTGTAGATGACCTTCCAAGCTTCAAGAGCTCCAGGAAGCTCTTCTACATCGTAATCCTTAAATCCCTTGACACCGAAAGCATTCTTTAGATCGTCAACAGTGTAGATGCGGTCGTTATCGACAACACGAACGACAGCCGCTCCGTCCCCGCTGGCTCCTGAATCAGAACCACAGGCTACCGCTGCCATCGCTACGAATATTGCAACAACAACCAGAACTGGGATATTTCTTATCGTCAAATTGTTCAATGACACGATTTACTGGACCACCAGCATAAGCTCGGAACATGCAAGATGAGCCTCTGCAGTGTCCTTGCCCTGACACATAAGAATCATGTTTCCAATGACAACATAGTCAAAGTATTTTGGGTTGTCGCATTTGCCTGAGTGGTGTCCACCATTACCGGCGCACTGTCGACGGTCTGAGATTCCCTCGTCCCATCTCTGTATGTCCTTGAGGAGTACCGCTTCAGCACCGGTCGCTTCGTCTGCGAAGTCGACTCCTTGAACCATCGCTGTTGCGTGGTCAGGGTAAAAACGAGCTTCGTATTCCTTGCGTTTGTATGGGTCAGTGCCGTAGAAACCGTAAACGGCTGCCACTGCAGCCTCCAGACCTTCTACATCGTAATCATCGTCAGTTTTGAAGAACGGCGTGTTTTTAATGTCGTCGGCTGTATAGATACGGTCTGTGGAGTCGATCTTGGCGATCGGTCCATCTAATTCTGATCCAACACCTTCACCGCTGTCACTGCCGCAAGCTACTGCCGCAATCGAGAGTGCTGCGACTGCTAAAAGCAGTATCAGCAGCCGTGCCTTGCTGCTGTTTCCCTGATTCATAAACTAGCTCCCTATCGTTGTTCGAATCCCACCTGTTGCGCATGATGAAAATGAGTTCGCTGGCGGGTTCGCCAAATATACCTGTTTACAACTCGGTAGTCATTCATAGATTTAACCAAATAGCTGAACAACTGCGATCATCGACAGCTCAATAGCGTAATTATGCGCCTTCATCTCGGAGTATTGCGACGAAAGGTGCACATTGTTCAAGTGAATTCTCCGAAGTTCGTCCTTCGCAAAGAATTACGATATTGCCAAGTATTACGTAGTCGTAGTATCGAGGATTCTGGCTGCCTCTCGCTCCGCCACCAACGATTATCCGTCGATCGCGTACGCCTTCATCCCACATCGCATCCTCTGAATTCAATGACGCATCGTCCCCTGTGGCGTCTTCTGCATACGGTGTGCCCTTTTCAACAGCGACTTGATGGCTGGGGTAAATGCGAATTTCGTAGCTGAGTGAACCGAGACCGGGCGGGGTCCAGAAGCCAACGTAAGCTTCCTCTGCACCATCGAGTCCTTCAACGTCATACGTTTTGCCACGTTTCCAACCCACGTTTTCGATATTGTTGATCGTAAGTAGTCGCTCATAATCAGCCACTTTTACGAGGTCTGCACGAGAAGCGTTATCTGACGGGCCGCCGCCACAGGCAACCACTGTGATAAGCAGAATCACCAGCGCTAACTGAAATGGCACTACCAACCTCTGAATTTTGAGATTATTCACTTGGCACCAGCGCGTTAGCCATTAATCCGCATCGTTCAAGTGATGTTTCTGGGTCGGAGCCTTGGCACAGCATTACGATATTTCCGAAAATTGAGTAACTAGCAAATTTTGGCCCGATTCCGCTTCGGGCTCCACCGCCTACACCGCCGCCAATGATCGTTCGGCGATCTTTGATGCCCTCTTTAAAAGTAGCGTCATCTTCGCTGAGAATTGCATTTTCACCAGTGCCTTCAATCGCCATTGCAGTTCCCTGATGCACGGCTTCTTGATGAGATTCGTAGACTCTAATCTCGAAGTCGTACGGGTCGCCGCTTCCAATCCTCATAAAGCCATAGCTAGCGTCGGTTGCGCCGGGGAGTTGATCGGTCGAGTAGTTGCGTAGTTCCTTGTAAGGCGTTGTTAGAACGTCCTTCAATGTAAAAATCTGACCAGGATCACTGATCTGTGGAAATAACTCGTCTTCGCTTTGGCCTGATCCGCAGCCGGTGATGAAGATCGTTGAAAGGATCAACAATGCGATCGATAGAGGCACGTGACGCGCTGAGAGCGTTTTCAAGTTCTTGGAGATCAAGCCGTAGGTACCTCGATTAATATGAGAGACGGGCAGGTGATACCGGTTTTGGGCGAACGGTCAATTAGTAGTTGCGAGTACTGATGATACATCCCGGATTCGATGAAGATCGAGCAGATTATGAATCTCGATAGGTGAGACCAGGAATACGGAATTCATTTGGCTCGCCGCGTTGGAATGCCTGATAGTCGTGCCAAAGGCAGCCAGATTCTGACTCTTTCGCCTTCGCATCTTTAAACAGCAACCATCCGAGATGCTGACCAACCTGATTCTAAGTCAGTTCCAATTCTTCATCGATGAGCTTTTGGTCGATCGACTCACCATGCTCTGTGAACAGGTAGTAGTGGTCAACGTGTCGGCGCACGGAATCGATGGGTCCTGATTGGATGCGAATCTGAGTGCTCGCCAGTGATCGAAGGCAATCTTCAACTTACATTGCTCAGTCATCAGGCTGTTCCAGAATGTATGCCCCGTACAACTGAATCGCACCATTCGATGTGAGCAGCGTGTTCGAGTCTATTACTTCGTGCACATCGACCAAAACGCAATCATCGTAATCGAGTGTTTCCGGCTAAGCGTCGATGGTGACCGTCGCGAGCGTGATTCGTGAAAAGAGAAACCGAATATTTAGTCGATACGAATTGAACTCTGACGACTTTATGGCGTTAGTATCTACGAACTCGGCCCACATTTCGGGTTGGTCAGGTCAAATACCTCTTTCACTAACGAGCGGAGTTGAACATTGAACGTGCTGATAACGTCGGCTGCCTCTGCGACGGCGCAAATCACAGCTGGCGCACTGGGCGGTGGTCACACATTGCGCCTCACAGATCTTCCTGAAAACGCCAACGGAGATATCATTGCAAACGAGCTAGGGCACGGGGCCGAAACCGACGAGCTTGTAGTAGGTATCGATGCGATTGTGAACATCGGATATCAAGGTCAGTCTGGGTCGAATACCAACTTGATGGACTACCACACTCGCAGAACGTACAACCTGCTTCAGGCAGCTTCCGACGCCGGTGTGAAGCGGTACATCAACATCAGCACATTGAAGTTGTTTCAGGATCACGAGGAAAATCTCGTGGTGACAGAAAAATGGCGTAGCGACCCTCCGGCAGATGACATCGAACTGTTAGTGGCACATATGGCCGAATACGTGTGTAAAGAGTTTGCCCGCGACAGGCTAATTCAAGTGGTAAACCTACGATTAGGCTGGCCGTTCATTGGTAATTCGCCGGCCGGGCCAGAAGATACCGCAGCTATATCTCATGGCGTGATCGGTGAATCGCTTGCGGCTGCTTTGACGACTCAGGAGCTAATTCAGTGGCAGGATATTCACGTTCAGTCTCCTGTTGATCATCAGCGGTTCATAACGAAGACAGCTGCGAGATTATTGCCCGCTCTAGCTGGAAGGCTCTCATCATGAAGATTCTGATTCTTGGTGGAAACGGAATGCTGGGACCTTGGGCTGTGAAAGCTTTGCAGGATCGCCACGACATTTTGCTGACTGATATCAACGATCCCTACCCTGAATACACAGGTGAGTTTCAGAAGTTGTCAGTCGATGATGTTGATGGAGTGGTAAAAGCTGCCGAAGGCATGGATATGATCGTGAACCTCTCGGTTTTGCGACCTCATCGTCAGATTGCGTTCGATGTGAATACGATGGGTAACTACGCCATGATGGTCGCCGCCCGTGAGCACCGGATAAAACGAGTCATCACTACAGGTCCGCACTTTCAGATGGTCGGGCAGCAGTACGAAGAATGGGATTTTGATCTCACCCCAGATATGCCGCCCGCTCCCGGCACACGGCTCTACGCACACACGAAGGCGCTAGGGCAAGAGATTTGCCGAGTGTTCAGTGAACGACATGGTATTCAAGTGATCACATTGCTGTACTACAACATGAAGCATTCTTGGAACTTGGGTGGCCCTGAGGCTCCCGTGGTCTATCACGAGGACATGGTTCCGTTCTCGACTTCGTGGCAAGACTGCGGAACTGCTGTTCGGGCGGCAGTTGAAGTTCCTGAGGAACGACTCGACTCAAAAAATGAAGCCTTCTTCATCTTTCCCGATTTGCCACACCGTAAATTCGACAATGAAAAGACAAGGCGTGTACTTGGATGGAAGCCTAGATATCAGGTGGAACGACTCTGGAACAAGGCGCCTCGAAATCCTGATAGCAATCTGACTGAAGCTTTCTAGCAATCGTGAGCAACAGCCCGAATAAAAAAAGCCCCCGGATGCAATCATCCGGGGGCTTTTTTGTTTACTTTGTTATTGGGACCTAGAGATCTTTTACTTCAGCGGTGATCTTTTCTACAGAGTCTTTGGCATCACCGAATAGCATCTGAGTCTTGTCTAGGAAGAACAGTTCGTTCTGCACTCCGGCGAACCCAGACGACATTCCACGCTTCATCATGATGACCGACTGAGCCTGGTCAACGTTCAGAATTGGCATTCCGTAGATCGGACTCGACTTGTCGGTTCGTGCCGACGGGTTCGTCACGTCGTTCGCACCGATCACTACTGCAACGTCGGTTCGCTGGAACTCACCATTGATTTCGTCCAAATCCTTCAGCTCGTCATAAGGCACGTTCGCCTCGGCGAGCAGTACGTTCATGTGACCTGGCATTCGACCTGCAACAGGATGAATCGCGTAGCGAACGCTAATGCCTTTTTCCTTGAGCAAGTCGGCAAGTTCACGAACCTGGTGTTGAGCCTGAGCAACCGCTAGACCGTAACCAGGAACGAAGATCACCGACTGTGCGTACGCCAGCATCATTGCAGCGTCTTCAGGCTGGATCGAAGTGACCGGGCGGTCATCGTCGCTACCCGCGCTGGCTGCACCATCTTCGACACCGAATCCACCGAGCATGACGTTAGCTAGCGATCGGTTCATCGCTTTGGTCATGATCCTCGTGAGAATCAGACCCGACGCACCAACCAGAGAACCAGCGATGATGAGGACGGTGTTTCCAAGCACGAAACCAGTCGCCGCTCCAGCGATACCCGAGTAAGAGTTCAAAAGAGCGATTACAACTGGCATATCGGCTCCGCCAATTGGAATTACGACAAGGATTCCGAGGGCAAGTGCAATTGCACCGGCGATCATGAATGCGGTCATCGAAGGATCGATCACCAACCAAACGGTCGATGCGATCATTCCAATCAATAACGCAACGTTGATTACATTTCGAATCGGCAGCAGAATCGGTCGAGTCGGCACAATGCCTTGAAGCTTGCCGTAAGCGATGAAGCTACCGGTTAGCGTCACACCACCAACGATTACCGAGGCCATGATCGTTATCGATACGTCCTGAGCGATGTCCGCTCCATCGTCGATTAACTTAATTAGTGCGGCTGCAGCAACCACCGCCGAGGCGGCTCCGCCGAAACCATTGAAGATTGCCACAAGCTGTGGCATCGACGTCATCGCGACCTTGCGAGCCGAGAACGCTCCGATTGCTGAACCGACGATGGCACCGGCGAGAATGAATTCCCAAGACGCAATATCGTTGCCGACCACGGTTGCGACAATTGCAACCAACATCGCTAGGGCCGACATTCGGTTACCGTTTCGAGCAGTAGCTGGTGAGCCGAGCTGTTTGAGTCCGACAATGAACAGAATCGCCGCAACTATGTACGCCGCGTTCGTAATGTTCAGGTGGAAAATTGCATCGGTGCTCATCGTTTGTCACCGGACCTTCGGAACATTTTGAGCATTCTGTCGGTAACCATGAAGCCACCAACCACATTGATCATGCCGAGTCCGACCGCGACGGCTCCCAGAATCTGACCTGCGATTCCGTCGGCCTGTCCTGCAACCAATAACGCACCGACAATTACGATTCCAGATATGGCGTTCGATCCCGACATGAGCGGAGTGTGCAGCGTAGGCGGCACTTTGGTGATTACTTCGTAACCAATGAAAATCGCCAGTACGAATACTGTTAGAGCGATGATTAGCGCTTCAGCGTCAAACATTTATTCACCTAATCCGTGTCGTGCTTCGCCTTCGTGGGCGACACACATGGTGTCGATCACTTCATCTTCGAAATCGAGGGTAAGAGTTCCCTCTTTTCGATCGATGATGAGATCTAATAGCGCCATTACGTTCCGAGAGTAGAGCTGGCTTGCGTGGAACGGCATTGAGCTTGGAACGTTGATAGGTCCGTTGATCATTACACCATTCTTGTTGATGATTTCACCAGCGACCGTGCCTGCAACGTTTCCGCCCGATTCAGCAGCAAGGTCGATAACAACGCTACCCGGCTTCATTACGTCGACCATGTCTTCAGTCATCAGTAGCGGGGCAGGGCGCCCAGGAATTGCAGCAGTCGTGATTACGGCGTCGGCATCGGCGATGTGCCCTTTTAGGAACTCTCGCTGGGCTGCCTGCTCGTCTTCAGTCTGCGCTCGTGCGTATCCACCAGCACCTTCAGCGTCTTCCGCTGCTGGTGGCTGAATGAACTTAGCTCCAAGACTTTCGACCTGCTCGCCAGCAGCGGCTCGAACGTCGAATGCTTCGACGATCGCACCTAGTCGGCGTGCAGTCGCTATTGCTTGAAGACCGGCAACACCGGCTCCGAGCACTAGAATTTTCGCTGGCGGGATAGTCCCAGCAGCGGTCATCATCATTGGAAGATATTTCCCGAGAGAGTTAGCGGCGAGAAGTGCAGCCTTGTACCCGGCGATAGACGCCTGAGACGACAGAACGTCCATTCGCTGCGCTCGGGCGATTCGTGGAACTAGCTCCATTGCAAGAGCGGTTGCTCCGGCTGAAGCTAGAGAAGCGACGTCCGTGGCATTCGATCGTGCATTCAACGTGCTTACAACGATGCTGCCCTTTTTCAAGGAACCGACTTCTTCGGCAGTTGGAGGTTGGACGTGGACGAATATATCGACCGATCCGGCTATCTCGGTTGCAGAGGCAGTCTTTGCACCAGCTTCAGCATACGCGGCGTCAGGGAAGCCAGCGGCCGTCCCTGCGTCTTCTTCAATAAATAACTGGTGGCCAGCTTTGACGAGGCGTTCAACCGTCTCTGGCACAAGTGCCACGCGATTCTCGTTGGGATCTGACTCCCTCGGGGCGCCGATCTTCATCCATTGCTCCAGTCGAACAAGCGTGATTGCTCGTTACGGTTAGTTTCGCCTATGTAGTTAGGCGACAACCATTTCATCATATCTCTGATATCCGTCGAAACGGCGTGAAATTATGATGAAACCCTTGTGCACCCATTTACTGTCAGTTGGTTTGGGATGTACTTTGGTCGTGCTCGGTCAAAATATCATTGACTGATCGATCAATATTGTTAAAAATATCCCAGATTTCATGCCGAGCAGGCACTCGAATCGCATTAGGGATAAGAACCAAGGAGCGAGTTATGTACGTGATCAGACGTGTCTACGACGTGAAGCCCGGAACCGCCCGCAAAGTTGCGACTCTACTTCAGCAGCAGGGTGATGCTTACACCGCAGCCGGTCAGCGCTCCGAAGTGACTATTACTTTCAATGGCGGAACATTGCCCGGTGACACAAATCGTGTGTACATGCAGTGGACTGAAGAAACCATTGATTCACCGTACCGCGAGGGTGTGCCGTCGGTACCTGCGGCTTCCGCAATCGGTGCTCAAGTGCGAGAGCACGTGATCGGCAATCGCATTGAGTTCTTTGAAATGATGATTCCCGCCAAGATGCAAAAAGACTAATCGTTCTACGTGTGATCCTGTTTGGTCACCATTCGTTTTGAACACGCATAGCCGCACCAACCTTTAGAAAGTGCTTCGCTCGAATTGAAGATAAAAGAAATAACGGCCTTTCCAATCCGAATCTCTCGAGAAGACGATGAAGAAGGCAACGATCGTCCCAGTGTTATCGATTTTGGCGACTACTTCGTCGATGAATCGGCGTTTACTTCGATCTACTCGAAGCACCACGAAACGACGGTAATAAAAATCGAAACTGACACAGGAATTGTCGGTTGGGGCGAAGCGCAATCACCTGTGGCGCCTCGTACGACACAGGTGATTGTGGAGGATCTGGTGCGGCCTCTTATCGTCGGGCGTGATCCGTTCGACATCGAGGCGATCTGGACTCGAAACTATGGTGCGATGCGTGAAAGAGGCCATCCAACCGGTTTCTACGTCGATGCGATCGGCGGCACCGATATCGCTCTCTGGGACATCGTTGGCAAGGCGACCGGTAAGCCAGTTCATAAGCTTGCTGGTGGTCGATATCGCGACAAGATCAAGCTTTACGCTGGGCTAGGCGGAACTGATCCCGAGAAAGTGGCCGACGCTGCCGAAGAGCATGTTGGTCTGGGCTACAAGGCTCTGAAGCTTCATCTGTTACTCGATGTTGAAGGCGTTGCAGAAATAGCCAATGCAGTTCGTAAGCGAGTTGGCCCAGACATCATGCTGATGTGCGACGTTCACATGCGCCAGTCCTTATCTAGCGCTATCAAGCTTGGTCGTGCTTTAGAAAAGCTCGATTTCACTTGGCTCGAATCGCCCCTAGTTCCTGATGATATTCCTGGATCGGTGGCTCTTTCCGAAGCTCTCGATATGGCAGTGGCTATTGGTGAGTGGAGCCGCACTCGATACGAAATGCGAGAGGCGTTCGAGCGTCGCGCCTACGATATCGTCATGCACGACATCGCTCGAACCGGTATCACTGAAGGTCACCGTATTGGAACGATTGCCGATACCTACAACATTCCTGTGGCGCCCCATGTCGGTGGCGGCGGAATATTGTCGGTAGCGGCAACGGTTGAATACTCGGCGTCCTGTTCAAACTTCATGATTATGGAGCACGGTCATCACGCCAACGGCTACAAGAATGCGATTACTTCTGAAGAGTACGGACCCCGTAATGGGTACTTCGAGGTAAGCGATAAGCCGGGGCTTGGGATAGAAATCGATCAATCACTCGTCGAAAAATATTTGGTCTCTTAGTGCGATACGAGGCGAAGGGGTGATTCATTGAGCGATTACGAATCGCCGTTCGTGCTGGCAGTCGATATCGGCAGCTCGTCGGTTAAGGCCGGATTGTTCGATGCGCACGCTCAAAGCGTAAAAGGCGTTGAGGAGAGCATCCCTCACGCCCAGACCGTAGCCTCCGATGGAACGTCTGAAGAAGACGCAGACCAGATTCGAGTCGCCACAGAGCAGGCCATCGATTCAGTTCTCAAAAAAGCTGGCAATCTAGCATCCGAGATAATCGGTGTTGGATTCGATTGCATGGCAAGCACGGTGCTCGGCGTTGATTCAGAAGGAAACGCTATCACGCCCGTCTACAGCTACGCCGACACTCGTTCGGCCGCGGATGTCGATCGGCTTCGTGATGAGTTAAACGTTCCGATCATTTATGACCGCACCGGGGTGATGCAGCACACTTCGTACCTGCCTGGGCGCATTCGATGGTTGAGAAGAACGCAACCTGAACTTGCCGACCAAGTCGACCGTTATGTCGACGTATCAACCTATATTTTTACGAAATGGTTTGGTCGCAGCGACGTAAAGGCGAGCTACTGTGTGTCATCGTGGAGTGGTCTCCTGAACAGGCACGATCTTGAGTGGGATCACGGTCTGCTTGGTCGACTCGGAATCGACGAAAGCAATCTTCCCGAGCTAGCACCATGGAGTTCGCCCGAACGTGGATTAACCAACGAATTCGCTCTACGATGGCCAGCGTTGGCTGAACTACCGTTCCTGCTAGCTGTTGGCGATGGTGCCGCAGTTAACGTCGGTACTGGTTGTGTGGACGAGACCAAAGTGGCACTGACCGTTGGCACAACTGGCGCGATGCGCGTGCTCACTGAGGGTCCTGCGCCTGACGTGCCGACCGGTCTTTGGGCGTATCGACTCGGAAGCAATCGAACATTGCTCGGGGGATCGTTCTCTGAAGGCGGGAACGTCGTGCAGTGGGCGCTCGACAATCTCAAGCTGCCACCAATCGAGCAGCTAAATTTTGAGCTGTCAAAACTTCAGCCGGCACAGCACGGAATTAATGTTCTACCGTTTATCGCTGGCGAACGAGCGACCGGTTGGTCAACCTCTGCCACCGGCGTACTCGAAGGAGTGAGAATATCGACCACTCCTATGGAAATTCTTCAGGCAATGCTCGAATCGGTGTCTTATCGATTTGCTATGGTCGCCGACCTACTGTTGCCGGGTGTGAAGTCGGGCTATCAGATGATCGCCAGCGGCGGAGCGATACAGAACTCTCCGTGGTGGCTACAAACGATGTCCGACGTGCTGGGCGTGCCAGTAGGCGTATCGGCAGAGCAGCAAGACACCAGCAGGGGAACGGCAGTGCTGGCATTGAACGCACTAGGCGTTTGGGACAGTCTCGACACGTATCACGCCCACATCGCTGAAACTTACGAACCGAACCTTGCTAACGCTGAGTTATACGCCGAAGGCAGACAGCGACAGTCTGAACTATACGGTCGGTTACTCGGTTAGCCGCTTCGTGAACCGCTTGGTTCATCGGAATGTCGATCAACCCGTTCTTCGATAACCGTTCCCATTTGGTGTCGAACGTCCTGAATTAGCTCGTCGGGAGGTGCGACATCTTCTGGCGCCATTTCAGCTTCGTTCACCCATTCCCACAGGTCTTCGAGGGTTTCTCTAAGTTCGCGCGCCGACATCATTTGGGTATTGAGCAATGGGTAGTGGGGTGGCGCACGGAAGTTCTCGTCAGACATAGACTTAATCTGCCTTCTTCACGGCGTGTCCACCGAAGCCGTTACGCATTGCTGCGAGCATCTTGCCGCCCAGAGGATTGGACTGGCGTGAGCGGAATCTCATTTGCAGTGCAGCTGTAATCACAGGAGCCGGGACTGCTAGTTCCACTGATGCATCGACAGTCCAGCGTCCTTCACCCGAATCATCTACATACGAACTGAGTTCATCTAAATGAGGGTCTTTTTCTAGCTCATCAACCGTGAGGTCGAGTAGCCATGATCGGATCACACTTCCGCGTGTCCAGTTTTCGGCGATGGCTCCGAGATCGAGGTTGAAATCTTCTTTGGCGGCAAGGAGTTCAAAACCTTCTGCATATGCCTGCATCAGTCCGTACTCTATGCCGTTATGAATCATTTTTACGTAGTGACCAGAACCACTGGGTCCGACGTGTAAATTGCCATCGGAATCATCGGGGGCAAGAGTTTTGAAAATCGGCCTGTTTCGGTCGTAGGCGTTGCGATTGCCCCCGACAGTTAGGCAATAGCCGTTGGCGAGGCCCCAGACTCCGCCGCTGGTTCCAGAGTCAAGAAAGTCGATGCCGCTTTGGGCTGCATGCTCGCCACGTCGCTGCGATTCCTTGTAGTTCGAGTTTCCGCCGTCGATTAGCGTGTCTCCTTCATCAAGAAGCTCGACAAGTTCGTTGACAGTGCTCTCGGTGATATCACCAGACGGAACCATCACCCATACTGTCCGTGGAGCTTCAAGCTGGCTCACAACGTCGTTGAGCGACCTAGCTGCCAAGGCACCTTTTTCGGCAAGTGTTTTCACCGCTGAAGAGTCAGGATCGAATACGATAACTTCGTGTCCGTCATTGAGCAGTCGTTCCGACATATTTCCGCCCATGCGGCCGAGACCAACCATACCGAGTTTCATTCGTTTTCTCCGTGAAAATTCAACCGCACTTCTTGTGAAGTAGATGGTCAGATCTTGCTTGTCGAGTTGATTCTGCGATCTACCGCTTCATTGAGTTTAGCTGGGTCGTGCACAACCCACTGCGGATCTAGCCATGAACTTGATTCGATTGCCACACGCGAAAAAGGGGTGCTGACGCATATCCATGACGCCCCAGCCGCGATAGCGGCTTTCGTGCCGATAGGCGAATCTTCAATGATTACGACTTGTTCTGGTTCAACGCCAAGTCGCTCCATCGCTAGCAGATAAATTTCTGGATCAGGTTTCGGATCGGTGACCATTTCACGCCCAACAATATCGTCGAGTAGTACCCGTACTCCAAGAGCATCGAGCACTCGTTTCGCCTCATCGCTGAATGACGATGTTGCGACCGATACGGTGCGTCCGATGCGCTTTTGGTCACGCAAAAGATCGATGTTGTGCTGATAGACGTTTTCAAGCAGTTGGTCAGTTGCACCGTCGGTGACCCGGTATTCATCCATTCGGATTTGGTGCAGATGCTTCCAGAGTTCGCCGTCGACAGGTTCAAGTGAATCAGTGAGACCGAACTCGTGGATCATCCGGCGACTGACCATTTCATCGGTTGAGCCAACGATCCGTTCATAGAGTTCGATGGCACGGTGGTCTGGGGCGCTAGCTCCGGTGAGCCTGCCCAGAACAGTTGCATAAGATTTTGCTTTGAGTCGTTCGGTTTCTACGAGAGTTCCGTCGAGATCGAAAATGAACGCGCTGATCCTGCTGTCTTGTTCGATCTGATCTGGCATTAGTCGTTTCTGAAGGTTGGTTACAAAACTTCTGAAGTCGTACGTGATTTCTCGAAGATTTTTCTGATATCGCCAAATTTAGCGGCGATCACGTCGACGGCTTCATCCCGTTTGATTATGCCTTGATTTAACTGGACTAGGTGTCGGTAATACGCACCAGGTCCGATCAATACGCCCGAAACCCCTTGGATCCGAGCTGCGAGTGAAATTATGTTCTTTTCGGATTGTGAAAGTTCGTTTCCGATTTGCCCAGCTGAAAGCCCTTCTGCAACAACGAGCAGCACCTTGTTGTCACGATCATCAACATGCGCTTGAGCTGTGATGGCCTCAGTGAACGTCTCATCGTCAGCTGGTTCAAAAGCCCAAATCGATGGGTGAACGCCGGCGTCTTGAAGTTGTTGAATCGACATGATTACGAGCATCGCCCGTGCGCTCGATAATCCACCGTACATTTCGACCTGTGTCGACGTTGGTATGGAGTCGAGTTCAATCATTAACGGCTTAGATTCTTCACGCGCCTTGTCAGAGACGATCTTCAGTCTCTCAAGGAGTTCCTTACGACCTACTTCAGGTCCATCTGGATTCAACGTTAGTTGGACTGCTGTGTAGTCGAGATTGAGTCGATTCAGCGAATGGGTTCCACTTTGTGGGGAAGATGCCGTAGTTAACGCCATGGCTTTGGCTCGCAGCAGCACCGACTCTCCAAGATCGCTATCTGCCCAGAGACCAATACTCGATTTTGCTAACCCGTTTTCGACTGCAGTAGTTATGCCATCGAAAACTACGCGCTTGAGATTGGCCGCTTGTTCGCGATCGGCAGCCGTTGGCTGACCGGTAGGTGCGAGTACCTCAGAAATTAGGTCAATTCGATCGTCAAGTGCGATGAAGTAATTAGCGTTTGAGTTGATTGTCGAGCTAGTCATTTGAAGGTCTCCGAATCGTTGAGGGCCGTTCTGTTCGTTCAAATTTGGCTGTCTTGTCTAGTTCTTATTTAGGGCTCGTACTGCCGTCTTCAGTTCCTCGACCAAGTCGCCTTGGATCTTGATCGGTAGAACTGTTTGGCCGCCTTCAGCCATAACCGCAAAGTCGCCGGCTGCTTGAACCTCGGTCAGTTGACCGAAAGTGTACGACTCGCCCGGCACGGCAAGATGATCGTATTTCCCTGATACGAAACCTAGTACGATCGCGTTCTGTGGTCCGCCTTTGTACAGCTGGCCTGTTGAGTGGAGATAGCGAGGACCGTACCCGAATGTTGTCGCCATCCCGGTCTTTTCTGATATCGCCTTGCGGAGCTTTGAGAAAGCAGCTGTTAGTTCATCCGATTCTGGTAGAAACGCCGTTAACGCAACGTAACGGGGAGCAGATTCACCCGCAATGTATTCGAGCGCATTACTGAGCGGGAATTTTTTGATCGAGGTTGTCGGGTTCGAAAGAAGTTCCCGCGATTTCACTTTGGCTGATTCGACATCTGGCTGATCGAATGGGTAAATGTCCAGCAATGACGAAGCAGCGGCTGTAGCAAATTGCCACCGGAAAAAATCCCCGGCAATTTCGTGTTTGTCGGGTGTTGGTGGTTCGATGACGAATACTGGATTATCCGACCTTCGAAGTGCAGATATAACATGGTCAATTCGCTTTTCTTCACCTCCAGATTTATACACGACGAACTGGCGATCTGGCGCAAAATCATCGAGAGTCAACTCCGGTTCGCCAGTAATTGGAATCAGGCCTTTTCCGTTTTTTCCAGTTGATTCGGCTAGAAGCTGGTCGACCCACATTCCGAATATCGAATACTCATCGCTGGTGATCAGGGTGACTTTATTTCGTCCTGCGTGCGCGTTCGACGCCAAGAATGCACCGAGAGCTAAACCTGGATTTTCTTTCGAGTCGAATTGGCATTGTTGTGCCATACGGGCGGCAGATTCGGCGAATGCTCGAAGATTCATACCGGTCGCTGCAGCAGGCATCATTCCGAACGCACTGAGCGCTGAGAACCTGCCTCCAACTTTATCTGGCGTTGATACCCACGTGCCAAATTCACCTGCTCTAGCTCGTCCAGCAAGTGGTGTGCCCGGATCGGTCAAAGCGACGAAGTTTTTGCGATTCATAGAAGACTCGACCGAATCAGCCATTGCCGCACGGAAGTGCGCTTCCAGCGTCAACGGCTCGACGGTAGTGCCTGACTTGCTCGATACGAAGAACAGAGTTTTGCTGAGATCAAGCTTGGCAGTTATTTGCGAAACGGTCGTCGGATTTACCGTGTCGAGAGCGTGGAGTCCGATTGAAGGCCGGTTGGTCGAAGGAGAATCAGATGTCCCGAAAATGCTGCTCAGCGTCAGCGTCGTCATGCTGCTCCCGCCCATTCCGAGCACTACAACATCGGTGAAGCCATCTTGTAGGAGCTGTGAGTTGAGATCAGCGAACTGCGAAGCCAACATCGACAGCCGCATTGGCAGATCGAGCCAGCCGAGTGTTTTGCTGGCCGGGTCACCACCGGGAGATGGTTCCGGCCACAAAGTGGCGTCACGGTTCCACAGCCTCGACGCGAATGATTCATCCACCAGTCGTTGCAGAGATTGGTCTGCTGAAACGTTCTGGTCGTCTTTCATTTCGTCGTTACTCCGAAATCATTTGCCGAGCGCTTCAAGTTTTTCTTCGATCCGACCTAGCAGCGATGCGTAAGAATCGGCAAACGTCGCTACACCGGCAGTGAGAAGATCATCCGTGATCGAATCAATCGAAACACCAACTTCAGCCAGAGCTTTCAACTGTGCCTGAGCTTCACCCAAGTCGGAGGTCAGATCTGATCCGGGGTTTCCGTGATCGGAGTATGCCGCCAACGTTGCTTCAGGAATCGTGTCGACCGTGTCGGGGCCCATCAGGCCATCAACATACATCGTGTCGGAGTAATTGGGGTTCTTGACGCCTGTGGAAGCCCACAACGGACGCTGTACCTGTGCTCCGGTGGTGTGGAGTGGGAAGAACGAACCTCCGCCACCTAACTTGCGATCAAATAACTCGGCGAACTTGGCGTACGCAACCTTGGCGTTCGCAATTCCGATCTTCCCGCGGAGCTCATGTCCATCGGGAAGTACGTTGTCGACCGCACTGTCGACCCGGCTGACGAAGAACGATGCAACAGAAGCGACCGCAGCTGGCATGCCGCGATCTGCCTTGGCAAAGTCTGAGAGACCGTCGATGTATGCGTTTGCGGCGGCTGTGTAAGCGTCGAGAGAGAACAGCAGTGTGACATTTACGTTGATGCCTTCTGAAATGAGCGTCCTGATTGCTGGAACTCCCTCGGGAGTACCAGGAACTTTGATCATCACGTTAGGACGGTCGATTGCATCCCACAGTCGTCGTGCTTCAGTAATAGTGCCGTCGGTGTCGGCGGCGAGAGTCGGAGATACCTCAATGCTGACGTATCCATCACGCATGCTTGCTGCGTCATAAACAGGTCGTAGAACGTCGGCTGCATCTCGAATATCGTCCACTGCCAATCGCTCGAATACGGTTTGGCTGTTTGCACCGCCCTTCGCGTATTCGATCAACGACTCGTCGTAGATGTCACTTTCTGCGATGGCTTTGTCGAAGATCGACGGATTCGATGTGACACCTGTTATCCCAGAATCGATGAACTTCTGAAGTTCGCCTGATCGGAGCATGTCGCGGCTGATCGAATCGAGCCAGATCGACTGACCGTTTTCGAGTGCCTTCTGAATGTTGTTCATAAGTTTCCTGTGAATGCGACGTGTTCAGATTGCCGTATTAGCGAATAGTAATACGTAGAACTAGCTTTTCGAGATTTGATCTTTTTCGATGGCGGTGACTTTGTCGAGCCGACGCTGAAATCGTGGTTCATCTGCTTCAAGATTCGCAGCCATGAACGACTTGACGAGATCTTCCGCAAGCGCAATGCCAACTACTCGTGCACCCATACACAAAACGTTCATGTCGTCGTGTCGAACACCTTGGCCGGCCGAGTAGGTGTCGTGGCAAAGACCAGCTCGAACGCCTGGATACTTATTGGCAGCGATAGCCGCTCCAACTCCGCTGCCGCAGATAACGATTCCACGTTCGGCTTCGCCCGACTGAACTGAAGCTGCTACTGGAGCTGCGAAATCAGGGAAGTCGTCTTCGGCGTCGTAGTCGTGGGCACCTTTATCCAGAACTTCATGACCCAGAGATTCGAGAACCTTGGTCATGTCAGATTTCAGGTCGTAGCCGCCGTGGTCGGCGCCAATTGCTACTTTCATTTCAAGCCAGCCTGTTCAAGGGTTTGTCGTTGCTTAGTAATTTATGGAAGACATTCTCGGTGCAATTCTGTGTGAATGCCACCGAACAGCCGAGAATATCTGCCTAAATTTCTGTGCTGTTGGTTCACAGCTACTCGCTAGAAACGGTGTGATCCGGCCACTTTGACTCGAACCGAGTAGAGTGAAGTGTCACCGCAAATGTAGATGCGCTTGCCATCTTCATCGCCAAATACTAGATTGGCTGTTGCCTGTTCTGGAATCAGTATTTTGCCAAGAAGTGTCCCATCGGACGAGTAGCACTGCACGCCATCTCGTGCGCTAGTCCATACGTTGCCTTGTTCATCAACACGGAAGCCATCTGATGCCCCAGGTCGTACTTCGGCAAACAGGCGACGGTTAGACAACGTCTTGCCATCGTCAGCGACGTCGAAGACGGTGATATCACGAGGTGCGCCGGTGTCGGCAAGGTAGAGCAGCTTTTCGTTGGGTGAGAAGGCGAGACCGTTTGGTCGATCGCCAAGGCTATCGACGATTGAAGTTTCATTGGTTTCCGGATCAAATCGGTATGTGAAGTTGCCGTCAAGCTCGGAATCCCGCTTGTTGCCCTCGCGGTCAGAGAGGATGCCGTAAGGAGGGTCGGTGAACCAGATCGTACCATCCTTCTTCACGACGAGGTCGTTCGGTGAATTCAAGCGAGCGCCTTGCCAATTGTCGACAAGGGTGTTCACAGTTCCGTCAGCTTCCGTGCGAGAAATTCGGTTTGCGGCATGCTCACACGAAACGAGTCGACCCTGTTGGTCGCGGTAGTGTCCGTTCGTGTTGTTGCACGGCTCGCGAAAGACGGTCGTGTCACCTGATCCAGCTTCGAACTTTAGGATTCGGTTGTTTGGAATATCCGACCACAAAACATAGTCGCCCTCAGGAAAGTACGCCGGACCCTCGGCCCATTCGCAACCGGTGAAGTGTTTAGATATTTCAGCGTTTGCGTCTATGAGATCTAGAAAGCGATCGTCAATCACTTCGATACCTTTGAGCAGCTCTTCAGAAGGAATCTGTGATCGATGATTCGGGAAAGTCTTGTTTTCAGCTGTCATTGGAAATTATGTTCTTTCTCGTTGTTAAAGGTGGTTTGAGATTCGTTGATTACGGAGCGTCGAATCGTGTGTAGTTAGTTGGTTGGACGAGTAGCGCCAGCGATATTAAGTTCGATGCTCCAGATTGAGCTTGTTGCGCCGATAAACAGTGTTTGGTTATCCGACATGCCGAACGACAGGTTTGCCGATACTTCTGGAGTGTGGATTTTACCGAGCAATTTGCCCGCCGGGTTGAATACTTGGATTCCATCTCCGGCTGCAACCCAGATATTGCTGTTTACGTCGGCACGGAAGCCGTCGGGGACATGGGGGTCGACATCGGCGAAGAGTCGTGGATTTTCGAGCTTGTCGCCAGACACATCGAACGCCATAAGATTATGGGGTCGAAACTCGCCGTGTGTTCGACCCGTATCGCCGACATAAAGGACTGATTCATCCGGCGAAAACGTGATGCCGTTTGGCTTGTCGAAATCTTCACTTGCCATCGAAATATCGAGCGTGTCGCCGTCGACGCGGAAGACGCGGTTACGCTCTTGTTCTGGGATTTGACCATGCCCGAGTTCAGGGTGAAGAAATCCGTAGTCAGGATCGGTAAACCAGATCGAACCGTCCGATTTCACTGCCACATCGTTGGGCGAAGTCAGTTTTCCGCCATTAAACGAATCAGCAATCGTGGTGATCGTGCCGTCCAACTCTTCACGTACGACCGCTCGTCCGCGTGTCAGGCACGAAATAATCCTGCCTTGACGGTCGACCGTGTTTCCGTTTGAACAATCAGAAGGCTCTCGGTAAATACCAAAACCCTTCGACTCGCCCCAACTCACAATTCGATTGTTCGGAATATCGCTTGCGATAACTTTGTTCAATCGGGGAACCCAACAGACACCCTCGGCGAAGGCGAGTCCGTCGGCACGTTGAATCAATTCTGGAGTCGAACCCAGAATCCTTTGAAACTCATTATCGAAAATCTCGAACTGCTCCATCGTCAAATCCCTTTACGCATCACGTAATCCCGCTTGTTATATCCGCCAGCCTCGCTGATGCATCTAAATCGGCCGAAGGGCGAGAACTATGCGGAGCGTAACACTCGGTCGTGGGATTGGTACGTGTATAAAGCCGATCAGACGCTAATATCGTTAGGCGCAATTTTGTAATGTCGAAACTTCGTGTGACCTAGATGGGAATTTGAATGGTTCTGGAAATGGCTGGCAAAACCGACCCTAGTTTATTCAAGGCAGGCGTCGGTAGGGCAGTAATCACACCACCGGTTGGATTTGTTATCGATGGGCCAGAACATGGCTCTCGGGTGTCGACCGGCATTTTGGACGATCTTCTCGCAAGAGTCATAGTGCTTGAATCTAAAGGCACGCGAGTTGTTCTTGTTAGCCTCGACGTATGGGGGCTTTCTGCATCAGTGCTAAGTTCGACCAAGTTGGCTGCCAGCGCCGCTGCCAGTGTCGAAGCTGATTCAGTTTGGGTATCCGTTACAGGTAACGCTTCGAGTCCGCCTCTATGGCGAAACGACCCTCAATACGCTGCCTATTCCGCTTATCTTCCTGAACAGATCTCAGGCGCTGTACGAATCGCCGTGAGTTCTCTCGAACCGGCTTCAATGGGGTCGACCGGAACACTGCTGCCGGATGTTTCTACATTCACCGAAGGTCCTGGTCGACCTGGAAATGCTGCCTTGTTTGTGATGGCAGTCAACCGCGCTGATGGAAGTGGGATTGCTCGCCTAATCAATTTTGCCTGCCCGGCGACCATTCTAGGAAAATCGACGCAGTGGACTGCCGATTACCCCGGTTACGCTGCTTGGGCCATCGAACAAAACGGTGGCGGGATTACGCTATTTTCTCAGGCTCCTTCACACGACATTCGACCCTACGATTGGTGGGACGACAACCCTGAACCTTCGCACCCAGATCGAGTGGCTCAAGACGTTCATGCGATGGGATTGCTTCTCGCAACTCAGGCTGCGAATGGTGCTGCTGAAACGACTCAACGTCGGAACGTTGAAGTTGTAATTCGTACTGACGAACAGGCCGGAATTCAGGTCATGCAGATCGGCGATGCTTACTTCGTCTCTACGGAAAAACCGCAACCGAACAAATTCGCTCGGCGATTCCGACGTGAGATGCCACACTCGAACACGTTTATTGCAGCTAACCTTTCAGGTGGCATGTTCGACGACAAAGCCACCTTCGATGCTCGTGCAATTAAACGAGGTACTGCCATCTTGAAAGAGATGGGCGCCAGTTAGCCCACTGGCTCTGGTCGAGTACGAAATCGTGTGCTAGCTTGCCGTATTACCTTTGATTGTTTCGAGTACGGAAGCGCATAGGAGAGGAATTACCTTGGCAAAGATTTCACTGATAGGGGCGGGCAGCGTGGTGTTCGCTCGTCGATTGCTACAGGACATCGTATGCGTACCTGAGCTCTCCGATTCGACGGTGTCTTTGATGGACACCGACCCTGAGCGACTAGCTCTCATGAGCAAATTTGCAAACAAGCTTGCTCGCGACACCGGGACGAATATCAATGTCGAAACAACGCCCGATCGACGTGAAGCTATCGATGGTTCGGACTACGTACTCACGACGATCAGAGTTGGCGATAGCTACGAACGCGACATAGCGATTCCGTTGAAGTATGGAGTCGATCAGTCGGTAGGTGACACCGTAGGACCCGGTGGCGTTTTCAAGGCGCTTCGCACGGCTCCAGTTCTCATGGATATCTGCGAAGACATCGAAGACGTTGCCCCGAACGCGACGTTGTTGAACTACACAAACCCGATGGCGATTGCTTGCTGGGCTATCGCTGAAGCGACCGACGTGCCAACGATAGGTCTATGCCACAGCGTTCAGCACACAACTGCAGATCTCGCCGACTTTATCGGTGTTTCTAAGGATCGAGTAAAAGGCTGGGTCGCCGGAATCAATCACCTCGCATGGTTCTTGCGATTCGAGGTAGACGGGCAGGATGCCTACCCACAACTTTTCGAGGCGATGGAAAACCCGGAAATATTCTCTCGAGATACCGTTCGATTCGAGGTTATGAAGCAGTTCGGATACTTCGTCACAGAGTCGACCCGACACATGTCGGAGTACACGCCGTATTTCCGCACGAACGAAGACACCATTGAAGATTTCAACTTGAACCAGATTCGACAGGATCTACAACGTCGTACCACTCGAGTTGACGATCACTACACTCAGCTTCTTGAGGACGCCAACACCGATCGTGTTCTTACTGCTGATCGATCTGAGGAGTATGCGTGCCGCATCATCGAAGCGATGGAATCGGACCGTCCAACAGTGATAAACGGAAACGTTCCAAACGAAGGGTTAATCGACAATCTGCTCGATCTGAGCAGTGTTGAAGTTCCCATTCTTATCGACAAACTCGGATTCCATCCAATGTCGGTGGGAGAATTACCGGGGCAGTTGGCTGCCCTGAGTCGTTCAAACCAGGCGGTGCAGCAGATGGCTACTCAGGCGATTCTCGATGGCGACAGAGAGGCGGCGTTCCACGCAATCGCACTTGACCCGCTGACGTCGGCCGTTTTATCGCTGGGAGAAATTCGGTCGATGTTTGACGAGATGTGGACTGCCCACGGCAATGAGCTGGCTGCGTACTCGTAATGCCTACCGGAACAGAATTGATGCGAGCCGCGGTAGCGGTCGAAAAGGGCGTGGTTCGTTGCGAGGAGGTCGAGATACCGCGTCCTGCGATCGGCGAAGTTCTGGTTCGCACCCGTGCAGCATCGATATGTGGAAGTGACCTTCATATGGTCAACACTGGTTGGGCGATGCACGCGTTTCCCGCAATGGCTGGTCACCCGGGGCATGAAGCGGTTGGAGAGGTCGTCGAATCACTATCGGATAAATTTGCGGCAGGCGATGTTGTGCTCACCACACCGCATATCTGGAATTCTCGGTGCTTCGCTGACTATCAAGTCGTTGACGACGCTCATGTGCTTAAACTGGAACTTGACGTTGATCTCGACACCGTGACTCTTGCACAGCAACTGGGGACGGTTGTCTATGCAGCGAAACGGCTACCAGCATCGCTCGAAGGGCAAACCTGCTTGGTCGTCGGTCAGGGGAGCGCAGGGCTGTTCTGGGATTTCACACTCAAGAATTTAGGTGCCGAGAAGATTATTTCTATCGAGCCGCTGGCGTGGCGTCGTGAACTCGGATTGGCGTATGGCGTCGACGAAACAATCGATGTGACCGGTGACGCAGCAGTTGAAGCCGTACGGGATTTAACCGGCGGTGCAGGTGCCGATCTTGTTATCGAAGCAGTCGGTTCAACGCCAACTCTTTCACAAGCGTTCCATCTTGTTCGCAACGAAGGGCGTGTCGTTCTATTTGGTCTTCCTGAGTCAGAGGAACCAGTTCCGTTCGATTATTCACAGATGTTCAAAAGTCGAGCTGACGTATTCACTGTTCTCGGTTCACAGGATGAACCGGGTCTCACCAGCTACTCCGAAGCGGCACGTCAGATTAGTTCAGGCGAAATCGATGTTCAGCCGATTATTTCACACCAGGTGAATATCGGTGAAATCGACCGAGCATTCGCTGTCGCCAACGAACGTGTCGATGGCGCTGTGAAAATCGGTATTACGTTCGACTAGGGGCGGTGCGCTGTCGTTTGAATCTCTGGTAGATCGACAAAATTATGCGTGCGGCTAGCGTTCCCCCTCGATCTAACCTTCTCCCTCGGGCAGAAGGAATCGGAAGCTGATCCGGCAAGATTTCTTTGGGCGCCTGATCCAGAACCTTCCCGTTAGCCGCGAGCTATCAGCCCGGCAGGTCAGATAGTGGCGGGCTTGTGTGGTGATCTTTGCGGGTCATGACTTCCCTAGAGTAGAACTCGTTCGACCAACCGATGAGATTCTTTACAGCCTCATCAAACAGCATCTTCCCTTTTTCGGGCGTGGCGAGAAGAGCGTCTCCGCAAACTCCTGAGTCGGTGTACTCGCTTGTCCATGAAGTTACCGAAACCGGCCCAGCGCCCCATAGATCGACCCATTGGAACGGCGATTTGTGTTCGTGGAACTTGATCTCCTCGTTTACCGCTTTATCCATTTGAATTAGTTCGGGGGCCATGTGCAAAGCCATAGAAGTTTCTGCCTCGCCTGAGTGAGCGCAGCCGCCCGGGAATCCCGATTCGCGCCATGTCTTCATGAACTTAGGATCAGAGACGGTTAGGTTCCACCACGAAGTAAGGGCCACGTTTGCGTCGGTTTCAATATTGGCTCGCCGGCACGCAAGATCAAGCGGTGGCATGTTCGAGCCGTGGCCATTGATGACGATTATTCGACTAAACCCGTGATAGGCAAGTGACTTCAAGATATCGACGATGTATCGAATGAACGTCTCGTGGTGAATAGTGACCGATCCGGGAAAGTCCATCACGTGCGTCGTGTATCCGTATGCGACCGGAGGCATGAAGAGCAATCGATCTTGATGCTGCTCTGTTGCGGTTTTAGCCACCTCAGTAGCGGTCCATCTATCCATTTTGACCGGAAGGTGAGGGCCGTGCTGCTCCATGGTGCCTACGGGCAACACTGGAATTAGCCCTGCCGCAACCGCCTGATTCATTTCAGGCCATGTGAGGTCTTCGTATCGCCACTTGCCGTTGATTGCCATGAGATTCTCCGAATAGATGTTCGCGGGTATTTACGTTATTTAGTTAAAGGGCTCCGAAGTCGTCTGAGCCTTTGCCGTGGGCTATGACCGCGTCTTCATCGATCTCGATTCCGAGACCGGGACCATCGGGAATCGGCAGCATGCCGTCCGAATCAAGCAGCATTGGCTTGGAGAGAATTCCGCTTACGTAAGGTGCTGGATGCCAGTATTCGAGGTACTGACCGTTTGGCATTGAGGCAGACAGTTGCAAATCGGCAGCGGCTCCGACAGCAGTGTTCCAGCCGTGCATTACGACCTGAACGTTGTTGTCATAGGCTCGTTGCCAGATTTTGCGTGACTCAGATAGTCCGCCACAAATCGTTTGGTCAGGCTGAAGAATGTCGCACGCTTTTTCATCGATGAACGGATCGAAATTAAGTCGGCCACGAATGACTTCGCCAGTTGCGATTCGTACTGGCGAAACTTCCGTCAGCCGCTTGTAGCCATCGATATCGTCGGCGCGTAATGGCTCCTCGAACCACGACACGTTGTAGTCCTTGAGCATCTTGGCGGCTTCAATAGCCCATTTGAGATCACCGTGCCAGAAGACATCTGAACCACCGGGGTCGACCATTAATTCACAGTCGTCCCCAATGGTTTCACGTGCTTTTCGCACGAGTTCTTCGTCGTGTCGTAAATCACGCTCTCGACCGAACGTACCCCAGCCGAGCTTGAAGGCGCGGAAGTTCTTTTCGAGTCCTGATTCGAGACTCGCGACCATCTCGTCTACTGGCCATGAAAATAGCATCGAAGCGTAGGGCTTCACCTTTTCAACGTACCGACCGCCGAAAAGCCGAGAAATAGAAAGACCGGTGTGCTTACCGAGAATGTCCCAAAGGGCATGGTTTACGGCACCGATGTAGCTCGTGACGGCTCCGCCTCTGCCGTACCAGAACGTCCACTGGTGCAGTCGTTCTGTGACAGATTCTGGCTGAAGTGCGTCCTGTCCGATCAAGTGCGGCCAAAGCACCTTCATCGTCGCTTCAACCATTTCCCATCGAACGCCTGCGCATCCCCAGCCCGATATCCCCTCTTCGGTGTCGATCCGAATAAGCGTTTGGTCGTAGCCCCACCAGCTTGGGTGGATTGGCTTGCCGACACGGAGTTCCGGTCGCTGACTAACGAGTGGGAATACGGTTATGTTCGTGATTTTCATAGATTTTGAAATTACTACGTTGATTAATAGCGTTGGATGGATTGGCGATGGTGCGCCCGGTACAAATTGGTGTCA
>CAWVRY010000019.1:0-30187 GCA_963932695.1 uncultured bacterium | reverse complement strand
GCAGTCGGCAATTGAATCGGTGTCGAGGTAGGTGTCGAGGTAGGTGTCGAGGTAGGTGTCGAGGTAGATGGCACGGGCGTGTATCGTGCGCGACTATCCACGCACCCGGTGATGGCAAACGACAGCAAACCAACGAGCACAAATGCCAACCTAGCCAAGTGTGCAGATCGCCGCATATAGCGCCCTCGCGTAACGAACATCATCGCTCTGGGGGTCGGTTGTCGAGAGGCAACGACAGTGTGAACGTAGTCGAATGCGCGTCCGACTGACTACCGTTCAATGCTTGTGATTCAACCACCAATTGACCACCGCATCGCTCGGTAAGTGAACTGGCGATAAATAATCCCAATCCAGAACTTTGTTTTTCGCTGCGGGCAGAAAGCTCAGGGGTCCAACCGCGGTCGAACACGTGAGCGAGATACGATTCAGCAATTCCTGCGCCGTCGTCCCACACCCTGACCAAAAACTTCGATTCCGTTCGACTCAGTCGTATTTCAACATGCCCCTCAGCGAATTTGGCAGCGTTGTCGACAAGGTTCGTGATGACGTGATCTAGTGCCGACCCATCGCCATAGATAAGACCAAACTCACTCGGCTCGCACCACCACACAAGCTCAAGACCACGTTCGCGGGCAATCGGCGTATATCGATCCGAAACATTTCGAACGATTGCTGCAGCATCCACCGGTTCAATCGCCGGGGCAGCCGTGTCATCTTCAAGATCGACCAACACACGGACGTTTTCGATCATCAATCTGAAATTCGGTGCTTGATTCTCGATCTCGTTCAGTAGTTCGGCGACCATGTGCGGAGAAACTTCGCCCGTTTCATTCAGCAGGGCTCGGGCCTCACGCTGCTTTCCAAGAATTCTTCGAAGCGGGCGTCCCATGTCGTGAGCGAACGTATCGAAATAATCCTGCGTCACCTGGCTCCACGTTCGAGTTCGATCGCCAGTAAGGGCTTTCGTGCGTCGAGCGATAATCTGAAAACCAATGAACGCCACCACCGACCCCAGCACGAATACGCCAGAGCCTATATAAGCGACAGGTTCGATCCACCAGAGCGATCCCGGGGTTAGCGATTCACCAATAAATGGAGAAAACAGTATTAATAACAGCCCAATTACGGCAATTGCTAACCCAATTAACTTCAATATTTTGAGTGACTGATCGTTCAAAAAGCCCAGTTCCTAATATTCAACTACCGTAGTTTTCGTCAATCCCCAGGGTTTACCAATCGGTACCCACGGTTTCGCACGTTGATAATCAACTCATTAGCACCGAATTCACTTGATACGGCTCTACCAAGTGAAACTTTCAATTCACGAATTCGAACTCTAAGCGAGGCGCGCGAATCTTCACCATCGGAAAATCGTTCTAGCCGTGAGAACGGGACCAGCTCGCCTTCAGATCGATACATTGCCGAGGCAAGCTCGCTCAATATTTCCAGCTTCATGCCCTGAATCTCGCGAATCAAATCACGCCTGCCGTTTTCGATTACGTAGACAGCTGCATTCGCTGCATCAATCTCAAAAAGAGTTCCGATCTTGATTGTTTCAGGAGCGCTGCCAATCAAACGTCGTAACCTTAGGACGACCTCTTCAGGGCTCGCCAACTTGTCGATGAAATCGACCGAAGCGCTTACGCTAAGGCTCGCGTTCACTGCGGTGTCACGGTACGGACCCTGAGTGTACTGAGTGAACATCAAGACCGGCATACTGCTATCACGTTCAACGATTTTTTTAAGGATCGATAAGCCTTTGAAGCGATCGGAATCATATTCGCCAAACCTAACGTCTAACAATACCGCCGACGGTCGCTCGGTTTCCATAGCGAACAACGCCTGAGTCTCATAATCGTCACCCGTCACATGAGGGCCTTCTGGCGCAACAACAATCGGCCTAAATCCGTCAGTCTCCAAACGTCGCAAAACTGAACGCATCAGATCTGACATGTGCTCGTCGTCTACAACGAGAATTTTCTGGCCGCCACCAACACTTTTTAAAGTCAAAACATTCCTCTGCGGTTGCCTACCGAAATTCGTGTGAAACTACAGATGAAACTGCCACAAAAATCGATCCCAATCGACTCTATCATTCACCCAGCCATTACTTCTCCTCATACAAGCCGCATGATTTGAGCGATAAGTTCAATTTTCCCTCAGCAGTGTTCCCAAATAGCTACGCCGACATCGACGACAATGTTTCACTCCAAAATGCACTAATCTCTACCGGCAAAACTCTTAATAGGCTCGACTCATAGTTGAGGGAACGCTATCCTCGTTAAACTAAACTTTTCCACCCTCCATTCCTGAGAAATATCTGCCTGTGACCGACCAGTTCGTCCACCTCCACAACCACTCCGAGTTCTCGTTACTCGACGGGTTCAGCAGGTTGGACGACATGGTTAACAGGGCGGTGGAATTAGATCAGCCAGCGATCGCACTCACCGATCACGGCAATCTGCACGGTGCGATCGATATCTATCAGTCGGCCAAAAAAGCCGGTATCAAGCCGATCATCGGTGTTGAAGGCTACGTAGCCGACGGTGCACGTGACGAACGCAACCCCCAGAAGCGGTCTCCATTCCACACGACTCTGCTTGCGCAGAATCGAGTTGGCTACCAGAACCTCCTCAAACTGGTCACAGCATCACACATCGAAGGGTTCTACTATCGCCCACGTATGGACCGAGAGATTCTCGAAAAATACTCCGAAGGTCTAATCGTCCTTTCCGGCTGCCCCTCAGGCGAACTGGCGAGGTACATCAAAAACGGCGATATGGATGCCGCCCACGAAACTCTCGAGTGGTACGGAAACGTTTTCCAAGATCGCTACTACCTCGAAATGATGATGCACGAGCATGTGCCTGAACAAGCTGAGATCAACGAAGCTCTCATCCAGCTAAGCAACCAAACCGGGTTGCCGATGGTTGTGACGAACGACTCTCACTACGTCAGACGAGAAGATTCGGAAGCGCAGGACATTCTCACCTGCATCCAGACCAACTCAAATATTAAAGATCCCAAACGGCTTCACATGGAGGACACGACTTACTACCTCCGCAGCGCCGCGGAGATGCAGGCGGAGTGGTCGCACCTACCCGAGGCTCTCGCCAACACGGTAAAGATCGCCGAATCTTGCGACCTCGAGCTCGAATTCGGACAAACATTCGTACCCCGATATTCAACCCCTCAGAACAAGCCTTCGATGGATTACCTCAAAGAGCTTTGCCATGAGGGTATGAAGAAACGATTCGACAACAATCCGAGCGAAGAAGTTCTCGCACGACTTGAGCACGAACTTGGAATCATAGAAGAAACTAAATTCGCCGACTACTTCCTCGTTTGCTGGGACATCTTCAACTTCGTCAACGAAAAGGGAATTCTCTCTGCCGTCCGTGGTTCTGCCGCGGCAAGCCTGGTTCTCTACTGTCTCGAAGTTACTCAGATCGACCCTGTCGAGGCTGATCTGTTCTTTGAGCGGTTCCTCAATGTCGAACGTCGTGAGATGCCAGATATCGACATGGACTTCGCCGATGATCGCCGGGAAGAAGTAATCAAGTACTGCATCGATCACTACGGGCGTGAGCACGTCGCCCAGATCATCACTTTCGGCACACTCGGGGCGAAGGCAGCGATTCGTGACACAGCACGAGCACTCGCACTCCCGCTCGAACTCAGCGACAAACTCGCCAAGATGGTTCCGCTAACTCTCAACATCAAGTTGAAAGACGCAATCGAAGAGTCCGCAGAAATGCGAACCGAAATCAGCCGCAACCGCGACGCACGTGAACTTATCGAAATGGCGCAGCGGGTAGAGGGATCTGTTCGCCACGCCAGTACCCACGCCGCAGCCGTTGTTATTTCAGAAAAGCCGCTAACTGATTACGTTCCCCTGCAACGCTCGACTAGCAAAAAAGAGAATGCAAGCCCAACAACCCAATACTCGATGAACCCCGTCGCCGACGTCGGGTTGCTCAAGATGGACTTTCTGGGGCTCGCAAACCTTTCAATTCTCGATCAGTGCGTAAAGCTAATCGCCGAAACCACCGGTGAACACATGGGCGTCTACGACGTTCCCATCGACGATGCCAATGCATTCCGGGTACTTGGCGAGGGCGATACGTTTGGCGTGTTCCAGCTCGAATCCGAGGGAATGCGAAAAAACGTCAAGCAGTTAAAACCAACGACGATCAATGACCTTGCTGCCATGATCGCGTTGTACCGCCCGGGCCCGATGGAACACATCGGAACATTTATCGAGGCGAAGCACGGCCGAGCTGAAATTTCATACCCGCACGAAGATCTTCGAGAACTTCTCGAACCGACTTACGGCGTCCTCGTTTATCAGGACCAAGTAATGCTCATTGCCCAGGCGTTCGGCGGATACACACTCGGTGAAGCCGACATCCTCCGCAAGGCAATGGGCAAAAAAAATGCAGCGGTGATGAAGGCCGAGCACGAAAAATTTTCCAAAGGTGCACTCGAAAAAGGCTACACCCAAGACCAAGCCGACACTGTTTTCAAGCTAATGGAGCCGTTCGCTGGTTATGGGTTCAATAAAGCCCACGCAGTCTCCTACGCATACATCGCGTACTGGACCGCCTACTTCAAAGCTAACTACTCAACCGAGTACATAGCAGCGGTTCTCGACTCAGCGTCTGGCAATCCCGAGAAGGTTGGCATGGCGATACGAGAGGCGGGCCGACTGAACATCTCCGTTAAGCCACCAAGCATCAACTACTCCCGATCTGGATTTACTATCGAGCGTGACGCCGAAGGCAACGACGCAATTCGGTTTGGAATGGCAGCCGTCAAAAACGTCGGAGCAGCAGCGGTCGACCTCATGGTCGAAGTGCGTGAAGCGGCGGGTACGTTCAAAGACATCGAAGACATTTGCCGCAGGGTCGACTCCAAATCTCTGAACCGTCGAACTCTCGAAAGTTTGATAAGAGTCGGAGCATTCGACGAGTTTGGCGGACGAGGAAATCTTCTCGAATCGGTCGAACGAATCATCGCAACGATACAGCGACAAACGAAACTTCGTGAGTCTGGTCAAACATCGATGTTCGACATGCTCGGCGAATCTGTACCGGCCCCGATGGTCGAAATCGAAATATCAGGATCGGACGACACGACCGATCAAGAGCGTGTGATCTGGGAGCGTGATCTACTGGGTGTTGAACTGACCCAAAGCCCGTTCACCCGCGCAATGCGAGAACAACCAGAGAACATCATCGTCTTTGCAGCCGATATCACAGCCGATTTATCCGGACAGAAACGTGCCGCTCTCGGGCAGATCAACAATATTCGAGAACTAACCACCAAGCGTGGCGACAAGTTCATATCGCTAAATCTCACACTACTCGATGGCGATATCGAAATGGTCGTTTGGCCAAATATCCTTGAACAGAACCCGGCCCTGTGGGAGAACGGAAATTTCGTATCTGTATCCGGAGAGGTTCGCGAACGATTTGGAAGAGTCTCGCTGTCGGTTGAGACAGCTACTGAGTATCAACTCAAATCTGAAGGACAGACCGAAGCCGAGGCGGAGACAGCCAAAAACAAACCTGCCCCTGTAGTAAGGACCGGATTCAACGAAGCTAGCCAACCTCGCCCGGTGCTGAACGATCCGGTCCAGCACACTCCGCCACAAAGTAAGCCAGTCGCTGTTGCGCCGCAGGTCAACGAAGCGTCATCTACCAACTACAACAACTCGGCTCCGCCCATCGCAGAGCCTACGCCAACAACTACTGAGGAAACTACTCTGACAACCGAATCCGCTGCCCATAATGGTCTCAACCATGTCGACAACGGCATTAATGTTGGCCCGGTGCTTGTGCGAGTAAAAGAAACTGGCGACGCGGCCCACGATCGCTACCGCGTCGAAGACATCATGAGGTTGTTCGCTGAATTCTCGGGTTCTGACCCAGCGATACTTGAGATCGAAACAGGCGAAAAAGTAGTTCGACTTGAGATGCCGTTTACAGTCCAATCAGGACCACGACTTACAGACCGTCTTCACGAACTGCTCGGCAGTGGTTCGGTTCGAACTGCAGTCGTATAACTTTCGTGATCTAACTCTCACGGCTGCCATTCATATCGAAAAGCCGAGAGTCACACACTCACACCGATTCTTGGAGCGAGACGATGAACTGGGAAGTGCTCACCACAGCCCCGAATCAACTCATAGGTGAATCGTGGTTCGGTCTCATTCGAGCAGAGGGTGTCGATTGCAAGCTTCAGCCTGGCGACGCAGTGGGATTTATGGGTGTTTCAGTATTTCCTGTTCGACTTATGGTGCGGGCTGGAGAAGTCGAACTGGCACAATCAATACTTGATCGATACTTGGCGGAAGACGAAGAACCGCCTGAAAACTATCGCGAAGAATCTAAAGAGACCACCGATATGCTCGACTAGCGATCAAGCGCATATCGCCACCCGGACTCGATAGCCAACAATCTGGATTTCAGTGGCAATCCAGCGCCACCAAATCCGCCCAATGCTCCGCTCGAACTAATCACCCGATGACACGGTACTAACATCGCCAATTTATTGCGAGCCATCGCCTGTCCAGCTCCGCGAGCAGCCTTCAAATTACCCGCCTGCTCGGCTAGCCAGCCGTAACTACGAGTTTCGCCGACCGGTATCGATCTGCAAGCGTCCCACGCAGCCCTGAAGAACGGTGTCGATGAACGAGTGTCGATCTGAATATCCGTCAGATCAATCGGCTCACCAGCGCAATACGCCATAATCAGAGCACGAGTAACGGCATGCTTCTCAGGATCGTGAACCGCTGAAATCACCTCTGGTTGAACGTGATCCATGGCTAACTCTGGCGAATCCTCGGTCAGGCTCGCCCGAACGATCCCGCAGTCGGAAGCGACAATCGCAACCCATCCCATATCGGTATCGAACACATCGTAGGTTAGATCTTCTTCTATTCGACTCTTCGTCAATCTAAACGCTCCGTCCCTCGCTGAGTTCTGGGCCCATTCCGCCCAACTGTCGAATACGGTGGGCGATCAAAGCTCGAGCAACCTTACGCCACGCCCCGTTGAGATTTTTTTCTCGTTCTCCGTCTTCATCAGTTTCTTGCGATGGTCCTGCATAAACCTCTCGCTGGAACTCGATAGCAATGAACGTCGCATGCTCTTTAGCAGCAACCGTCTTCTCGCCCAATTCAGTAGCGAACTCCAATGCAGTCTGGGTAGGTCGACGCTTCATTCCAAGCAATGACGAAAGCCGACCCATCCGGGCATACGCTCTCGTTGGGGCGTCCATCCCACGCAAGCTCAACCACCAAGCGAACATCACAAGAACAATTGCACCAACTACACCACCAGCCCATGCAAACATCCCCCACGTGATGACAATGCCTTCTTCAATTTGTGCATCGTCCTGAATAGGAAACTCGCCGCCCGATTCACGCGATTCACGTGCCAGCCGTTCGAGATCGGCAATATCTAGCAAGAAGTCAGGGTCGTCTTCTGCGGAACCGATTCTGCCAGCCGCAAACGGATCACCCCCGCCAACTGTCGGTGCCAAACGGCCACGGGCAAGCGACGATCGTCCTGGAGTCACTTCATAGTCGATCCAGCCGTACTCGGGGAAGAACACCTGTGTCCATCCATGACGATCTTTATCACGAACTAGGAATAATCCAGCGTCCGACACGTATTCACCAGCAGCCCAACCAGCAACAAATCGAGCTGGCACACCGACCGACCTCAACAGCACAGCTGCCGAAGATCCAAAGTACTGGCTGTAGCCCTTTGCCTTTGACGTATCGCAGTTTGGATCGACGCTTGCGCAAGGTTCGTCTTGAGTCTGGAACAAGAAGTAGTAAATTCCGTCGACACCAAACTCAGGACCCGAAATCTCCAGCGAATACTCCTGCTGTTTCAGGAACGCCTTCACCGCTTCGGCTTTCTCGAACGGAGTGACAGCCCCGGCATCACGGATAATCTGTGAAGCCAGTAACCCGACGTCCACGGGTAGTGATTGAGGCAATTGCAGATATCTGTCGGATACCCACGTCGGATAGTTTGTTCCCGCTTCATTTAGCTGATCGTCGGTCGCCAGCGAAACGAACGTCTGTATGGAGAACGTGTCTTCTTTAGAAATCTCGCTAGAAAGCTGAACTCCGACCTGCTCGATAGGCGAATTACGTTCGATACTCAGCCGCCGCGCCAGACCCGTTTCATTATCAGTATCTACAGTCACATTGATCTGCCCCCAGTCGACTGATTGGACAGCGGTTCTGAACGGGATCACAACTGTTTCGAACTTCTCTTCATCACCATCTTCATCAACAACGGTTCGGGTAATAACCTGCTCCTCACCCGTAGTGTCGGCGATCTGAAGCGCTTCCAATACTTCTTCGACAAGTTCAGGTTCGGTGAGACTCTGGGCATTCAGTTGTGTCTGTCTGAACGACTCGGCTGGCACTAAATCGTTCAACGCTAATCTGACTGCGAAGGAAATATCTCGCAGATCCGACGGAAGCTGGCTAATCCTCGCCACCGAACCTGTCAGCGGCACGTCCCATCGCATCGGATTCAATATTTGAACTGTGGATTTCCTATCGACGAAGAAGACACCACCTGCAGGCACAACCGTCTTAGTATCCACAAGCGGAACGTAAACCTGCGAAACCCGCTCCCTCTCAAGTTCATTCGGAGCCAAAGTTAATGCGGAACGAGGCGGTGCTTCAACCTTAGTGATCGCGTCAGTCAACCAGCCCTCAGAGCTGTATCGCTGATACACACGTCCGGCGTACGGCACAATGTACTTTGATCGCACCCACATCAACGGCTCATCGGTCAATTCGAGTGATCCGCCGAAAGCCATCGTCTGAGAGGGCGTCGAAAATAATGCTTTACTGCCCGGGCCATCTACACCCGCCAGCAATCGATTCGCCGGCTCTTGCAAAGCGTAAAACGGTGCTCTGAAAATGTCCCATGCATCATGAACTTGCTCAGATCGTGGTTCCCAAATCGGTAGCAATGCACTAATCAGCACTATCGGCAATGCAAACAGCAGACCGTCTTGCACAGTCGCCCATGCCAAGTTACGCGAGTAGGTAATGCCCTGTGCTCGCCATCGTTCAATACGGCGCACGGTAGTTAGGTGGGCGAACAACGCAATTCCACCGATTAGGAACAAGAAGAAAGTGTGTTCATGCTCACCGTGTCGATAACTAAGATTTGTCAGGATGACCAGCGACAGCAAAACCGTAGGAAGCCACGGAGAACGGAATCTGAACGTGAGAGCCGTCACTCCGTATCCAACAATCCACGATGAAACCATGAACATCAGAGCAAATGGCACGGTATCGGTACTGATTCCACCAGATTGAGCAGTCGTAATCCAAGTAGAGAACCGTGCAAATCCATCTATCGACCTTGCGATCGGCTCGGTGCCTACAGCCTCTACGGTTCCTTGCCACATGACCACAAAAAAGCCTAGACCAACGGCGTAGACAATGTTGAGATACCGGTTGAAATTCAGTTTCGAACCAACAAACGCTGCAACCGTTCCCATCAACAGAGTTGGTATCACTGAAGGTAGATCGCCCCAGCCAGCCAACTGTACTGACCAACCGACGTTCGACATCATAAAAATTAGTATTCCAAGAGTTACCCAATCGTGGATCGGTGCAAACCTTGCGAACAACTGAATCAACGGATCGAATCGACTTGAGTTTCCTGCCACTTTATCGGTGGAATGAGGATCTGGAATTCCCTTCAGAAAGTCGGTGGCGGTGCTCATTGATCACCGTCCTTAGACTGCTCTGGTTCGTCAACGACTGTAGCGGCAGAAGTTACCTGCGTGACTTCGGGGATTCCGGAATGTGCTCGAACTGAAGCTTGTCGTAACCCTTCCTGGTTACCACCCAATCGACTCAACAAAGCGCTGGCTATGGAGTCCCCACGTCCCATCGGGTAAGTCGAAACACCCGCTGCGGTCAGGTGATCCAGTGCATCTCTGTTTGACTCGCCTCCATATGAGCCGCGATCAATCAACACAGTGCTCACTCGAACACCACGTCTGGCGAGTCCGCCTAACGCTTCGACCCATGAACCATCACTGCTAGAGGTAATCACGACGAGTGAAGTGTTCTGCCCGAGATCCCGTTCTAATTCAGCAAGCGATTCGAGAATCGTCACATCGCCAACGGGCTTACTCGCAGCAATGTGACGCATGATTTGCTCACGCTGATGAGTCGATCGTTCTGGCACCGCAACAAGTGATTGACTACCGTGGGCCACGTAACCAACCGGCAAAAATCCCTGGTTGTACTTATCGATAACCGACGCAGCGACCGTGGCGCCCATCTCATCGGTTGTGTCATCACCAATAGCGGCAAATGAATCTGCGTGCTGATCAAATAGCACCCACATGTCGCTAGATGAACCTTGATCGAACTGCTTCACCATCAACTCACCTGTTCGAGCGGTCGACAGCCAGTGAATCCTTCCTAACGAATCGCCCGGTTCATATTCACGAACCGAAGCTACATCCGTGCTCAACACCCGAGCGCGTTGGCGACGAGAGTTATCTCCTACCAAATGAATCGAAGGAGAAGCGAAGTCTGGAATATCTATGATTTTTGGATATACGAGAACTGTCTCGTGTCCACCAAATTGAATTTCCTGCGGAAACATGCTGAACGGATCGGAAGTCCGTGCCACCAGAGGGCCAACAGAGTATTCACCACGACGGCTCACAGTTCCCGACATTTCAAGGCGATCAAACGCCACCATCAAACCAAGACTCGCTACCTGTTTGAACTGGACACCCGGTAAGTCTGTCTCGTCCTCGACTTCAACCCACGCCTTCGGTGTTCCACCGCTGCTTCGTAGAATTACGGTCTCTGATATCGAATCGCCAACGGTATACGGACCTTTGGGTCGTTGAACTTCCGCAGTCATCTGTTCGGAACTGCTTTTCGCCCAAAGCCAACCAGCCAGCAACAAAATAGCGAGGGCATAGTAGAGCCGTACTGAGAGATCGAATCCAGTCGCCATTCCGGTTAGGAACTCAACGATCATCACCGCGATAATTCCGTACAGAATTGGATTCCGCTTCAAACGTCGTCCAGCGCTGCTCGACCGCCGTTCAGAACCAACTGGCGTTGGTCTGTCGTTTTGATTTTGTGTTGACCTTAAAGAGCGAACCATAAAATTCGATACTAGTAACCGAATGAACGGTTCACACCGACGTAGTGACTAAAACGGGTTAAAAACTAAGATTTTCGAACGCTGGCACCAGGCACAGAAACCTGATTCAGTACATCGTTGATGACTGTTTCCTGAGTAACCTCTCGCATTCTTGCCGAGGGAGTCAGGAGCACTCGATGAGCGAGAGTTGGAATCGCAATCGCCTTGATATCGTCGGGAACTACATAGTCACGGTCGTGAAGCATCGCATACGCTTTGCCACCCTTCATCAGGTTGATCGACGCTCGAGGAGAAACTCCCAGAGCCGCCTCAGGGTGCAGCCTGGTGGCATTGGATAATTCCACAATGTACTGCTTCACAAGCGCGTCGATGAACACTTCTTCGGCCGCGAGCTGAAGCTTGCTGATATCGTCGGGAGTACAAACTGCTTTGAGCGAATCGATCGGATCACCGTTCTCACGGCGATCCATAATCGCCACTTCTTGCTCGGCATCTGGGTAACCAAGAGAAATCCGCATGAAGAATCGGTCAAGCTGCGCTTCAGGCAGCGGGAACGTGCCTTCGTACTCTATCGGGTTCTGCGTCGCCATCACCATGAACGGATTTGGCAGCTGCCTTGTCACACCTTCAACCGTAACTTGCTGTTCACCCATTGCCTCAAGCAATGCAGATTGAGTCTTAGGGGTAGCGCGGTTGATCTCGTCGGCGAGAACAATCTGCGCCATTATCGGACCAGGTCGGAAATTGAATTCACCGGTCTGTTGATTAAAAATCGAGGCGCCTGTTACGTCGCTCGGCAGCAGGTCTGGAGTGAACTGCATACGTCGATAATCACAGCCTGTCGATGTGGCGATTGATCTCACCAGCATCGTTTTACCGACGCCAGGTACATCTTCAATAAGAACGTGCCCGTTGCTTATAAGCGCAACTAGCACAAGCTCCACGGCATCTCTTTTGCCAACAATCACGTTGCTGACATTTTCTATCAGCGTGTTCACGAGCGTTTTCGAATCAACCGTAAGAGTCAATTACATCTCCCCTGTTTTCCGTTATTAACCTGACTATGCTCCGAGCAGCCCGAACGTGTCTTAATTCATTGAACTAGTCACGAACTTTGTTACAGCTGTCTCGTTGGACTACTGAAGAAGTTTGGTGGGCGATGGAGGACTCGAACCTCCGACCCCCTGCTTGTAAGGCAGGTGCTCTAACCAACTGAGCTAATCGCCCAAACATGCTGGTAAACGAACCATCTTCCCGCCGTTGAATACGTGAGTAACGTTCCGGCGGTTTCAAATGCCCTGTTAGGAGCCGTCGTAAACCAGTTATTCAATTGTCGAAATATGACCTTCATCTGTCGAAAGCGCCGATTCTACGCGGCGTTAGCGCAAAACAATCAGTCATATTGTCCAGTTGTTCCTCTGCGGCCCAGCCACTGAATGACTGAAATACCTAGGGCAGCAATAGCGCCCCGATCTGATCGGAGCGCCATGGGAGAATATGGCGCGCTTGGCGGGATTTGAACCCACGACCTCAGCCTTCGCAGGGCTGCGCTCTATCCAGCTGAGCTACAAGCGCACAAATGTGGACGAATCCACGTATTGAATTTTACTTCAATAAACACAAATATGGTGCCGAGAGCGAGAGTCGAACTCGCACGCCCTTGCGGGCACTACGCCCTGAACGTAGCGCGTCTGCCATTTCGCCACCTCGGCACGAGGCAACAGGCCATTTGTAAAGCCTGAGTGGTGGGCGATGTAGGATTCGAACCTACGACCCCCTGCTTGTAAGGCAGGTGCTCTAACCAACTGAGCTAATCGCCCGAACTATCAATTGTACTCGTCATATTCAGGAAACCCGACGAGCGCTCAGACATTTTTTACTGAGCAATTGCGAATGTGAATGGTAGCGATGGTGGGACTTGAACCTACGACCTCGCGCTTATGAAGCGCGCGCTCTAACCGGCTGAGCTACATCGCCATGCCATTCGATGCGATTAGTAACCGAAATCACCAACCGCAATCATTTATGGTAGCCACGGTACAAACGCCGGTCAACGAATTCGCGGCTCAGCTTAACGGTTATTCCAGAGAAACATCGTTCAGCTGCCCATAGCAGCCTTGACCGAGTTATCAACCCAGTCACCGCTGCGGCAAACCGCTGATACCACTTTCAGTGAAGTACAGCCGACACCGCGGTGTACAGTCCTCACAACCGTCCCAACCCGGCTCGACATCGATTCCACTGATGCGAATTGTCGGAGAACCCGGGAAGTTAACTCGATTGCATATTTCCGTATATGGAACTTCAATCCGCTGAATTTCTACAGTCAAGCCTTGTTCAGCAAGTACCTCGTTTACCAGAGATTATGCGGCATGATGATTGGGGCAATCTTCGAACCAAAGAAGTTCTATTTGCATATAGCGTGTCTCCATTTGCAGTTAGATGCTTGGTAGGACTTAATCGGCTACATAGTCGCCGCTCTTGCCACCACTCTTGCTCAGTAATCGCAGGCGATCTACCCGCATTGCACGGTCAACCGCTTTGCACATGTCGTAAACAGTCAGAGCCGCGATGCTCGCGGCAGTAAGCGCTTCCATTTCGACACCGGTTTTACCAGAGGTGCGAGCGGTGCTGGTAATAGAAAGCCCAACCCCGTTGGCGAGATCGCCAAAGTCGATTGTGATCTGGTTGAGTGCCAACGGGTGGCAAAGCGGAATTAAATCCGATGTCTTCTTACCGCCCATGACACCGGCAATTCGTGCAACGCCAAGAACATCGCCCTTATCGAATCCGCCTGAACGGATCAGATCGAGAGTCGACTGTTGCATGTGAATTTCACAGCCAGCGGTAGCCGCACGTTCAGTGACCTCTTTTGAACCAACATCAACCATTCGAGCCTTGCCCGACGCATCGATGTGGCTCAGGCCACCGGCTGCGTTTGTTTGTTCAGGGTTGTCTGACATGTGATCAATTTCCAATGTGGCGATCTACTTGAAACCGAGAGCAATTGATTTACCGAGCGAAGTCATCGAAGCCGAGGGATCTGGCAGGGTTGAGCCCGTTCGACATATTCGTAACTACCCGTTCAACTTCACAAATTCTTCGTCAACGATCTGACCCGAGGTGGGTCCACGAGCAGCACCATTAGCCAGCTCATCGCAACGCTCGTTCTCAGCATGACCAGTATGCCCTCTAATCCACTCGAAGCTAACATCATGGCGATCGCACGCATCCAATAATCGCTGCCACATGTCCGGATTCAACGCTTTTTCTTTTTTATTGCGCATCCATCCGTTAGCCTGCCACTTCTTCGCCCACCCCTTCTCAATACCGTTAATAACGTACTGAGAATCGGTGGTGACAACGACGCGCTGCCTGCCTTTTAGAGCATCGAGCGCAGTTATCGCCCCAAGCAATTCCATACGATTATTGGTCGTGTGCTTGAAGCCCTGGCTGAACTCTTTGACGTTATCGCCGTACTTGAGAACTGTGCCGTAGCCGCCTGGACCCGGGTTGCCGATAGCTGAACCATCGGAGAAGGCGTAAACGGTGTTGTGATTATTGTTGGTCATCGCAACCCATTGAAACAAACATTCGCTTCAGCCACAATCTGCACAGACTCGAAAATCTTTCAGATACCTACTGAAAAGCCGAACGCATGCCTACCAAAAAAATAGTAACTCTCGAAACACCAATACTATCTGCTGGTGAATCTATCGTGCTCAAACCCGCCGATCTTGATGACGCCGAGCAGTATCTCAAAATGGTGGATGACAACTACCAACAACTGACCCAATGGATACGCGCTCCGAAACCACCGACAACCGTCGAAGATCGTCGTAAAGCGCAAGCCGCCGATATCGCCTATTGTGCCAACGGAAAAGGCTACTGGTGGCTTATTGAGTTCGAGGGCGCACTGGCGGGAACAATCGCACTACACAGTGTCGATGCAACTGAAAAATGGGCATTAGTTGGCTACTGGCTCGATATGAATTTCACAGGCAAAGGCATCATGACCCAAAGCCTGAAAGCCGTCATCGACTGGTCGTTTGCCGATCTCGGACTCAACAGAGTCGAAATTCAGGCGTCGCTGAACAACAGAGCAAGCGCGTCGATTCCAGAACGTCTAAGTATCAGGCGTGAATCTATCCGCAGACAGTCCGAAGTGATCAATGGTGTCTCACTCGATATGGCAAGCTACGCAGCCTTCGCCGATAACTGGCCGCCGAAGCCGCCTGCGCGAGCGCTGCCGACCAATGAATTACAAGTGGACAACGAAATTCTTCTACGCCAGCACATCGGTAGCGACTACCAAGATATGTGGAAGGCATTAGAGGCAGGTCGTGATTATCTCGGCAAGTACCTGCCATGGATGGCGGCTTACAAAACCGAGGACGATTACGAACGTCTGCACACGGCACGCCGATTAGAAGGTGACAACTTCGACGGCTCACGCGCCTACATCGTCCAATACAAAGGCGAACTCGCCGGGACAGTCGGATTAGGAATACCCAATCGCGACAACGTTATCGAAGTCGACTACTGGCTGCGGCAAGACCTTCAGGGTCGAGGGATCATGACCCGTTCTGTCGAGGCAGTAATCACGATGCTGTTCGTCGAAGTCGGCATTCACAGAGTGACGATCAGAGCAGCCACTTCCAACTTAGCTTCACGCGGAATACCCGAACGACTCGGCTTCAAGCATGAAGGAACGATGCGAGACGGGGGATTCGTAAACAACGAGTATCTCGACCTCGAGATCTATTCGATGCTAGACCACGAATGGCTCGCCAGCTCGACCAACGCGTGACATTAGCCCGGAACGCCTCGAACCAGCATCAGACCAATCACCGCTACCGCGACAGCTATCAGTAAGTTCAGAAGCGCAAGCATGATTAGGCGCTTACGAGCTTAAACCATAGAAACTGGCGGCTGTTGCCCTCGAGGAACCAACTGCATCGCAGCTACAAGTCGTGGACCCAAAATAAAATCGTGAACTCCGCTTATCACAAGAATAATTCCTACCAGAACTATCTTGACCCCGAGCGTGGTTCCAATCTCTGTCGACCAGAATCCGTCTTCCGTAAATCGATCAAACCCGATGCCACGACTTTCGAGGGCGCCCGCTCCTGATACAACCAATAAGCTCAGCAGTACCCATGCGATTCCTCTGAACCATAGTGCGGCTCTACATAGGAACATCAAACCCATTGCTGGTGGTTCCATACCGCGAGCTACGGGAACCATGACGAGTGCTAGGAATATCGCTCCGCCGATCCAAATAATCGCGGAACATACGTGAACGAAGACGAAGATAAATTGCCAGATTGGCACGAAATACTCCGTTTGAGTAAACCAGCCCGGTTTGAAAGAAAATTAGCCGCCGATGTAGTACATCTCGACTTTTTCACCATCGCCCGAAGAACCAGCCTTGAACTCGGTGTCTTTCGAACGAAGAGCCGAATAGCGATCGTCTCGCCCAGTCCAAACCTTGGCGATAATTTCGGCAATATCACCATCACTAGCGTCCGAACGTAACGCCGACTTCAGGTCGGTTCCGCCAGTAGCAAACAGGCAGGTCACAAGCTTGCCGTCTGTCGACAAACGAGCACGAGAGCAGCTTCCACAGAAAGGCTCGCTCACCGACGAAATAACGCCTATCTCGCCTTCGCCATCGAGATACCGATATCGACTGGCAACTTCGCCAGCGTAGTTCGCATCGACCGGCTCAAGCGGGAACTCGGCGCCGATCATATCGACAATCTCTTTGGAGGTAACGACCTGAGACAACTCCCAGCCGTTCTTGGTTCCGACGTCCATAAACTCGATGAAACGAACGATAGCCCCGGTACCTTTGAAGTACCGAGCAGTGTCGACCAGTGTGTGATCGTTCACACCGCGCTGGACAACTACATTGATCTTGATCGGATCGAACCCAAGTTCGCTAGCAACCTTGATGCCTTCGAGAGTGTTCTTCGGACCTTGCGGACGCCCCGACATCTTCTTGAAGATGTCCTCGTCAATCGAATCAAGCGAGATAGTCAGGCGATTCAGTCCAGCGTTTTTCAACTCCTGAGCGTACTTTGCCAGAAGGTAACCGTTAGTGGTCATCGCTATGTCGTCGATGCCATCGATTGCCGAAAGACTCGATATCAACTCGGGAAGATTGGCGCGAACCAGTGGTTCGCCACCTGTGATTCGCAGTTTAGAAACACCTGCCTGAGCAAATATTTTCGCCAGTCTCTCAATCTCTTCGAACGAAAGAATGTGCGGTCGAGGCAAAAATTCGTACTTCTCACCAAAAATTTCCGCTGGCATGCAGTAAGTGCAGCGGAAATTACAACGATCCGTAACCGAGATGCGTAAATCACGCACCGGACGGTTTAGCTTGTCGGTGATCCTTTTAAGGAATGGGAATTCAGATGTTTTTGACATGGGATTAGAAGTGCAGGTTCAAATACGTCGATACTTGAGGTCGTTGCAATCAGTTAATAGTACCGCTGCAAACGCTAGTTACTGGCAGCACATCGAAAGAATCTAACCGCATTGTTTCTCTAGGCCAACGACTCCAACATAGCGGTCAACCCTCGCAAGGCAGCCGCGCGGTGACTGATTTCATCTTTCTCTTCGCCAGTCAACTGCGCTGTGGTCTTTGCGTGCGATGCCAGCCAGAAAACCGGATCGTAACCGAAACCGTTATCACCTATAGGCTCGTGCATGATCGCACCTTCTAATACACCCTCACTCGTAGCAAGACCGTTCGGAACCTCATCGCCAACTAGAGCCAGCACAGCAACGAACCGGGCGGTGCGCTCCCAACCGGGCAAATGCTTCATTTTGTCGAGTACCAACTGCACGCGACCTTCGTCATCGAGACCTTCTCCGCCGTACCGTGCTGAGAAAACCCCTGGTTCGCCGTTGAGTGAATCAACTTCTAATCCAGAATCGTCTGCAAGCGTGAGTTCGCCCGACTCTCGTGCGTACGCGGTTGCCTTTAAAAGAGCATTTTCTTCAAAAGTTGAACCCGTCTCCTCGACCTCCAACGTGATGCCCAAGTCATCGAGTCCCACCACCTCAAAAGGCATTTCGGAAAGCATTCGTGAGAACTCACGTACCTTACCGGAGTTCCGTGTCGCTACGAGCAATTTCTTAGTCATAAACACAAACGTAACCCCAAAGACTAAGAGCAGGGTAATCAAAGCCAACGAAAAAGGTTAGTTATTCGGGATTTGTTGACCGTTGCGGGCATAAATACCTAGTGTTACGCTTTCCAAGCTTTCAACGTTAGATCGCTGATTTTAGTTGTCGGTGATTTTTTTGTGATAACTCAATCACAACACCCCTGCACGCCACGTACAGCTCCCAGATGCATCGAGTCTCAAAGCTTTCCTTCCCACTTCGCCCAGCACTTATTCTTTTAGTACCGCTGGCGATTGCCCTACTGTCAGCATGTACCCCCGACAACAACCAATCGACGTTCGGCACAGCCGGACCCATTGCTAAAGACCAGGCTGACTTATTCAAGTTCATCTTCTGGATCGCAGCAATCGTTTTTGTTCTGGTTGAAGGCGCAATTATCTACATCGCCCTTCGGTACAGAAGACGCTCCAACGACGACAAGCTTCCGCACCAGACGCACGGTAACACCCGACTCGAAATCGCTTGGACAATTCTTCCAGTTCTGATTCTTGTGGTTATTGCCGTACCGACTCTCAACGATATCTGGGCTCAACAGAATACTGTTCCTCAAGATATGGGTGAAGTGCTCAACGTAAATGCCATCGGACACCAATGGTGGTTCGAATTCCGATATCCAGACCAAGAAGTCGTTACTTCAAACGAGCTTCACATTCCAGTCAACCGACCCATCGCATTCAAGCTCGAATCGCAGGACGTTATTCACAGCTTCTGGGTTCCAAAGATCGCCGGTAAGGTCGATATGGTTCCTCTGAACGACAACTTCATCTGGATGATTGGTGACGAGGTAGGCGAATATTACGGTCAATGTGCTGAGTTCTGTGGAATCGCACACGCACACATGCGTTTCCGCGTAATTGTTCACGAAGAAGCCGATTTCCAAGCATGGCTCAAGGGTATGCACACAGCTGCCGACACTCCTGTAGCTGGTTCTCCTGAAGCTTCAGGAAAGAATCTTTTGGCAGCAAACTGTTCTTCTTGCCACACTAGCGATTCGACCACACCAGGCTCATATGCACGTGAAATCAGCTCACAGCAAGCTCGTTGGAACGGCTGGGTCTCAGACATTGAGAACTCAGGAATCGTTTCTGCTCCAAACCTGACTCACTTCGGAACCCGCAACACGATCGGTGCGGGGCTGAAGGATTTGACACGGGAGTCGCTTGAAAACTGGATCAACGATCCTTCTTCGATAAAGATCGGCACTCGCATGCAGAAGCACGCAGCCGTCTACGACACCGCTGATGGCAAGGTGAAACTCACGCCTGCTGAAGTATCTGACATTGCCACCTACCTCCTGTCACTCAAACCCGGCACTGCCCCTGCAGGCGCCGTTATTGAAACCGATGGGGCAGATGGTGCCAGCATTTTTGCTACAAACTGCACAAGCTGTCACTCGACCGGCGACAACAAAGTTGTTGGCCCTGGTCTTGCTGGCATCGGTGACCGAGCTGGTTCACAAGTAGCTGGCATGAGCGCTGATGACTACATTGAGCAATCCATAAGGGAGCCATCAGCCTTCGTGGTTGACGGCTACCCTGATGTAATGCCCGAATGGTCCCAACTTGGCGACGATTCGATTGACGCACTAGTCGACTATCTAAAGACATTGAACTAACGGAAATCACCTGTACAGGCGCAACTAACGTCTAGCAGCGGAGCTCACACCTAGTGACAACAAAATCACTGAGAATGCCACAACTGTTCCCACGGCCCAAATCGTCGACGGGAATTTGGAGCTGGATCGGAACTGTCGATCACAAGAGGATCGGTACCCTTTACGGTATTACTTCGTTCATATGGTTCATCGTTGGTGGCCTAGAAGCGCTGATGATGCGCGGTCAGTTGGCATCTGCCGAAAACGACCTGATCGGCCCTGAAACGTACAACCAACTGTTCACCATGCACGGAACCACGATGGTGTTCCTTGTGATCATGCCGCTCTCGGCCGCGTTCTTCAACTGGCTGATACCACTTCAGATCGGTGCCCGAGATGTAGCATTCCCGAGACTAAACGCTCTAAGCTTCTGGGTTTTCTTGTTCGGTTCACTGCTCATCAATTTTAGTTGGATAACTGGAAACGCCCCCAACGGCGGTTGGTTTGGATACGCCCCTCTCTCGGGTGCGACATTCAACCCTGGATTGGGAATGACCTACTGGGTGGTTGGCTTGAACGTTCTTGGTGTGGCTTCGATCGCCGCAGGTTTGAACTTCATCGTCACCATTTTAAACATGCGTGCGCCTGGTATGGGCATGTTCAAAATCCCTATCTTCACGTGGATGACTCTGATCACTTCGGTTCTGATCGTTCTTGCAATGCCGGTTCTGGCGGTTGCAGGTATTCAGCTGATGACCGACCGTGTTTACGGCACCCACTTCTTCAACTCGCTCGGAGGTGGCGACCCAGTGATGTGGCAGCACATTTTCTGGCTGTTCGGTCACCCAGAGGTGTACATCCTGATTCTGCCTGCGATGGGTATCGTTTCTGAAGTGCTTCCGACATTCGCTCGGAAACCACTTTTCGGCTATCCCTTCGTAGTATTGGCTGGTGCGGCTATCGCTTTCATGGGTTGGTTCGTTTGGAGCCACCACATGTTCACCGTTGGACTCGGGCCTGCAGCAAACACTGCGTTCTCGATATCGACGATGCTTATCGCTGTTCCAACCGGTGTGAAAATCTTCAACTGGCTCGCCACACTGTGGGGCGGAAATATCCGACTCAACACGCCGATGCTGTTCTCGATTTCGTTCATTGCAATGTTCACGATCGGTGGCTTGAGTGGTGTCATACACGCCTCGCCTCCGACGGACGCGCAGCAGCAGGACACCTACTTTGTTGTTGCTCACTTCCACTACGTACTCGTTGGTGGAGCACTTCTGGGTATCTTCAGTGGAATCTACTTCTGGTGGCCTAAGTTCACCGGGTACTTCCTCAACGAGAAACTCGGTATCGCCAACTGGGCACTGATGATGATCGGATTCAACCTGCAGTTCGCTCCGATGCACTGGCTCGGAATGGACGGCATGCCACGCCGTATCTACACCTACGCCGAGAACATGGGGTGGGAAACTTCAAACATGGCCGCCTCGCTCGGTGGAGCGATTCTCGGATTAGGAATACTTCTGTTCATCATCAACGTCTTCTACTCGAAGATGAACAAAGTAATGGCCGGAAATGACCCATGGGACGGTCGTACACTTGAATGGTCCACGTCCTCACCCCCACCAATACACGACTTCGACGAAATCCCTCAGGTCAAATACCGTGATGATTTCTGGTTCCAGAAATACCCAGAAACCATTGCTGAGTACCACCAAGACGAACACGATCAGGCTGTTCCTTCGGGAGCACAGCTTGATGAAGTTGAGGAAGCTCTACCAGTTGTTTCTGGTGGTTACGGCGGACACGGGGATGGGCATAGCGCGATACACCTTCCTGATATGTCGTACTACCCGTTCATTCTGGCTGTGGGTATAGCCGGGCTTGGTGCCGGGTTCCTCTCCAACAACGTAGTTATCGCAGTTGGTGCGGTAATCCTTGTTTGGGGTCTCATTGGATGGGCGATGGAACCCGTCAACGACCCTGAATAAGTAACGCTAATTATTTAGTTCACTTCCAACGTCAAGGAAAATACGAACGTGACACAGGCCGCAGCAACAGAACACCACGAGCCAGTAGAAAATACTTCTACCGGCTTGAATAGCAGGAAGCTCATGATGTGGGCCTTCCTAGGTTCCGACGTGATGTTCTTCGGAGTATTCATCGCAACCTACCTCGTTTACCGAGGTAAGAGCCTAGTAGGGCCATACCCGTCTGAGATTCTCGACATTCCGCTAACGTCAGTATCGACGTTCGTACTGTTAGTGAGTTCACTCGCTATGGTTCTGGGGCTTCACTACGTCAAGTCGGGCGAAAAGAACAAAGCCACGCTTTGGATATTGGTAGTAGTGGTTCTGGGTGCGATATTTATGGGCTTCCAGTTTTACGAATTCAGAGAATTCGCGCATGAAGGGCTAACTCCGAGAACGAACATTTTCGGAACCACGTTCTTCATCCTTACTGGCATCCACGGTGCCCACGTAACCATCGGTGTTATCTGGATGGCATTCATGGCGTACAGCTCGCACTTTGGACAGCTGCGACAGGACAATGCACTCGACCTAGAAATGGCCGGTCTATACTGGCACTTCGTCGACATCGTGTGGATCGTGATATTCACGGTTATCTACCTGATATCAGCTGCTGACGGGCCACCTGCCGGCGTCGGTCCAACAATCATTCACGGTTAGCCCGAGGGATAGCAAGCATGGCCAATCTCTGGCAAAAACTTACGCAGCACGACGGGAACGGCTGGTGGAACCTTCCACACGGCCCTAGCAACGAATTGAACCCTCCTTACGAAGGTCCAATCGGTGGTGCTTGGTTCGGTAATCTCTGGCGAACGCTAACGCACGGCAACGTGTCGCACGCCGGTGTTGGCTTTTACTGGCTCGTCGGACTCGTATTGGCGGTAATCACACTTCTTGAAGTGTGGCTATTCACTGTCGAAGGACTTGGTGGATGGTTCATCCCAATTCTGCTGTTTCTTTCAGTAGTCAAGTTCGTTGGGGTCGTCGCGTACTTCATGCATCTCAGGTTCGATAACTTGATGTTTACGTACTTCTTCACGTCGGCAATGATTATTGGGATACTAATCTTCTCGCTTCTTCTAGTCATTATGAAGTTTGGCAACCAGCCGGTTCTGTTCTAAGACAGCCCATCTCACCTACGAAGAAACGAACGCCCAAAAGCACGGCACGATACCCGGGTCTGACGCTGAGTCGGCCCGTACAAGCTTGATTTCGATCACCGGAATCAAACTACTTAACCGGGATGATTTGACGCCATGAACGGCGCTTCAGAACCGAACCTCATCGACAGCTTTGGCGAATTCATCTTCGCCTGGGACTTCTCGTCCCCCCCGGCAGTTTTATTCCTGCTGCTCGCAGCTGCTTACACAATTGGCACCATTCGCCTAGCTGTGCGTTCCGATACAAACGGCAGCTTTTGGTCGAAGGTCGGCACGAGTTACTTCGCATTCGCCCTATTGGCTTTCGCCTTGGCCGGACCGCTTGATTACTTCTCTGGCGATCTTTTCGCAATGCACATGTCTCAGCACCTCGTCATTGCAATGTTCGCAGCGCCGTTGCTGCTTGTTGGGCGCCCGATGCCTGCGTACATCTGGGCATTGCCGCGACCGCTTAGGATTGGCGCAGGATCGGCTCTCACAGGCTCAGGAATCATAGTCCGAGTCCTAACGCTGCTCACTCTCCCCAAAGTGGCGCTGCCGCTGTTCATTGGCACACTATACGGCTGGCACATTCCAGCCGCGTACAACGGCTCTCTTGAAAACGAATGGGTGCATCTCATCATGCACTTCACGATGTTTTCGACTGCTGTGCTGTTCTGGTGGCCCATAGTTGGTCCTCCACCGATCCGCACACAGCTCAACTATCCACAACGCATCGTTTACATGCTACTCGCAGTTACACCCACCGCTTTGCTCGCAGCGATCATCACTCTAACCAAGTCAGTGCTTTACGACTTTTATCTAGTTGCACCCGGACATTTCCACTGGTCGACTACCGAAGATCAGCGAGTAGGCGGTCTACTAATGTGGATCCCTGGCAACTTCGTATACCTCGCAACGATGACAATTCTATTCTTCAAATGGTTTGCAGAAGAAGAACGTAAAACGTCTCCCCCTCGCAAGCGCAATCCGCCAGCGAAGTAGCGAGACCCGGTGTCCATGTCGGTAACAAATCAGCCAATTGCGGCTCACTGTCATTGCGAGGAATCCGATGACATTCGCACGTCCAAGGCAATCAATCAAAAAAAAGCCCCTGCCGAAATGGCAGGGGTTTTTCATTTTCTCTAAGAAAGAAACTTACGAGGCGCTTCGGCTGCGTCGACGTCGGATAATCGCACGCTTGATGAAGTAGTCGTTCTCTTGATCCAACATTCGTCGTAGAACATCGTCAGAAAGATTCTTCAAGTAAATCACGCTCGTCCAAGCCATCGTTAGGCCCGACTGAATTTCGTCGAGTGTCATCGCCTTGTTTGTGTTCGCAAGCAGAAGCTTGAAAACAGCCTCAGTGATAGGGGTACCTGGTAGAAGGAAGTCTGGCTCCTTCGAGCAGATGTTAGCCATCACCTTCATGTACTCAGCAGGTGGACCGAAGCCGCCAGCAACCTTGCCATCGTCGATAACGGCTTTACCGCTCTTCGAAAGCCTCGAGTAGATAGCAAATTCAAATGATCGTCCTGATGTCTCGAAAGCCTTCATGTCGATCTGGTATTTCGGCTCTTCCTGTGGCTCCGGTTCTGGAGTTACAACTGGCTCTGGGGTCTGCTCTGTTTGTTCTGTCTGGTTTGTCATGTCTTAATTGTGCGTGAAACGGCGCGTGAACGCACTGTCAAAAATGTTTAGAAAATATCGTCTGGCCAGTCGAGCATTTCGACTTTCGCAATTTCGCCAGCATCAATCATACCAATGTCATCGGGGCAGATGGCTAATCCGTTCGCAAGTGACATAGAACTCAGTACGCCTGAACTCTGATTTCCTGTCGATTTGGCCCTATAAACACCCAATTCGTCCTTATATACCTGAACTCTTGCGTACACCCGGCGACCGTCGTGATTGCGAATCGGATCGTCCATGATCGCCTCGACGCTAGGCTTTTCGACCTCAGGTTTACCCATCATAAGTCGAATTGCTGATCGCCCAAACTGCTCGAACGCCACCATCGCACTTACCGGATTACCCGGGAGACCCAAATGAGGAACCTTCGTTCCGTCGTTGCGGTCGAGCACTCCGAACGCCAGCGGCTTCGCAGGGCGCATTCGTACCGACCACAACGCAATCTCGCCTTTGGAAGAAAGCACATCTTTCACGACGTCGTAATCGCCCTTGGAAACCCCAGCGGAGGTGACGACCAAGTCGGCGTCCAACGTCTTTTCAAGAGCAGCCGTAAGCGATTCGATGGTGTCCTTAGCGATACCCAAAATCTTCGGCACACCGCCGTAGCGTTTGACCATAGCGGCAATGCTAAAAGCGTTCGAGTTAAATATCTTGCCGAGCTCGGGTTCATCGCCAGGCTGAAGCAATTCATCACCTGTCGAAACAATTGCTACGACCGGCCGACGAATCACCTTCGCCATCGAATGACCTAGAGAAGCGATCACACCAATTTCTCCGGATCGCAAAATTTGGCCGCTCTCCAACACAATTTCACCAGATTCGATATCTTCGCCGGCGCCTCGTATATTGTCGTGTGGCTCAGCATGAAGATGAATCGCAATCGCTTCTGAAGAACCACCTGAAGCTCTACGTTCCAGCTCATCGGTGTCTTCGAACGGAACTACGGCGTCTGCGTTTTCTGGCACCGGAGCACCGGTCATGATCCTAATCGCGGTTCCCGGTTTAAGCGGGTGGTCTGGAAGCTGTCCTGCAGCCACTACACCCGTGACGACCAGTTCAACCGGAGCGTCTGTTGAAGCACCTCGAGTATCGGAGGCCAGCACAGCGTAGCCGTCCATAGCCGAATTCGCCAGTGGTGGAATGTCGAAAGATGCGACCATGTCCTCTGCCAGAACCTGACCCAGCGAATCGACTAAATCGGTCGACTCAACAGGCAAGACTTCGAAGTACGACAGTATTCGCTCGCGCGCCTCTTCAACGCTAAGCATCTCGGCATCGTAGTGGTGCCGATGAGGTCGATCGTGGTGTTCGTGAGATTTATTCGCCAATATTAAGCCCGCAACTCCGCACCAAGTTCTTTGGAGAGTTGGTTCAGAATCTGATGTTCAATTTTTCCGATTTGATCGGCAGTAAGAGTTTTGTTTGGTGACTGATAAACGAATCGAACTGCCACAGCCATTTTTCCATCGGGAACACCCTTGCCTTCGAACACATCAAACACAGTAGCTGAAGTCACGATTCGGTTTCGGCTTGCGATATCAACGATCTGGCCCGCCGTTACGCCAGTATCGACAATCAGCGACAGATCACGGTGGGAAGCCGGAAGTCGTGTGAACTCTTCGAACTTGCCTGAATCGACGCCCTTTGGACCTTCCATTACTTTCAAAATTGCGGCGAGATCGAGTTCGAACATTGAGACCGTCTCAACTTCGGCGTCGAACTTTGAAAATACTTCAGAGGCGACTTCGCCAACAACGCCGATTACAGCATTGTTAGCAGCAGCCACCTTGATGACCGCTGTTCTACCGGCGGCAAAAGTAGTGTCTTCGGCAGGTTCGAAAGTCGCTTGGATTCCAAGATCTTCCAGTACCGCCTCAGCAGCGCCTTTGGCATCGTAGAAATCTGATGGTGCGGTCGAAGCGTCCCAATGAAGTTCGTTTCGCGGACCCGCAAACGCACCCGTAGCCATCTGACGCTCTTCTGGCAGACCTTCTCCATAGTCGAGGAACACACGACCTGCCTCGAATAGTGCGATCGGACCTCGCCAAGTTCGCGAGTTGCGAGCCACCGTATCGAGAATCGCCTCTCGAAGCGTTCGACGCATCACTGCGTAGTCGGCTGTAATCGGATTCCGCAGCTTGATAGCTGAAGCGGTGTCGTCAGGAAGTCCCACACGATCTTCACCCTCGCTTGTCGTGGCGGCGTAAGAAATAATCTCCCTCATACCTGCCTGAGCCAAAGCATCGGTTACCCGAGTTCGAAGATCCATTTCAGGCTGCGGCTGCCACTGAGGTGGTCGACCCGCCAGCGTGGTCGTAGGAATATTGTCGTAACCAACGATTCGGGCAATTTCTTCAATCAGATCTTCAGGGATAGAAATATCAGGTCGCCAGTACGGAATACCAACATCCCATCCGTCGGCATCTGCTTCAAGAGTGAATCCAAGATTGCTAAGTGTCGATTCAACATCTGATTTGTCTATTTCAACTCCCAGCACTCGAAGGATGTGCGCACTATCAAGACGCACTTGCTCCTGTTCTTTGCCTTTGCTTGGATACACATCGATGATCCCTGAAGCGACAGTTCCGCCAGCGATTTCCTGAATCAGCTTGGTAGCCCGGCGAAGTCCAACTTCACTTAAGCCAGTGCGTAAACTCTTCTCGAATCGCAGTGTCGCTTGACTCGCGAGTTCAAGCGATCGAGCTGTTCGTCGGTTGTTCACGCCTTCAAATGTAGCCGACTCAAGAATCACGTTAGTCGTCGAATCTGAAATCTCAGAATTCGCTCCGCCCATGACACCTGCAAGACCGATTCCTCGTTCAGGATCGGCAATAAGAAGCATCTCGGTATCGAGCTTGCGTTCCTTATCATCGAGCGTAGTTAGCTTTTCGCCCAACTTTGCTCGTCGAACGATAATTTTGTGATTAACGACCTTGTCGTAATCGAACGCGTGCAGCGGCTGTCCAAGTTCAAACATAACGAAGTTCGTTATGTCGACCAAGTTATTAATAGGCCTCTCACCAATCGCAATAAGTCGATCCTGCAACCACTTTGGTGAAGGACCTATCTTCACACCCTGAATAACTGTCGCCGTGTACCGGAGGCACAAATCTGCATCTGAAATTTCAACTGAAGCCAGAGTATTCACATCAGGCCCGGTCGCTTCAAACTCAATGTCAGGCTGCTTTAGCGGCTTGCCAGTAATCGCGGATACATCTCGAGCCACACCAACCACGCCGAGGCAGTCGGGACGGTTGGGAGTGAGTTCAATGTCGATGACCGACTCGCCCAGAACCTCTCCGATCGGCGTTCCGACCGCAAGGTCATCATCCAAAACGAGAATGCCGTCATGATCATCGCCAATTCCGAGTTCACGTACCGAACAAACCATGCCTTCGGACACAACTCCGCGAATCTTCGACCGTTTGAGCTTCTTCGTCTTACCGGGTTCATCCGCAAACGCATCCTGAAGCACCGCACCGATAGAGGCGTATGCAATCTTCTGGCCTTCGGCCACGTTAGGAGCACCGCACACGACCTCAGCTTCGCCATCACCATGGTCGACGGTTACGAGCCTCAGGCGGTCGGCATCGGGGTGCTGGGCGATATTTTTAACGTGCCCAACCACAACGTTGTCTATCCAACCGGTGCGTTCAATATCTTCAACTTCGTTACCAGCCATCGTCAGACGATGCGCCAGATCATCGAGGTTCATCTCGATGTCTACGTACTCTTTCAGCCAGGAAACAGGAACCTTCATGCGTTTTTCTCAGTTACTTATCGAATTACAAATGGATTGAAATATGACGAATCACTTTGGTGGAGTCGGCGTGTTCGCAGTTCCTAAAACTGAGTCAGGAACCGAAGGTCGTTCGAAAAGAAGTGCCGAATGTCGGTAATTTCATTTCGCAACATCGAAATACGCTCCGGACCCATTCCAAATGCAAAACCCGTGTATTTGGTCGAGTCGTAGCCAGCGTTTTCCAAAACCTTAGGGTGAACCATTCCAGCGCCCAAAATCTCGATCCAATTGCCGTTCCATTCGATCGACATATCCACCCCTGGTTCAACGAACGGGAAGAAGTCGCAACGGAACCTAACTTTTCGTTGAGGTCCAAATATTCGACGTGCGAATTCGTAAAGCGTGCCTTTCAGATCGGCAAACGTAATACCTTCGTCCACTGCCAGACCTTCAACCTGGTTGAAGTGCCATTCGTGCGTAGCGTCGGTCGATTCATATCGGTAGCACTTGCCGGGAACCACGACTCGAATCGGAGGATCGTTAACCTCCATCGTTCGAGCCTGCATGGGCGAAGTGTGCGTCCGCAGCAGAACATCATTGTGGGTATCGGAATCGACCCAAATAGTGTCCCACTGATCTCGGGCAGGGTGATTGGCAGGAATGTTAAGCATGTCGAAGTTGTACTTCTCAAGCTCAACCTCAGGACCTTCGATGGTTTGAAATCCCATTTCGTTGAACGCCTGAGTAATCTCTCGGATCATCTGCGTCGATGGATGTAGACCGCCCAAAGCCGGTCGTCGACCAGGTAGCGTGATATCGATCGATCCAACAGGTGCTTGGGATGATTTCGACTGGTTAGCACGTTCTTCGTAAAGCGTTTCAAGCTGCCCGCGAAGACTGTTCGCCGCAGCACCGACCACCTTGCGCTGCTCGATATCCAGTGAGCCGAGTCCACGTAGTAGCCCCGTCAGCCGACCTTTTCGACCAAGGAAGCCCACTCGCCACGCTTCGAGCTGTTCGCCAGATTCAGAGGAATCTAAGGCGGTAATAGCGGCAGCTTTCAGTTCCTCGACCGACTCACCGGCCTGAGTTGCTTGAGCACCCTGATCTTTTGGCAACGACACTTACCTGACATAAATACTTGTGAACCGAAGACAAACGATTAATGAAGTAGTTTGCCGACGGGGTTTTCCGATTCGAAATTATAGTGGATTATGAGCGTACCGCTTACTCTTGCCGCAATCTCAATAAATATGGGGAAACAGCCGAACTCGCTTCAAACAACGATTATTGGGTAAATCCAAGTGTTATTTTAGCGAATTGAATAAATAGCTGATTCGCTACATGTTTCTGAGTTTATTTTACGACAATCGTAATAATCTCCTCCTAAGCCGTTACGATTCCATCATGTGCGCCTACTTACGTGAACGGCGGTAACAGCCATCGCACTCAGAGTTGCCCTTTCGAACTAGCGACAAGTTCAAAAAGTTGTAGTAGGGTCGAGCCACGATCAATGATCAGCCGCAGTACACACGATGTGTACATCGAGATGCGGTACAACAAATATCCGAATTAACGGGGGGTCCAATATGGAAGCCTAC
>CAWVRY010000018.1:0-40884 GCA_963932695.1 uncultured bacterium | reverse complement strand
ACGCTTTCCCAGTTGGTGGATACGGAGATTGGAACAAGTGGCAGTCGGACATGCTGCGGGGAGTTGGGACGAATGAGCCAAGATTTAATGGTGCTCCCGTACGTCTCCCTGAGCCACAACATGGCGGCAAGACAGGAATTTTCGACATTCAAGAAGAATTGAGCCAGACTCACTTCGAGGAAGTAAAACCTACCTGATCGTCCGCTAGTAGTAGAGACGAGATCGGTTAGCAACGTATTTGACTGAAATGCGAGGTGCTGTCTATGAACGTGTCAGTTGGTGATTTAGAGTACGAGTGGCTTGGTGATTGGGCTGAACTTCCGGCCAACGATACAGTTGAGCGTGGCTGGTCGCACCACGGCATGGCGTTTTCCAGCGAAGGCCAGATCGTAACGTTTCATCCTGCGGAGTCGCTCGTCGTAATTCTTACTACCAATGGAGAACTTGTTAGGTCATTTGAGATTCCGGTAATCGAGGCTCATGGACTAACATTGAGCACTATCGGTCTCAATCAATCCATATGGATTGCCGACAATGGTCGCAAGCGTGATCCCGAGCAGGATTACGACTATATGCCCGACCCATTGCAAGGCAAAGTAGTGCGGGTTTCTATGTCTGGTCTGGTCGAGATGGAACTTTTTGAGCCGATGAATGCTGGTCTGACCGGCGAAGCTTTTTCACCGACGAGCGTCATTGCTTTCGATGAACACCTAGGCGGTAACGGCGATATTTGGGTCGCCGATGGTTACGGAAAGAGCCTCGTTCATCGATACAACTCGAACGGTGAATATCTTCTGTCTATTGACGGTATCAGAGGCTCGGGCCGCTTCAACTGTCCGCACTCACTGTGGATCGACACTCGTTCGGGCTCGGCTGAGCTGCTTGTTGCCGATAGGGCGAACGGGCGGGTGCAAGTCTTCGATATGGAAGGCGAGTACGTTCGAGCGATCGGTTCAGATTATTTCGATCGGCCAACGGTATTTGCGAACTACGGTGACAATCTGCTGGTAGGTGAGCTGAACGCCCGCTTGACTGTGGTTGGACCCAACGATGAGTTGGTCGGGTACATCGGCGACAACACGCCTGTATCCGAAGAGCCTGCCTGGCCGAACGAACCTGACGAGAACGATATTCCACGCCGAACTTCTCGGTTGGTGGAAGGGTTGTTCAACAGTCCTCACGGGATAACTTCCGACAACGACGGGAACATCTATGTGAGCGAATGGTTAATTGGCGGACGGTACACCAAGCTTTGTTTGATCAAGTGATTGCGTTCGCACAATGACTTCGCTGAACGATCGATCGGAACCGACTCTCCCAAACTTGGTTTGCAATGGCGCGGCTGTTGACGAGATTCGTCAGAGAATTGCTGATTCCAATGACATCGACGAATTCGATTTCAAAGGTTGGACTGGTCTTCACTGGGCGTTAGTGCGAGAAGTTCCCGAAGTTATATCGTTGTTGCTCGAGTTGGGAGCCGATCCGAATCGTCCTACCGACAGCGGTCGAATACCACTCAACATCGCCATGCGAAGCGGTCAGGGCGATGCCGTGAAGCTGCTTCTGAATGCCGGAGCAAACGCTCAACAGGCCGACATTGATGGCAAGACGCCGCTGATGGTTGGTCGAGACGGAAAATACCCAGAGCTGACCAAGCTGTTGGATGCGTAGCTTCTTGATATTCACGAATTAGATACGCTGGGCATATGATCGCTCGCAACTCTCAAACAATCGTTCGTTCGGACTCTGCTAATTTTTCTAAATGCGGGCGATATAGATATTTGCTTACTCGTGAGTTCGGCGGCGAATCGACTTGCCTTTTCGTGATGCTGAATCCGTCGACCGCTGATGCCGCCCATGATGATCCGACTATTCGACGCTGCATTGGGTTCGCTAAGCGCGAGGGATTTGGCCGACTGGAAGTGGTAAATCTCTATGGGTATATGGCGGCCAAGCCTGCTGGTCTCTTTGCCTGTGGTGAACCTGTTGGTGACGGAAACTATTTCGCTATAGCTGAAGCACTCAGTCAGGCAGATGTTGTGGTCGTTGCATGGGGCAATCACGGCTCATTAGACAGTGGCCGAATCGAAGCTTTTATCGACATGATTGAGCTATCTGGTAATCGGGCGAAGTGTTTCGGTCTTACCGGCGAGGGACAGCCTAAGCACCCGCTTTACCTGCGGTTAGATACTGTGTTGGTCGACTATTCCGCGGTGCTTAGCTGAGTTTAAGTGATTGCAGTGAATTTGATGAGCTTGTGGCTGTTATCGCAGAACGGTTTATTTCGTGAGGCTCCACATCGGCACAACGCTGCACGGTTGCCTTCGAGAACCGTCTCGCCGTCTTTATTGACGATTTCGACTTCGCCTTAAATTCGGATAGGTCCGTTTCGCACGGCTCGTACTGTTGGGGCTTCATCTGTGGGTTCAGGTTTTACTGAACTGGCTTCGTCTAGCTCGTAGCATAGTGCGCCGCTTGGGCAGTTTCTTACAGTGTCGACAACTTTTTGTAGATCTGCGTCTACGAGGTTTATCCAAGGGCGTGCTTTGAGATTGAACGTTTCTGGCATTAGCTTGAGGCATTCGGAGACGTGGATGCAGCGGGATGCGTCGAAGCTGACGGTTACGTCGCTTCCGTTGTACTCGCGTCGGCGTGAAACGGGTTTTGGATTTAGGTATTCTTCTTCCGACCGACCGCTTTAGGCGCCGAAATCTTTGGAGCTTTGCGAGTTGTCGCAAAACGGATTTGCGCCCGACATTCCACAACGGCACAATCGAGCCTTGCCGTGAGTACAGATCTCAGCTCTACGAGCGTCGATGAGGTTGATTTGCCCGTCGATAACGAGCGGCCCATCTTCGGTTTCAGTGATTTTTACATTTGGCATGTGGTGGGGGGAGGCTCTGCTCTGATCGCTCTTGCTTTCGATATTATCGGCTCTCGATTTTAGGGGTTTGCACAGCGGACGTCATCCTGAACTAGATTCAGGAAATCACTTATGGGGCGTGTCGATTCGTAGCTATATTCGAGCATTGCGTCGCTTTGTACGCTGATTGCCACGTTGTCCTTTCTGACTCCTCGCAATGACAGTCGGGCTGATTGGCACCGAACCTAACCCCAGTCCCTTGAGTGGAACTGTGGGATTGACGCTTCTATAGGGGTGATGTTTTCGACGACGATGTTCATTGTTCCTTCGCGTCGGGAGACTGTTCCGGTGGCGAGTAGTAGCGACTCTTTGATCTGCTGCTTGAAGCGTTGATACATCGTTGGCCAGATGATCAAAGGCGAATGACCAAACTCGTCTTCAAGCGTGATGAAAACCGTCTTACCGTTCGGCTTCTGACGTCTAATCACAAGACCCGCCACTGAAATTCGATCGCCATTGGCGTAGTTCCGAACCTCTTCGCTGCGGATCACCGTTGAGGGCAAATGCGGTCTGATCTTCTCCATCATATGTCCCTGCGTATACACGCCCGTCGCCGAGTACTCGCCGATCATTTGGTCCCAGCCCGACTCGTCAGGCAATGCCGCCATGTCCTGCTCGACCGGCATTTCGAACGCTAGTTGTCGTGATCCGTCTTTCTTCTCGCCGCGAGGTCGATAGCGCAAGCCCGACTCCCAACGAAGATGACGTCGATTAGCGATAGTCGGAGGAATGCGGTCGGGATCGGGAATATTGTCGAAACGATCGAGCGCACCCGCCGCCGATAGAAGATCGAGAACTTCCTGTTGCACTCGGGTTCTCGACATGAAATTCGCCAGCGAAGCGAACTCGCCGCCTACCATTCGTTCTTCAACAACCGGAACGGCCGTGGCCGTATTTAGCTTCGCCACATGGGTTAGACCCATCCGCATCGCGCCATCTTCGATAACAGCTTTTTTGTCGCTTAGATTCACGTCGGGACTAAGCACTTTAACACCGTGCCTAACAGCGTCTTCTTTCAGCGTTTCGAGATTGTAAAAGCCCATTGGCTGGTTGTTGAATAGACCAACGAAAAATTCGAGCGGCCAGTAGTGCTTGAGCCACGACATTTGGTACGCCGTTACGCCAAAAGCGAAGGCGTGTGATTCTGGAAACTGGTACATGCCATGAAACTTTCCGAACACCTTTTCGGCGGCTTGGGGCGGAACGCCTTTTGCGAGCGCACCGGTAATGAACTTGTCCTTCCAGTAGGCGATGTGGCGTTCGTTGTTGCGGCGAGTGAACGCCCTGCGCATTTGATCGCCCTCGACTGCGCTCATGCCACCGACGTGCATAGCCAGTTCGCCGAGTTGATCCTGATAAAGCGGTACGCCATAAGTGCGACCCAGCGCCGGTTCTTCAAGCGGATGATCGAACTTCCAGTCGGGGTCTTTGCCCATGTGACGACGTATCAAAAGCGTCACACCGTCGTTCACTCCAACGCCGGGTCGAACTGCTCCAACCTCCCACGCCATCTCGGTTAGATTGCGCGGTCGAAGGCGAGTGACCGTCTGCATTTGTGCTGCTGATTCGATTTGGAAAACACCAATGGTGTCGGCGTTGTGGATATCGGTGTAAACGGCGTGATCCTCGAAATCGATCCGAGATATATCGACTCTTTCTTCGGTCTGTTTTCTGATGAGTTCTAGCGCCTCGGAAAGTTGCGATAACGCCCCGAGCGCTAGGAAGTCGATCTTCACGAACCCCGCATCTTCAGAGGCGTTTTTGTCCCACTGGCAGATGTACCGACCATTGATAGCGCTGCGTTGAAGCGGCACTGTTTCGGAGAGCGGACGTGCTGAGAGGATCATGCCTCCGGGGTGTTGCGCGAGGTATTTAGGGAAGTGATTCAGCTGCTGTGCGAGTTCGATAAGCATCTGCCAAACGGGAGCATCGACCCTATCTCTGAACTCGGGAAGCTCGGCCATTTCTTTGGCTAAAGCTGGAATTGAACTGTGGCCATCGAGTCGCTTGTTGAGTCGACTAAGATCGTCTTCAGCGATGCCCAATGCCTTGCCCAAATCACGCACTGCTCCACGGATTTTGTATGTCGAAATCATCCCTGTGAGCACGGCGCGTTCGTAGCCCCAGCGTTCGTGAATGCGCAGTATTAGCTCAGCACGAATTTCGCGTGGGAAGTCGAGATCTATGTCGGGTGGAGATAGCTTTTCGCCTTCTACAGTCTCTGGAAGAAATCGATCGAGCCTGAGTCCGAATTTAAGTGGGTCGATGTGCGATAACCCAGTGAGGTAGCCGATTAGGAGCGCGACTGACGAACCTCGACCTCGACCCGGTGGGTTTTCTTCGATCGGTAGTCCCGGTTCGACAAGTCCCAGATCTTCCTGAACTTCGCGGGCTATTCGGATGATGTCGTAGTACTGCAGCAGGAAGCCAACGAGTCCGTGCCTTTCGAGAAGATCGAATTCTCTGTCGAGTCGAGTGGTGACCTCTGGCGTCACACTGCCGTATCGACGTACAGCCGCTTCTTCGCAAATCTTCCTTAGGTAGCTCGATTCTGTATGCCCGGGTGGGAGGAATTCGTAGGAAGGGAAGTCGTAGATGGCATCGGAAGTGATATCGAACTCACACCGGTCGGCAATCTTGACCGTGTTCGTTATTGCTTCAGGATGCTCACTGAACAGAACGACCATTTCGTATGGTGACTTTAGGAAAAACTGATCGTTGGGTCGGCGTTCTCGGTGGCTCGCGTCGAGAGATTTATTGTGTTTGATCGCAACGAGTGCGTCGTTGAGGCGATGTCGATCACGGACGTGGTAGTGGGCATTGTTTGTGGCGACGATTCCAATTTCTAAGTCTTTGGCAATTGCCGCCATACTTCGGTTTCGCTGTACGTCGCCCATGACTAGGTTTTGTTGTAGTTCAAGGAAGAAATTTTCCTTGCCGTATATTTCGATATTTTTTTTGACGGCATGCTGAGCTGATACGAAATCACCGTTGATTACGAGCTTAGATATTTCTCCTTTTCGGCACCCGGAAAGACAGATAACTCCTTCAGCATGATCGGCAAGGAGTTCAGGATCTAGATGCGGGTCGTTTCGCTCTTCGGCGTCGACGTGAGCGCGGGTGGTTAGCAGCGAGATGTTTTTATAGCCGACAGCGGTTTCGGCAAGCAGGGTTATATGCGGACGGTCACCTGGCTCGTGCTCGGTGCCTTCCGGCTCACCGAGTCCACGTGCGAGGGTGAGTTCGATACCTATGATCGGCTTGATGCCGAGTTCTTTTGCTGCCTGCGCAAATTCCATGACCCCGCTTACGTTGTCGTGATCGGTAATAGCGAGGGCGTGTAGTCCTAGCTGCTTGGCAGTGAGCAGTAAATCCCACGCTTCTGATGCGCCTTCTTGGAACGAATAGTTGCTGTGGGCATGTAGTTCGGCGTAAGCGACAGTGCTGCTTCTGGTGGAATCGTTGTTGTTCATCGGTTCGTGATTTCCGGGCGAATGATTACTCGTTGCGTTCTTCGTTTCTAAGGATCTATTCACGGTCGTTTCTTATTCGTTTACTGTTGCGGCCGTTTAGTTGGTTTAACCTGCTTGCCGGTACCAGATGTTGTTAGTGAGATCGATATAGATAGTCAACTGCTGTCCACTTTCGAGTCGGAGTACGTAGTAGAGGCGGGCGATCTCCTCATCTGGTCCGCGCCACCACTCATCGTTCACCTTCCATATGTCGTCTATCTCGGCGACTTGCATCCACTTGCCGTCGGAGACCAGCGTTGACTGTGTAGGGCGGTATCCTCTCTCCCCCGTAGGGAGAGGGCTAGGGTGTGGGTTGTTGCGACGCTTTCGACGAGAGCGAGGTGAATCGATAGCAGGTGTAATTTGAATCGAAATTGGGTTACCTGCTGAATCGATGCGAACGTGAACAGCCCGCGGCGCGTTTAGTGGTTTTATTCCACCGGAATGAACATGGTTGGACTTAATCATGATTCGTTAGTCGCACTCGTCATCTGATGACTCGGCTCCGTTTCGCAATTCTCCTACCCTGGCCCTTACACCTGAAATAGGGCTGTTATTTGTTTAGCCAACTTTCTTTGTCTCTTCATCCTCGCCGCCGGAGCTGCTCATCTGGACCAATGCGTATCGGCGCTCTGGGATTCTCGACCACGGCTCGAGTTCTCTCACTTGGTAGATAGGCGGTGCAACTCTGAGCCGGGATCGAAGCTGGCTAATCGTTTCTTGCAGATCGGTATAGCGCTTCACTTCTTTCCACATCGACTCCTGCCGTCCTGCCTCCCCAGTAATGCCCGAAAGCGTTATGCGCATATCTTCGAGCGGTCCAGGAATTACAGCCATATCGAGTTTTGACTTGATTGCAAATAGTGCTTGGTTTTTGTTCCCCGCGGGATCTTTGAATGCAATCCTCATCGTCCACGGAGCATGCTGGAAAACTTGCGACTGAATGCTCGCCTGTCGGGCAAAGCGGCGTGAAAGTTGCGACCGTCCATATGCACGATTCAATAGACTTTCGATGGCCGGAACGATGGTTGCCATGCTTACTGTAGGGTCGGGAAAATCCAGATGCTCCGACACGCCCAGTACGGTTCGTTTTGGCATGAGCGGTCGGTGATCGATGCCGTTCGCCAAATCCCAAGCTGTACCGCCTGCCTGCCCGAACTGCGCTTCCATCGGACTCCGCGGAATATCGGTAATGTGCCCCATCGTCGTTAGTCCAAAAGCGTGAAGCCTCTTGATGAGCTGATAGGGGAGTGGAAGCGAGTCGACCGGGAATCGATCGAGGAATCTTCCCGGTTCGCCAGTTACTTTCCTGCCGCTGTTCGATCGACTCAGAAGTGAGGCGGCGTAAGCAAGCCATTTGTTATCGCCAACTCCGATGCGCAGATCGAAGCCATCGACTGCTCCTGCAAGTAGCCTGACTACATGTGCATCGTCCCCATAAAGACTTTCGAGTCCCCATATTCCGACATATGCGAGACCCGGAGCCGCAGCTTCGATATCGGGCACGAGTCGTTCGAGGTTTTCGATGATCTCGTCGAATACAAGGGCATAAAACGGAGTATCTGCTTCGATGATGAGCACGCCGCGGTGGCGTGATGTTGCTTCGATAAGCGGCATTCCGGGCATGACGTCGGTGAGATCGGGCGATGCTGCAAGAACGACGCGTGTTGAAAGCGAAGCGCTGGCCTTCTTAGAAGAATTAGAGCTTGTTTTTGTGCCGGGGCCGCCGGGTATGTTGGTGAGTTCTTCGCCAAGGTCGAGTGCCTTTCCAGCTATGATCGCTGAGCGATCGTGCAGTTCTGGCTTTCTCGCAACTTCAACCTGCCACGGAAAATTAGGTATCCGCAAACAAGCAAGTACCTTGGGCACATTTTCTGAGAGGTCGTTAATTTTTGGCTGGGGTGATGGGTGGCTCTTCTCGGTGATGGCGCGCTGGCCTGCTCTTCGCTGCGAAGCGAGTGATTTAACTTGTGGGTGAGGTCGTCTCATTAGGTAGCTATAAGGCGCGTTGCGTGATGGTAGATGCGACCTGAAATTGGTCGCCGAAATTAGACCTTAAGGAAATCAATTAGCGTCATAAAAATGTCGCTGTGGGCGAGACGAACCGGGTTCGGCTATTAATACGACCGATGAATTCTCTAATGGTTTTTAAGAACTATTTACTGGCTGGGAGACCAATAATAGAACATTTGTTCTAAAAAGCAATAGATGTTGTCACGCAATTTGAAGATACGGCGCGCCGTCATGGAATATCTATCAATTATCCGCAGTTATATGAAAATACTGGATGGCTTAGATGCTTGGGCAATGGCCACTGATTCGTGGAAAGATGTCGGCATAACCGTGTAGTCGTGAAGGGCGTCGAAATGGCCTATGTAGATAACGATGGAGTGAAAATATGGTTTGAAGTCGATGGGGAAGACCTACCCCTGATGTTGATTCACGGAACAACGGGGAATCTGAATATCTGGCGAAAATTGGGAATAGTCGATGCTTTGAAATCGGACTACAAGATGATCCTCGTCGATGATCTTGGGCACGGTCAGAGTGATAAGCCGCATGAGCCAACAGCTTATTTGCCTGATCCGAAATCTAAGGATATTGAAGCGATTCTCGATAGCCTCGGTATCGAAACCACCCACTACCTTGGCTACTCGATGGGCGGTCGATTTGGGTTAGACCTCGTATTGCTCCACACCGGCTGCGTTCGCTGGTGGCGCATGGCCTTCACCAAAAGAGCTAATGGTGACGAGTTCGATGTTCAGCGATGCGAAATCGATTGAAGACGTTCTACACCAGAGAGAATCGATTGGCGGAAGAATGCCGGATGAAATACGAGCTGAATATTTGGCTAACGACCTCGACTCCATCAGAGCTTCGCTAGATCATTCAATTCTCGACCAGGAAAATGTCTATCGGAAGGCGCTTTCAGAATTTCGGCAGGCAACGCTGATGTTTGTCGGAACCGCAGATGAGCGGTACGACGATATCGAGACGACCGTGCAGATGATGTAGAACGCTGAGTTCATTTCTATGGAAGGGCTTGATCATGGTGGCGCCATACAAGAAATTGCCACAATACTTCCGCAGATCAAGTCGTTTCTGGATTCGGTTCGTCATTAAAAGCGAAGACCCGGTTTTTTTGCCCGGGTCATGCTTTCGGAGGTAATATTTAGCCGATGGCTACTGGTCATGTAGTCAACGGGCTAGCTATCAGTTGGTCTTTTTAGACCGGATCAAAATTGCAGCGACAGCAGAGGCTGCTACCGCTCCTGCCAAAACCTTTTTCAGTGCCATGTAATTGTCCTCCATTTCTTCGCCCTCAAATGATTGATGGGGCGTGCTGTTTGTCTGCGCTGACTAATTATTAGATGCACATAATTACAGAACGGTTACAGCTCGCTGAGAGTTTGCTGTGAATAGCGTGCGGGGCATGCATCGAAAAGCTTGAAGATGTTGGCCAAGTCGTAACGTTGAAGCTTCTGAAAACGACTAACCAAACACGCTTTTACCCACAAGAATGAGAGCGCGTTTGTTCGTTGAGATTTGAACAGCACCGATAACCATTAAGTAACACCATCATGGCGTTACACGTGTGGATTTCAGATGTAGTCTGGATTCTCGTCATTCCGGCAGCATTCACTGTCGATAAGACACAGTCTCGTCGAGCAATGGGTTCGGCGAAAACAAAGTGAAGAACGAACTACCAAATGAGAAGCTCCCAACTATTCGGCAAAACCCTTCGACAGGCTCCTGCCGATGCAGAAACCATCAGCCACAAGCTGCTTACGCGAGCCGGGTTCATCCAGCAGATTGCAGCAGGAATATTTAGCCTTCAGCCGCTGGGCAACCGGTCGATCACGAAGATCAGAAACATCATCCGCGACGAGATGGATAGCGCCGGTGGGCAAGAGATCAACATGCCGGTAGTTCAGCCTCGTGATCTCTGGATAGAGTCGGGCAGGGCGGATACGTTCGTTCCACCTCTCGCGAGATTCGAAGATCGTCGAGAGCGCGAGATGATTATTGCGCCTACCCACGAAGAAACTGCCACAGCGATGGCTCGTGGAGGAGTAACCAGCTACCGAGATCTGCCGTTCACGATATATCAGATTCAGACGAAGTTCCGTGATGAAACTCGTCCACGAGGCGGACTGCTTCGTGTACGTGAATTCGAAATGAAAGATGCCTACTCGTTTGACGCCGATGACGAGGGAATGGACCGTAGCTTCCAAGCGATGGTTGCCGCTTACAAGCGAATTTTCAAACGCTGTGGTCTCGACGTGATTATGGTCGACGCGGATTCTGGCGGAATTGGCGGTAAGGACTCGAACGAGTTCGTGCTACTAACCGACAGCGGTGAAGACACGATTCTTATGTCAAACGAAAGCGACTATGCCGCCAACGTCGAAAAAGCTTCGTTCATTAAGAAGGCGTTTCCGATCGATGAACTTGGTGAAGTTGAAGAATTTCCAACACCAGGCATTAAGACGATAGAAGAACTGGCAAAGGCCGAGGGTGTTTCGAAATCGAAAACCGCGAAGACTGTGTTCTACAGCGTCGACGGTGAGATAGTCGTCGTGACCATTCGTGGCGACTATGAGGTTAACGAAACCAAGCTGCGAAACCTGCTTGATGGCGCTGAGCCTAAGCTAGCAACACCTGAAGAAGTTAAGGCTGCGGGATTGGTTTCAGGGTCGGCATCAGCTGTCGGGCTCAGAGGCATGAAGAGCGTCGTGGACGATTCGATCACCATGGGATCGAACTATCTTGCCGGAGCCAACAAAGACGGCTTCCACCTGCGCAACGTTAACTTCGAGCGTGATTTCAAAGCCGATATTGTTGCCGATATTGCCGAAGCGAAGAAGGGCTACCTTTCGCCTGACGGCAAGGGCAAGCTCGTCGCCAAACGCGGGATCGAAATTGGGCATGTGTTCAAGCTTGGCAACGTCTATTCATCGAAAATGGGTGCCAACTACACCAATGAAGATGGCGAGCAGAACGAGATTCTAATGGGCTGCTACGGCATAGGAGTTGGGCGATTACTGGCTGCAGCTGTTGAAGCTAACCATGATGATTACGGCATGCTTCTTCCAAGGGCTATCGCACCGTACGAAATTTACCTCGCTGGGCTCAATCTCAACGATCCTGACATCGCCGGTAAGGCCGAGATGATCTACGAAACGTTGCAAGACGCTGGTTACGAAGTGCTCTTCGATGATCGAGATGCTCCTCCTGGAGTGAAGTTCAAGGACGCCGACTTACTGGGAATTCCTGCTCGGGTCGTTATCAGCTCTCGTAGCCTCGAAAACGGTGGCGTTGAAGTGAAGTCTAGGACCGGCAAAGATTCGGAGATCGTCGCTGAATCTGACGTACTCGAAAGCGTTAAATCTCTGTTCGAATAGTCGAATAATCAGGCAGTTGTTAGTCGCTTGTGCTCGAATGAGTACGGATTGGTATAACCGTAACTTCCCATTAGCAGGTATGATGGAGTACGTGTTCAGACGTTTCTATCCGTCACTCACCGGTATATATGGTGAACTGTTGGTGGTTGGGTCGGGCACGAAAATGAGAATGTGGGACGATAACCGTACGTACGGCAATGGATATGTTCAACTTTGAACATTCGATGGGATTCCCACTAACGAGGCTTGATTTATGGGTAAGAAGTTATTTATTGGTAGCCTGGCATGGGCGACAGACTCGTCTGGTCTTCAGGCAGCATTTAGCCGTTTCGGCGAAATCGAAGAAGCTACAGTCATCAGCGATCGCGAGACCGGACGGTCACGTGGTTTTGGATTTGTAACCTTCGTTGACGAAAGTTCAACACAGCAGGCCATTTCAGAAATGAACGGCGCTGACTTGGACGGACGTCCGATCGTAGTAAACGAAGCTAAAGAGCAGGCTCCTCGCTCCGGCGGCGGCGGCGGCGGCGGTGGATACCGTGGCGGCGGCGGCGGCGGCGGTAACGGCGGCGGCGGCGGCGGTCGACGAGAACGCTGGTAAGCCATTCACTGTAGTTACACCAAACTACATTTATGTGAATCAAATTACGGGTGTTGCCTTCGGGCAGCATCCGTTTTTTCTTTAACTCGGATTATTCAGGTGTGTATCTCATTTATTCGGTTGATTTCGGCGTACTAAAAATGGTGATTACGGGTTCTTGTCCATGCGGGTAATAAACGGATATACGTGGTAAGGTTAATCAAGTAAGGCTCAGACATTTCAAGAGCTTGACATTGAGAAGTGGGCAACGCCCGCTTTTTTTGTGTCTTTCAATAGTGTGAACCGGAGTAATTAGTTGAAGAGTGATCTGCGAATAGCGGTTACCCAACTCGCTGCCGAGCGAAATCTACCTCAGCCAGTCGTAGTGAAGGCTGTGGAGGCTGCGCTCGCGGCTGCTTACAAGCGCGATCCTGCTGCTCAAGGGCAGGATGTAATTGTGGAGATGGATCCAGCCGACGGTGATGTAACCGTTCGCACAGTCCGTCACGTTGTCGAAGAAGTCGAAGATCCGCTGATGGAACTGACTGCCGACGATGCACAAGAGCTTCAAGAAGGCGCTGTAGTTGGCGACATTATTGAAACCGGTCAGCTGGAGTACAACCCTGGTCGAATCGCTGCTCAGACAGCCAAGCAGGTCGTTATGCAACGACTTCGTGAGGCAGAGCGCGACATCGTATTTGAAGAGTTCATCGACAAAGAGGGTGAAGTACTTACGGCCACTATTCAGCGAGTTGAGTCACGCTGGGTAACTATCGACCTAGGCAAGGCCGAGGCTGTTATGCCGCCTGCCGAGCAGTCGCCGTTTGAGCGATACAGGCCCGGTCAACAACTAAAGTTCTTTGTTGTTCAGGTTGGTAGAACCATCCGTGGACCCGAAATCGTTGTTTCCCGAACACACCCAGATCTTCTTCGCCGACTATTCGAGGTTGAAGTTCCTGAAATATTCAGCGGTGTGATCGAAATCAAGGCAATCGCACGAGAGCCTGGAGCACGTTCGAAAGTCGCGGTCACCTCGAACCAAGAGGGTGTCGACGCTGTTGGCGCTTGTGTTGGTCTTCGTGGAATTCGCATCCAGAACGTTGTCAACGAGCTTCTTGGCGAGAAAATCGACGTCATTGAGTGGGATGAAGACCCAGTCAAGTTCATTTCAAACTCTCTCAGCCCGGCTGTAGCCGACCGTGTCGACCTCAACGTGGAAGACGAGTCAGCGACAGTATTGGTTCCTGATCGTCAACTGTCATTGGCAATTGGTCGCGAAGGACAGAACGCTCGACTTGCTGCGAAGCTAACGAACTGGCGAATTGATATTCAAGGCACCAGCCAGATTGTTGAAGAAGTGCCGGCTACTCCAGAACCTGAAGTGGTTGTTGAAGCCGCAACCGACGCCGTTGCTGAAACAACTGCTACTGCAGTTCCTGCAGCAGAGGTGGCTGAGGCCGCACCTGCAGTTGAAGTGAAATCGGAAGTCGCTGCTGAACCAGTAGTCGACGACGGAGCCGCTAAGGCTGCCGCTGATGCTGAACTCGCAGCACTTGAAGAAGAACTTGCTGTTCTCGAACGAGAAGAAGAAGAACGCAAGGCTGCTAAGGAATCTGAAGTCCTCGACGTTTCATCAGATGATCTCTGGCAGGTTGACGGCGGATCGAAAGCAGCTCCTGCTAAGGAAGTTGGCGGAATTCGATTCGCAGAAGATATTGCAGGATTCCGAGAAACCGATGCAGGTCGTCGTGGCGGTAAGCGTGGCGGAAGCAGCGCTCGTAACCGTAGGCGCCGCTAGTAATTGATATCGCAGGTTTGGGTTAGATGAGCCAACAAAACCGGCACATCCCCACCCGAACCTGTGTGGTCTGCCGAACAAAGCGGCAGCGAGATGAGCTTATAAGGTTAGTTAAAACGCCTGAAGGGCAGATTCTGTTTGACAGCACCGGACGAATGGACGGTCGAGGTGCTTACGTTTGTGCAGATGCCGATCACTGGGGTGAGGGCATCGATAGAGGTAGACTTAAGAACGCTCTAAAAGCGACGATTGAAGATTCGACACTGAGATCGCTCAACGAGGCAATGGATTTGCCTAACAATGAGTAACTGATCCAACAAGGGAACTAACTGGTAAATGGCACAACGCAATGGACAACGTGGTAACCGATCTAACAGAGGCAGGCGCTCAAGCGGACCTGGCGGACCTGGTGGACCTCCACGCGTCGTTGTAGAAGATCGCACACCGCGCTCCCCGGTCGCCCTGCCAGCTCAGTCCACCGTTGGAGAACTTGCAGACATCCTTGAGATGAACAACGTCGACACGATCAAGGCTCTGATGCGACTCGGCATTATGGCGACTGTCAACGAAACAATCGAGTTCGAGATCGCTGCCAAAGTTGCTGCTTCATTTGAAATTGGCGTACTCAAGCCAAAAGACCGCGAAGAAAGTGCTGCCGCTGTTAAGGTCGGTGTTGACGATGATCTGACCGAAGAAAACTCCGTCATCCGTCCACCGGTCATCACGGTTCTTGGTCACGTAGACCACGGTAAGACCACATTGCTTGACGCCATTCGGGGCGCAAAAGTGGTTGATTCTGAAGCCGGTGGTATTACACAGAGCATCGGTGCTTACCAGGTCAACAAAGATGGCCAATTGCTCACATTTATCGACACTCCAGGTCACGCTGCGTTCACACAGATGCGAGCCAGTGGCGCACAGGCAACCGACATCGCTGTGTTGGTTATCGCTGCCGATGACGGGGTTATGCCGCAGTCGCTAGAGGCTATCGACCACGCACGGGCTGCGGGTGTCCCGATCATTGTTGCTATCAACAAGATGGACGCCCCGGGTGCAGACATCGACCGTGCCAACGCCCAGCTTGCCGAGCACGAAATTATCGTTGAGTCCTACGGTGGCGATACCGTTGCTGTTCCTGTTTCCGCTCTAAAAGGCGACGGAATCGACGACCTCCTGGAATCTCTGCTTCTGATTGCCGAAATTCAAGAGCTAAAAGCCAACCCCAACCGACCCGGAATCGGCGTGGTAATCGAATCTCACATGGATCGATCCCGTGGCGCAGTCGCATCGGTTCTTATCAAGTCAGGAACTGTCCGAAACGGCGACAACATCGCTGCCGGTTTGTTCCGTGGCCGCATCAAATCCATGGTTGATGGTTTCGGGAATGTCGTTAAAGAAGCCGGACCTTCGACACCCGTTGAAGTTCTTGGTCTGAACGGTACGCCAGCAGCTGGTGACCAATTTGACGTAGTTGCAACTGATCGAGCTGGTCGTGATCTTGTTGCGGCTAGGGAGCGTCAAGCTTCAAAGCGCAAGGACACCCGAGCAGCCACAACTATGGCTGAAGTTATGCGCCGTGTTCAGCAGTCTGATTCGAAAGAACTATTGGTCGTTGTCAAGACGGGCAATCACGGATCGATCGACGCAGTACAACGAGCGGTTGAGCAAGTATCTAACGATGAAGTTCAGGTCCGCGTACTTAGCGCGGCGTCCGGAGCTATCAACGAATCTGACATTCTTCTCGCATCTGCTTCAGACGCTATGGTTATGGGATTTGAGACATCGGTCGAGCCAGGCGCTCGTCGTCAGGCCGACGCCGAAGGTATCACTATCCGAACTTACGACATCATCTACAACCTCGTTGACGAAGTTGAAGATGCTGCACGTGGTTTGCTTGAGCCTGAACGTAAGACTGTTGTTCTTGGTCACGCAAGCGTTCTCGAAGTGTTCACACACGGCAAGCGCGAACAAATCGCTGGCGTACGAGTTACCGACGGTATGTTCAAGCGATCTGGCCGAATGCGGGTTATCCGAAACGGAGACGAGATCTTCGACGGAGCTATCACTTCGATGCGTCACCTCAAGGAAAGCGTCCGCGAGTTGGCAAACAACTTCGAGGGTGGTGTGAAGATCGATGGTTTCCACGAATACCAGACCGGCGACGTGCTGGAAGGTTACGAGATTCAGGTCACCCGACGATAATCGACCGGTTCGATTGGATTAGTCGTTACTTTTCCTCTATTAATTTGAGGTTGAAGATGGCAGGAGTTAAGTAAGTGACGGACGAAAGACGTGGCGGACGTGTTAATCACACGATTCAGCGCGAGCTAGGCACATGTATCGAAGAGTTGAGCGATCCGCGCTTGTCTCCAATGACCTCTGTTACTGGCGTTGAAGTGGACCGCGACCTTTCGATGGCGAAAGTTCACATCAGTGTTCTTGGTACCGATAAGGAACGTGAAGACACGCTTGATGCGCTTCGTTCAGCGGCTACCCGACTTCGCATGGAAATTTCACATCGAATCGAAATTCGCCGAATGCCCCGACTTTCGTTCTTTGTCGACTCGACGATGCAGACGGGTGCCGATATGGATCAGATAATTGACCGCGTGATGAGCGAAGACAGTCGACGTTTTGCTGACCGGGACGGCAGTTGACCGACGAGCGAAATGCCTCCGCTGAAACGCAGCGTGTGGGGCTGGCTGCCGGCGGTTATCTGAACATCAACAAGCCGCAGGGTTGGACTTCGACCGACGTAGTTCGCAAGCTCAAGGGTGTTACCCGAGCTAAGAAGATTGGGCACGGCGGAACTCTCGATCCGTTGGCGACCGGAGTGCTACCGATATGCGTTGGCTCAGCAACTCGCTTTGCCGACACGGTGCTTCTTGGTACCAAGTCGTACCGAATCACAATGACGCTTGGATCGTCGACTAACACCTACGACTCAGAAGGCGAGACGACGGCGGAGGCAGACTGGTCTGCGGTTTCCCAAGATCAAGTCTTCGAGTCTTTGAACGACTTTCGTGGCAAGTTCGGCCAAGTCCCACCAATGTTTTCTGCACTTCACCATAACGGCAAGCGACTGTATGAGCTGGCTCGGAAGGGAATCGAAGTCGAACGGCCGGCACGACCGGTTGAGACGATGAGTCTTGAGCTAGTCGAATTTAACGCACCAGAAGTGATTCTCGATGTTGAATGCGGGCATGGTTTCTACGCCCGAACTCTTGTTCATGACATAGGCGAAAAACTTCACACGTTCGCACATATGACGGGTCTCGTTCGTACGCATGCCGGTGCTTTCAAATTGGAAGATACCGTAACGATCGAGCAGGTGATCGAAGCGGCCGACGCCGAGTCTGGTGATTGGCGTGACGTGGCAATGCCGATTGATACAACGTTGCAACATATGCAGAAGGCGACTCTTACTTCAGCACAGGTTGAAATGGTGGGGTACGGTCGGCAGATAGCGGTTGACGATATTGGCAAACTAGGAGAGTTCGAATCGGGCGACCGGATTCGCGCTTACGCTCCAGATGGCGAATTATTGGCGATACTTATATTTGAACCTGAAAAACTCGGTTGGCGACCAGAAAAAGTACTAACAGTGATCTAAATATAGCTCCGAATCGATGCTCGATTTGTGGGACACACTTAAACTTTTGCTTGCTATAGTCGAACGCAGAATATGTAAGCGATTCGATTCGCACCAACGTCCCTTCAAGCAAGTGAATCCTAAACCGGGGTTCCAGTCCAAGAGAATACAAATTGCACGATAACCCGTTGGCAGTAGTTGCCGAACTCATCCTCCTGCTGGCAGTCATTCTTGTCGCCGCTAAAGTCGGTGGAGAAGTTTCAGAGCGATACCTGAAGATCCCGCCAGTTCTTGGTGAACTAGGTGCAGGAATTCTGATTTCCCCTTTTCTACTTGGAGGAATTCACTGGTTCGGTGGCGGTGCGATATTTGAAGTGGCTCACGACGGCAGCGGATTGCCGGTCGAGCCTCAATTGTTTTTTGTCGCTCAAATGGCTGCCATAGTGCTCTTGTTCGAAGCAGGACTTGAAACTAATCGCGATCAGTTCATGAAGTACGTTCGGCCCGCCACTGCGGTGGCAGCGGGTGGAGTGATCCTGCCGTTCTTCATGGGATTTGCTGCGACCGTGTTACTCGGATTTGCCGACATGGATTCGATCGAGGGCATGATACCTGCTCTGTTTGTCGGAGCAATCATGACGGCCACTTCGGTGGGTATTACAGCGAGAGTTCTTGCCGATATTCGCCGATTGGATTCTCCTGAAGGCGTGACAATTTTAGCCGGCGCTGTTGTTGATGATGTCCTCGGGATCATTATTCTTGCGATTGTCGTTGGTATTGCTGAAGAGGGAACTGTAACCGCTGGTTCGGTCGGGATTATCTTCCTCAAGGCAGTCGGGTTCTGGCTTGGGCTGATGATCATCGGCTCGATCGTGTCGAAGTACATCTCGAATGTTGTGCTCTGGTTCAAGAGTGCAGGCGGGGCGCTAGTTCTGGCGCTCGCTCTGGCATTCATCGCCTCGGCAGTTGCTGAAATTTATTTCGGGCTTGCCATGATCATTGGAGCTTACACAATGGGGTTGGCTCTATCGAGCACCGAGCTGAAACACCAGGTCGAAGACTCGATGCGATCGGTGAACAACTTCCTCGTGCCGATCTTCTTTGTAGTTATCGGCATGCAAGTCGATTTCACAGCGTTCGGTGCCGGCGAGACCTCCCTAGGATCAGCAATTCTCTTTGCGGCCGTACTTACCGTTTTCGCTGTTATCAGCAAGATTGTGGGATCAGGAGTGCCAGCATTATTCGTGGGCTTCAACCGAATCGGGGCAACACGAGTAGCCTTAGGAATGCTGCCTCGTGGTGAGGTTGCATTGATCGTCGCAGGAATCGGCCTGACGTCGGGAGTCATCGGACAGGACATATTTGGTGTCGCCATCGTCATGACAGTGGTGACAACGGTTCTGGCGCCAGTCTTCCTCATACCGGCGTTCAAGGGCGGCAGCGGACTGAAGAACGGCGAGAAGAGCGAATCGGCCGAGTCGGAGGAGTAGAGCGTTTCGTCTCTGGCAAGTGTGTATGATTCTGGCTGTACGGTCGCAAAGCAGCAAGAAAAGGCGTAATTCGGAGATAACACATGCCCGCTCACAATTTCGAGCAAGTACTCTCCTCTGAGGATGAACTCAGAGAGATTCTCGGACATCCGAGCAAGCGTGCCGCCGAGAAAGTTATCGATCACATCGATGAGTTTTGTTCGGCGTTGATTGCGCACTCGCCGTTCTTGGTCATCTCATCGGCCGACAGCGACGGCAACATGGACATGTCGCCAAAAGGCGATCCCGAGGGCTTCGTGAAAGTGCTCGATGACAAAACTCTCGTAATTCCCGACCGACTCGGAAATCGTCGGGGCGATACGTTTTCTAATATCCTTCATAATCCCAAGGTCGGGCTGTATTTCTTGGCACCCGGTTACCGAGAAACACTTCGAGTAAGCGGAACTGCCCAGATCGTCCGTGACTCAGCGTTGCTGGAATCGATGTCGATGCAAGGAAAAGCACCGACGCTCGCTTTGGTGATCTCTGTCGAAAAAGCGTTCTTCCACTGTGCGAAATGCGTTATTAGATCTGGACTCTGGCAACCTGAAAGTTGGGGCAGCGTCGACGGGATTCCGACATTGGGAGAAATTTTGGTTGCTCATTCGAATATAGATGAACCAGCTGAAGAAATTCAAAAGTCGATCGACGAAGCGTACGAAACCAAGGTTTACTGATCTTGGATCTGGGCCGGGCAGTCTAGCTGTACGCAACTTGACAGAAACCGTGATTGCAGTAGCCGTACGGATTCTTCGCCAAATATTGCTGGTGCTCTTCTTCTGCGTAGTAGAACTCCCCGGCTTCGGCTAACTCAGTTGTGATCTTGCCAAATCCCGATGAAGTCAGCTCCGATTGGTATTTCTCAACACTCGCCTGCGCTGCAACCACCTGTGTTTCGTTTGTTCCGTATATTGCAGTGCGATACTGACTTCCGTGGTCGTTGCCTTGACCCATGTGCTGTGTCGGGTCGTGGTTCTCCCAGAACACCTTGAATAGAGTGTCTAGATCAACCTTAGCGGGATCGAAAACGACTATGACCGCCTCCGTGTGACCGGTGCGAGAGGTGCACGTCTCCGGGTAAGTCGGGTTCGGCGTCGTGCCACCGCTGTATCCTGCAGCTGTCGTGAACACTCCGGGTACTTCCCAAAAGAGTCGTTCCGCACCCCAGAAGCAGCCCATTCCAAAAATTATCGTTTCCATTTGGGTAGGGAAGGGCGGCAGCATTGAAGTGCCGTTCACAAAGTGCTTGCCACTGATCTTGATCGGGGTATCTCGACCCGACAGCGCGTCTTCTGCTGCGATCACGCCTTCTGGCTTAGTTCTGAAGAAATTCATATTTTTTAGCTCCTAAGGCCAAGTACGGATCGGGCTGCGGTTGAGGTTTCTGTTACCTGTTCGATTGTTCCCATTCCGAACATTACCGACTCGACCCCAACGTCGTTGAACACGTATTCGAACGCCTTCTCGCCAAGATATCGTCCACCCGCCATCGGTTTGATAGCGATCACTGGCTTGTTGGTGTTGCGGACTGCGTCGACCACTCGATCTTGGGTAGGGAACATGTACATTCCCGGTTCGTTGACAGGCACGATGTAGCCGTCAAAATCTATCCCCTGTTCCTCGATCAACGGAATTGTGATTCCGCCGTGATGAACGCTTGAAATTACTGTGTCGAAACGGGTGCGCAAGAAATCGAGATATTCCTGAATAAGGTCGAAACGTCCAACCGCAGCGAGAAGATCAATCTCGGCTCCGGGATCAGCGACGAAGATTTTGCATCCAGCAAAAAACCCCAAATACTGTTCGAGTGTAGCGTAATCGATCTCGAACTTTTCTGCGTCGGCTTGGCTGTAGGGTTCGACCGTTTTCGGAGTCACCAGATTATCGAGAGTCCCGCCAACTGTGTATTCGAGAATTTTGTCTTGGCGAATTTGGGCAAGATACGCCTCTTCACCAACGGCGGCGAGATCGTATCCAAACAAAGTCGAGTGCGCCCGTTCGGAGTAAGCGATGATTTCGCCGTTTAGCGTGATTGGGATGAGGATATATGCAAGACGGCCGATTTCTGTTTGTAGTCGTCGTTCGGTCTCCCAAATCGCCTGCAAGTGCAACCTGTTCAACTCAGGGTTCATGTGGTCGACCTGCGCGGCCGTAAATCCGAAGTTCTGCACGGCGTGAGCAATAATGTCGGCTACGTGCTTTACTTCGCCAAAAAGCTGGAGGTTCTCGGCGTCTCGTTCAACGCTTTGGTAAGACACGCCATCGAAGGGATGAACTCCCATCGTTAGCCGCGGAAAATCGATCTTGCCAAGAGGAGTTGTCGGAATCGATTCGACTTTGCTGTGAATAGACATGTTCTTGATGACGACTTGGCCGAACTACTAGACTTGAACTACAATCTAGTCAGTTGCCCCCGTAGCTCAGTTGGATAGAGTACCGGCCTCCGAAGCCGGAAGCGTGAGTTCGAATCTCGCCGGGGGCGCCATTTTCATTTCGAATCGACGTGATTGTCTGATCAATCGTTCATCGAAATGACAAGTTGGTTAGGTATTTTGGGCGCGCAGCGGTTACGCTATCTAAGCGTATCCTACGTGCCAAATTATTGCATATTAACACCAGCGACCATTCTAAAATTCGAAGCGCAAAAAACCATTTTAAAGACATTGATTCAGCCGTGTTATGGGATGTTTTTTGTGTAGCCCCGATTAGCTTTGAAGCTAGTAAACGGAAGATGGGATTCGCCGAATATGTATTGGTAATCGAAGGTTGTGTTCTATGACCGGTCGGACAGAATTCGCTGGCCGGAACGAACGCATTGATCGGGTGCTGCGTCGACTCATCGACGAGATACGAAATAACCGCGGCCTCGATCGAATTACGATAGTTACGCCTACTAACCAAGCATCGTTCTATATTCGCCGTAGTCTCGCTAAAGAAGGTCTCTTTAACGTCGACTTCAAACGACTTGAAGACATCGCAGAAACACTCGTCGGTCGTGAGTTTGAACAGCCGTTACTTCACGACCTACAAGCATCAGAGTTCGTATTTGAAGCTGCCCGAGACTCTTCTTTTGGCACGAAACTGGGAGGCGTAAACGTTTCACCCAAACTGCAATCGGCACTTCACTCGACGTTTCGAGAATTAGAAATGTTGAGCGATGAACAGCTAGATCAACTCGAAGATCAAAGTGATGTCCAGCGGGAATTGGTCAAGCGGTTCAGGAAGTACATAGAACTCGCTGAGCCGTATCGAAGGGGAGCACTTGTAGCTGAAAAGGCTGCCGCTCTAATTTCATCGGGATCGCACACAGATCAAACAGTCGTTCTTGGAACGATTCTTCTAGTAGAAGCCGCTACTGTTGCACCAATCCAGAGGCCACTTTTCGATGCGCTGGCGAATATGCCTGATTCAGTGACTATTTCGATAGTCGATTCCCAGGACGGGAACGATCCTTCCAATCCAGCGACTCATACTGACAGTATTAATCCAATAGCGGTTCCTGACGTGGCTGAAGAAGTACGCGTCGTCGTGCGGGAGATTGTCGCCCAAGCGCGAAGCGGTGAGCGTTTCCCTCGCATGGCAGTGGTGTTCGAAGACGACAGCTACTCGAGTCGAATAGCAGAGGCTTTGGAACTTGCTGGCATTCCGGTATCGGGTCCCGATCGAACTGCATTATCGAATGCACCTGAAGGTCTATTCCTAAGCGGTTTGCTCGATATATTCGACGGTGACTTCAGCCGTCTTGATTTCACCGCTTGGCTGGCTGGAGCGCCAGTGAGGGACCCGGCGAACGGTAAATCGGTTCCGTCTGCTCGATGGGATGCTATTTCACGAACTGCCGGAGTGACTGAGTCAGTAGTTGATAGCTGGATTCCACGGCTAGATCGATATTCGAAGAACATCGTCAAGCATGCCAGGCGTTCGGGTCAACTCGATGAAGGCAAGGCGAACGTGGTTGAGGCTGCGATGTCAGACGCCGACTACGCTATTTGGTTGAAGGAATTTGTCGTCGAGTTATCGCAGAGAAAACCGACTGACAAAGAAGACACTTGGTCGGGATTCTCTACGTGGCTTCGGTCGCTGGTCAAAGATTATCTGTGGATTGCCACCGCAACCGATGAGTCGCCGAAGTCTCAATATTCTCGACTGATGACACTCATCGACCGGTTGGAATCGCTTGAAACAACAGGTTCTATTCCAACATTTGAGCATTGTGGAGGCGTGTTACGCGATCAACTTGAAAAACGATCAGCTGGGCTTAGATCGCTCGGTTCGGGCGTGTACGTAGGACCAATTTGGACCGCCGCTGGGTGCCCGTTTGATACCGTTTTCGTACTAGGAATGTCGGAAGGTCGATATCCGAGTCCCGGTATGACCGACCCCTTGTTGCCCGATCCGATGAAAAAGAAAATCGATTCCACTGGCTCATTGCTAGGCACGATTGATGCAAGAGTAGAGGAAAGCCATCAATCGTTTATATCTGTCGTACACAGTGCCAAGCAGGTCTTCATGTACTGGCCGAGAGGAATTCCTGGTGAGTCACGTGAATTCGGCCCGGCAAGATGGTTCCTTTCTGTGGTTCGAGAAGTTGCCGGCAAGCCCCTTTTACAGGCGGGAGAATTGTCTGAATCTGAGATTCCGGGTCTGACTTTTCGTCGCCGTTCAGACTCTATCAACATTCCTCTGTTCGAAGCTGGGGACTTCCATGAATACGATGTCGTTGGTGCCCGTAGTTGGGGCGAACGAAGCGAGAAGACGCAGGAAGAATTTCCGCTTGTGATCTCCGAACCTTCTATTGCAGCTGGTGTTAAGTTCGAAGATGCGCAGGAAAGTTCTGATTGGACTGAATACGATGGCAGAGTAAATCTTGATGTCGAGTCGGGCGTAACCCTTGAAATTGGAGCTACCGAAACGATCGGATCTGCGACGGCTTTCGAAACTTACGCGGCGTGCCCTTATAGATATTTCTTGTCTCGCCGCCTTCATATCGAACCGACTGATTCGCCACAAACGGAAGTCGCTCTTGATGCTCTTTCATTCGGAACATTGATCCACGATGTTCTGGAAAAATTCGCTCTGTGGCGAATGGAAGCTAGTTCGGATTACGATTCGCCTACTGAACAAGAAAACTGGCTTCGAACTGCAGCGATTTCACATGTTGAAAGTCTTAAGGAAGAGATGCCGGGTCGATCTGAAGGTGCCTGGAAAATAGAGCTTTCGAGAGCGTGGTTGATTCTTCGCCAGTGGTTACGACGAGAGCCATACACAGCCAAGCAACTAGATATGCGGCAGGTCGAAGCTGAATATTCGTTTGGTGGTGCGAGATCGGGTGCGGAAAGCGGACCGCCGGTTGAAGTACGAACTGTTTCGGGTAAGACGGTCAAATTCCGAGGACAGGTCGATCGAGTCGATATATCCGAGGATGGTAGCCGAGTGATCGTCTACGACTATAAATCGGGAGGTAATAGTTCGTACACGAAACTGGATAGCGATCCGGTTAAGAAAGGCACGAAGCTGCAGCTTCCTCTCTATTCGAAGGCGGTCGCAGAAAAATATCCTGAGGCTGAAATTCAAGCTTCTTATTGGTTTGTGCGAGAGTCATCGTCAGAGCTGAAACCTTCGCCAAGCGACTATGAAAGTGAAAAAGCCGAGAATGCATTAACCGCAGCTGTCGAAACGATTGTTGAAGGTATCGATAGCGGCGTGTTCCCTGCTCGACCGGGTGGCTTGGCGAGCTGGGGCGGCGGTAGTGAATCGTATGAAAACTGCCTGTTTTGCGAGTATTCGAGAGTGTGTCCGAAAAGCAAAAGCCGGCTCTGGAACTCGAAGAAAAATTCTGACCCGACACTTTTGAATTATCTGAATTTAGCGGAGGATAAAGAATGACGAGTTCTCCGCACGCCAGTGATGCGGTACGCGACCGAATTGTAGGTCTCTCCGATGGATCGCTAGACCAGACGATATACGCCGGTGCAGGCGCCGGAACGGGTAAGACTCAAGCGCTTGTCGAACGAATAGCGAACTTGGTGTTACTCGCTGGTGTCAGACCCGAAAATATCGCTGCAGTAACGTTCACCAAATCGGCCGCTTCGGAACTTCGCCAACGTGTTCGAGAGGAACTGGAGCGCAGACAGGCTGAATCGGGTGAATCTGCTGATGGAAGGAAATTTTCCAAGGCACTCGACGCTCTGGATTCGGCGTTTATAGGAACGATCCATTCGTTTGCTCAGAGTCTGCTGCAAGAACGTCCCCTTTCGGTCGGACTCCCACCTGTCTTCGAACTAAATGACGGGGTGCAAGGCGAAGCGATATTCGAAGAAGAATGGTCGAAGTGGCTAGATGAAGCGCTTAACGATGAGACGTTCTCAGACGCTGTTATAAACGCACAGCGTTTGGGATTGAGAGAGCCGCTTGGCAATCTCAAAGATCTCGCATTGGAATTTCACGCCAACTACGATCTCGTCGAGCGTTTCGGTGAACTACCGAAGCCGACTCAGACGGACAAACCTGATCTAGTTCTCGAAGCTGTACGATCAGATCTGCAATCGGCATACGATCTTCGTAGTTACTGCACAAATGCTGACGACAAGTTACTCACTCATCTGGAATCTGCTGTGCTGCAAACACTTCGGTGGATCGACGAAGTTCAGTCTGCTGATTCGGATGAAGAAAATATTCTTGCCCTCACGCAATTGCCGAAACTGGCCGTGGGAGGGGGGCGTAAAGGTGATTGGAATTCACTTGAGAATGGCGATTCGAGCTTGGAAGAAGTTCGTGCCCTGCTGAAAGAAGCCCAAGTACGGCTCGAACAAGGTCGGCAATCACTTGGCGAAGCGACAGTCGTCCCGCTCGTAAACGCCGTCTCGCAGATGGTTCTCGGCTACGCCCGCAAGCGTCGGGATGAAGGTCTACTCGAATTCCAAGATCTACTCGTTCTGTCATGTGAGCTGCTTGAATCCGACGACGAGGTTCGCCGGTATTTCCAACGAAGGTACACACATGTCCTAATCGATGAATTTCAGGACACCGACCCGCTTCAGCTGAAGTTGGCTATGCGACTTACCGACCGTATGAACGACTCGAAGGAAACCAGCGCACCGACGCCGGGAGCGTTGTTCGTGGTTGGCGATGGGAAGCAGTCGATTTATCGTTTCCGCCGTGCCGATTTAACACAGTTGGAAGGACTTATTTGGTCACTGAACGCCGATCGTTTGTCCTTGGTCAAAAACTATCGGTCCAACCCCGAAATACTCAGCTGGGTGAACGAAATATTCGAGCCGTGGATGAACGGACCCGAAGGCACCGTGCCAGACCCGAATCAAGCTGAATACACGGCACTTCAACCGGGAAGAGACGACTATTCGACCGTCGAAAAACCGCGAGTGATGATTGCTGGCGGTCCGGCTGACGGTAACACTGGAATCGCTCGCGAGTCCGAATCGGAAGATTTGGCAAAGCTGGCTTTGAGCGTAGGAGCAGGGGATTGGGACCTTCCCGATAAAACGGGAGGTATGCGTAAATCGGACTATCGTGACTTGTGTGTGTTGATGCCTCGGCGTACCGCACTTTCCTACTTGGAAGATGCGTTCTTCAAGTACGACGTGCCGTACGTTATCGAAGGTCAGGCACCGATCTTTGAATCGCAGACTGTGCACGAGCTTAGCAACAATTTGGTGGCCATCGATGACCCCACCGATCAGGTCGCAATTGTCGCTGCACTGAAATCGACAGCTTGGGGTTGCTCTGATCAAGACCTCTACGAATGGGCTTCTGTGGATCGCAAATTTGAATACGCTCGAACCACGTACGATCCTGCCGAATTCGAAATTGATACTGGAATACATCGAGTCGCAGCTGCACTGGCTGGTCTGGCGAAATATCACGAAACGCGCCAGGCGTATTCAACACCGTTCCTGATCGAAAAATTCGTTCGAGATCGCCGCCTGCGAGAAATCGCCTCATTGTCGAATCCAAACGGCGATCGCGGGCGCTTGATCGACGTAATTATCGAAATGTCTAGATCACTTCAACGATCTGGCAACGGATCGTTACGCGAGTTTGTTCGCTGGATCTCAAAGCAAGCGGAATCGAGTGTCAAGGTAGCCGAAGGTGCTCTATCCAATAGCGAATTGAATGCTGTCCGAGTCATGACAGTTCATGCTGCGAAAGGACTCGAATTTCCTATCGTTGCGCTCATGGGGCTGCAAGTCGGTGTTTCGGCGTTCAAAGGTAATTCGATTACCAAAGAGGAACTTGGTCAACCGATCATGGCAGTTCGATTGGGCTCGGCAGATCTCGGCATTGCAACCGCCGATTTCGCCGATCGTTCAAAGGCAAGCAAGGAAGCCGATTCCGCAGAGCAGGTACGACTTGCGTACGTTGCAGCGACCCGAGCCCGCGAGCATCTTGTCGTTAGCGTTCATAGATCAGGTAAGGACAAATCGACGTTGGCAGCGAAGATTGCTGATTGGGATGCGCTGAACACAGTTTCGGAACCGTTCGACATATCAAGCGAGACCACAAGCCCTCAGCCTAAACCGAATTGGACTCCGACCGATGCGCAGCCATTTTCTTTGGATAATCGAAAGGATTGGTTCGATGATCTGGAAGCTGTCGTTGAGCGAGCGAAGTATCGGGGCTATGTCACTCCTTCGGAGCTGGCCGATCACGCGATGTTCGCCGCTCCAAAGCCCGAAGATAATACTGAATCTACTGAGTGGAACACAGCATTACGTGGTCGCGGCGGAACCGATGTCGGCTCGGCGGTTCACGGCGTTCTCCAAGACATCGATTTTGACGACGACTTTAACTTGGACGAACTGGTTGCCCAAGCGGTCGAGGCTTACAACATTCCCGATCTCAAAAATGATGTAGCGCTTTTAGTTCGGAACGTGCTGTCGAGTCCGAGTGTAGCCGCAGCAACTGGTGAAAACAGCTGGAGCGAGGCGTGGATCGCCGCCGAAGTGGAAGAGGGCCTCGAGATCGAAGGCTCGGTGGACCTAATGGTTCAGCACGAAGACGGTACCATCACGATAATCGACTACAAGACCGACCGGGTGCAAGGAGAATTTCTTGAAGAACGCGCTCGGGGATATGAAAACCAGTTGGCTGGATACGCACTTGTGCTAGAAAAGATGGGGATGAAAGTTCGTAGGGCTGTTCTCGTATTTGCAAATGGTGGAGTCGGTGATACTGCCAGAGAGTATGTGGTCGACGATTTGGAAACTGCCAAAGAAGCTGCTCTCTCAAAGATTCGTGACGAAATACAGTCGCCAATTTCTGATTGATCGGGCCATAAAAACCAACCTTGTCGACAAACTCAGGTTAAGATCGGCTTCAGAATATTTTCAAACGTAATTCGGAGGCACTCGATGGGTTTGCTAGACGGTAAAAAAGCGCTGATCACTGGCGCACGAAAAGGTATCGGCCGGGGGATTGCCCTCACTCTGGCAAATGAAGGAGCCGATGTTGGAATTAACGATATCGTCGACGATGAAGTCTCGCAGCGAGCAGCCGAACTTGTTTCGAACAGGGGCGTCAAAGGCACGTTCCATGTTGGGGATGTGAGCACGGTCGCAGGTATCAACTCCGTAATCGATTCATTCATCGCCGAGCATGGGCGTATCGATATTCTTATCAATAACGCAATCTTCCCTGATCAGGCACGACCGTTGTTCGATACGGATGAAGTTTTCTGGGATCGAATGATGGATCTGTCGCTGAAGGGATACTTCTTCGGGTCGCAGCGCGCCGCTAAGGAAATGATCGCTCAAGGTACGGGTGGAAGCATCGTTTGCCTCGCCAGTGTTCATGCGTACACAGCGATCAAAGACTGGACAGCCTACGGAACGGCCAAAGCCGGACTTCGTCGAATGGTCAAGGGCTTTGCTATAGATCTAAAAGGTCACAACATCAACGCTAACTGCATCGCTCCGGGAGCCATTTCGAATGTTCTTCCAGACAGCGACGCCGATGATGTAATCGATGGCGCACCGCACGACGCTTCGCGATTCACGGCACATCTTCCAGCAGCGAAGGGTGGGCTACCAAGCGACATTGCGAACGCCGTTTTGTATCTGACTTCCGAACTAGGACAATACGTCAACGGAGAAACGATTCTAGTCGATGGCGGAATGATCGCGACCAAGACCATGCAGGACTAAAACGAGTAGACACAAGGAATCCCCTACCCAATGACCACAAAACTACTTGAAGGCAAGAAAGCGCTGATTACCGGCTCACGTCGAGGCATTGGCGCGGGTATTGCTCAACTGTTTGCCGAGCATGGGGCAGATGTTGGGATTAATGACATCACTAGAGACGACGAAGCCTATAAGACGATCGCATCCATCGAATCGCTCGGGCGAAAAGCGTCTTGGCATCAAGCTGATGTTGGTAATCGAGAGGATCGCACCCGTATGCTCGACGAATTCGTCGAGCAGCACGGTCGTATCGACATCCTCGTCAACAATGCCGTGGCATCTCGCGACATGCACTTCACGAAGATCACCGAGGAATTCTGGGATCATCTGGTTGGTCACGCACTCAAGGGTTATCTCTTCCTCGCTCAGGGGGCCGTGAATCGCATGCTTGAACACGGACACGGCGGCAGCATCATCAACATCAGCAGCGTTCATAGTTACCGAGCTTGGCCGCATGACGGGGTGTACGGAATCGTCAAAGCTGGCCTAAATCGCATGGTTCAATCAATAGCGCATGATCTTGCTGGCTCAGGTATCACCGCCAACTGCGTCGCACCGGGCTACATAGATAGCAGAGTTCTGCCTGAAGACGAAGAGCACTCACGAGCCAACGATGATTACCTTGGTTCAGCTCTAGGATTTATCCCGAGTCGTCGAGGTGGGTTTCCGAAAGATATCGCCGGTGCTTGCGTCTTCCTAGCATCAGAACTTGGAGAGTACGTAAACGGCCAGACAATAACGGTCGATGGCGGTTTCTTAGCGGGCGGTGTACCTCAAGATTCGCAGCCGCTCGAACCGGGTATGCCGGGAGCTGCGGAGTAGTCATGACGAAGAGTGAATTTTCAGCTAGTGATTGGATTCCTGAGCCAGGAGTGGAGCATCTTGTATACGAAACGCCGTGGTTGGATTTTTACTACGACGACATAACTCACCCGAACGGTGAACCGGGCAAGTACGCGTGGATCAAATCCCACTCAGGTGATGGCGCAGTTATGGTGATTCCGGTCACTCCATCTGGGATGCATCTGATTATTAAGGTCTACCGCCATCCATCCGCACGATACCTGTGGGAGTTTCCTGCTGGAGTAATGGAGTCGGGCGAATCCCCAATCGAGTCGGCTCGGCGAGAACTGGTTGAAGAGACCGGCATCATCCCTGACTCTGTCGAATTGCTGGGTTCTCAAATTCCGGTCGCCGGAATCACGGGACTACCGTTTCATAGTCTTTTGGCCGAAATTCCAGAGATTTCTTTGGAGGATGTGGTAATTCAACGTGAAGAGGGAATTGTCGAAGCGAGACTGCTCACACGAAACGAACTGGTGGAACTCGTATCTAACGAAGAGGTCAGTGACGGTGTCACGCTGTCTTGTCTTGCACGCTACTGGATGTGGCTGGAGAAACAAAAAGCGGATCAATAGGAACAACCATGAACGATCTTTACTCGCATATCGAATCGCATGTTGACGAATCAATTCAGCAGCTGTTCGAACTTGTTCGCCAGCCATCGATATCTGCGCAGAAAGTCGGCTTCGATAAAGCCCCTGGTCTGATGAAAGACCTGCTCGAACGAAACGGCTTCGAGGCCGAGATCGTTCCCGTGCCAAACGATGGACTTCCAACCGTTTATGGCTATATGGCAGCTTCCAAAAATCCTGAAACTACACCGACGCTATTGTTCTACTGCCACTACGACGTTCAACCTGTCGACCCGCTTGACCTTTGGAACACCGATCCATTTGAGCCGACACAAGTTGGTGATCGGCTCTACGGTCGGGGGATGTCGGACGACAAAGGCAACATCGGCGCCCGGCTCGCTGCAATAAGAGCTTTCGTCGATGAGCGAGGCGGCGTGCCCTGCAATATCAAGATGTTCTGCGAGGGGGAAGAAGAATCAGGTTCGATCAACCTGCCAGATTTGATTGAAGAACGAGGAGACGATTTCGAGGCTGACGCATGCATTTGGGAGGGCGGTGGACGAAACCTCAACGGCGACCCGTTCATGTATCTCGGACTGAAAGGTGTACTTGGCGTCGGACTAAGCGTAAGCATGCTTTCTGGCGACGCACACTCATCGTACGCCGCAATACTGCCATCGGCTGCTTGGAGGCTTCTTCAAGCTCTACACACCATCAAGAACGCCGACGAACACATTCTCATCGAAGGTTTCTACGATGGGATTACGGAACCAACTGCCGAGGCGATAGCCGCAGTTGAGGCACTTCCCGACGACGCACCGGAATGGCTCGATACGTTTGGCGTATCGAGTTTTGTAAGAGGCTTGGACGGCGAAGATCTTCGCAAGCAGCTGACTTTCCAGCCGACAGCGAATATCGCTGGACTCGACTCTGGCTACCAAGACGCCGGTCTCAAGACTGTTCTGCCTGCAGTCGCCAAGGCAAAAATGGATTTTCGACTCGTCCCTGAACAACGTCCTTACGACATATTCGACAAACTTAGGAAACACCTTGACAAGCACGGATTTGAAGACGTTGAAATCGAAGTTCTTGGCGCCGTAAATCCATATCGTACTGACCTTAATTCGCCGTGGGTGCAACTGGTGGCCGAGACAGCGGAAGAGATTTATGGTCGCAAGCCAGTGATGACTCCGAACATGGCGGGTACTGGTCCGATGTTCGACTTCGGCGACACCCTGGGTATGCCTATCGCAACTTCGGGAATCGATCATCCATCTCACAAAATTCACGCACCAAACGAGAACATAACGGTTGAGGATTTTCTGTTCGGCGCTAAGCACGCTGCGTTGATAATCGAACGATTCGCCCAAGACTGGGGTTAGACCCGCAAAACCGCATGTAGAATTGGCGAGTTTTGTTGAACCTTTAGCCTGAGAAAGCTTCCGCACATGGCCGTAATTCAGACCACGCCTGACCACGTATTGGACAAGGCGACGATCGAACAACTTAAGCGAGTAAACACGACCGCTGTCGTCGATGTGCTTGCCCGTAACGGCTACGAACCCCACTACGTTTATATGCCGAACGTTCGAACCATGAATCCCGGCCAGCGACTAGTTGCTCGAGCTATCACCGTTCGATTTGTGCCTGCCCGACCCGATGCTATGGCAGAAAAGCCGGGTGGAGAAGAATCGCCAGAGTTCGCAGCGTTCGAACTGGCTGGTCCAGGCGACGTAATCGTGATGGAATCGATGCGTAACAAGCGAATGTCTATCGGTGGCGATATCAAGTTCCTCCGGCTCAAGCAGCGCGGAGTCGACGGACTGGTTTGCGACGGCGGAATTCGCGACATGCACACCGTTCAAGACTACGGCGTTGGAATGTGGGGACTAGACAAGACTTCTAATCTTGGAACAAGGGTGGGTACGCCTTATTCGACGAACGATTCGGTTGCTGTTGATGGCATTTTGGTTCGTCCCGGCGACTATATAGTTGCCGATGATGATGGCGTAGTTGTTATTCCTCGCGACGTTGCTCCAGACATCGCACTGAAGGCGATCGAGTATGACGATCTCGAAGAGTGGATTAGGGCACGGCTCGACAAAGAACAGCTAACGCCCGGTCTGTACTACCCGCCTGATGACGAAGTCATCGCCATGTACCGAAAAGAAAAAGCCGAGAATACCAAGAAGTAGGCGGCCGTGTTTGTATCGCCGAGCACTTGATTATCTTCTTATTCCTTCTCCCTTAGGGAGAAGGCTAGGTTGAGGGGGAAGGCCCTACGTTAGCTAATATTCGCAAGAGCAAGCTGCCGAATTTCGAAGGGTCACCGAGATATCTTGTGTGGGGTGAGCGAGGGCATTCTGATCGGACGAATCTTGCTCACTAGTAATCCGAATCACCGCCCTCCCACTGAAGGTCCCTCCACTTTGCTATCGCTGAGTTTACCCCGATGAAAATTGGGGCTCGGATTGTTGGCGAGTAGCTCGGTAACTAAAGCTCGACCGCGACCTCTAGCCCGTCGTAGGCGTACTGGATATCGAGGCCTTCTGAATCCTTAAGTTTGGCAAGTTCGTCGTTCACAGGAACATGATCGATATCGTGCGTTCCGTCGACCAATAGAGTGCGTTTTACTCCAAGTCGGCGCGCTTGGTCAATCGCCTCTTCAACAGTGAAATGCGTACCGTGTGTGCGTGCGGGTCGTAGTGCGTCTAGTACTAATATCTCAGATCCCCGTACCAAGTCTGCGGTTTTCTCAGAAATCGCCGAAGCATCGGAAATGTAGCTTACATCGCCGAAGCGGTACCCAAAGCATTCCCAGTTCTTACCGTGCTCGACCGGGAGTGGGGTTAGCTCTAAACCGTCGGCTTTGAACGGTGTTGAATCAATCGTATCGAAGCTTAGTTTTGCGACTCCACCGCCGCCAGTTTGCTTGTTGCGGTCGACCAAGTAGTAGAACAACTGCTCGACGACCCCAAGATCGACTTCGCGTAAGTAAATAGGCAACGACTCCTGGGCATTGTTCGTCCAATCCCTCAGATCGTCGAACCCACCAACTGCATCCGCGTGTGCATGAGTGATGACCAGTGCGTCGATAGTTCGCACATCGAACTTCGGAAACAACTGGATCGCAGACTCGTAAAAGAACTTCCCTGCGTCGATTACAACATTGCTCGTACGCCCGTCGCTGAATTTGCGCTGGATGAGTAACGACGTATTACGACGTCGATTTGGCGAGCCGGGCTTCACTGCATCGGGGCAAACTAGGCAATTGCTGTCGGGGTTTGTAAGACACGAAACTCGTGGTATACCTTCGGATGTACCGGTACCAAGAAAAACAATGCGCGATTTTGCGGCTGGATTCCGATTAGCGGCAAAGTCGAGGCTTGAGTTATTCGCGAACGTCTCAGAAATTGACATCAGCAAAGGATACCGGTTGGATGGCGATTTATTGATGGTTATTGGAATCGATCTAAGCGGGTTTACTCCCGACGAAATGCTCGAGCCTATTGTTATCTCGTAAGGTCAGCTCGTCTCACCACCTGAAAGCTGTAACTAACGGTAAACTTTGTGCCGTTCAGGAAATTAATACCGTCTGCGTTAGCAGTTTTGCCATCGAACGCAGCACTAGAAGCGAAGAAAAGAATATGAAAAAGACCATTCGTGGCGAACTAAAGAAGAAGCTTCAGGCAGGCGAAGTCGTAGTCGGACCGTTCGTTATCGTCCCTTCAGTGGCGATGGTCGACACGCTCGGCTATGCCGGCATGGACTTCTGCATCCTCGATACCGAGCATGGTTCACTCTCAATGGAGAAGGTCGCCGATCTCGTTATCGCGGCTCAAGGCACTGGTGTTGCGCCTATCGTTCGCGTTGGCGGCAACGAAGAGTGGCCGATTCTGCGAGCTCTCGATATTGGTGCAGACGGCGTACAAGTTCCGCAGATCAACCAGAAATCGGATGCTGAGAAAGTCGTTCACGCTGCCAAGTACGCACCCATGGGCGAGCGCGGCGTATCGGTGTTTACCCGAGCCGGAAACTACTACAAAGACGATGCCGTAGACCACCCGGTGCGCCAGAACGAAGAAACCATGACAGTTGTTCACATCGAGGGTCAGAAGGGTCTGAACAACCTCGAAGAGATCATGACCGTTGATGGAATCGATGTTCTCTTTCTTGGGCCATACGACATCTCACAGTCGCTGGGTGTTCCGGGTGACGTGCGCTCGAAGATAGTTGAAGATGCGCTCAAAGAGGCAGCATCAAAGGCTCGGGCGCAGGGCAGGGTGATCGGCTCGTATGCCAAGGATGTCGAGATGGGCAAGTGGCTCATTGATCTCGGCGTGCAGTACCTGTCGATTAACGTCGACGCCACAATCTACATGCAGGCATGTGAACGTATTGCTCGGGCACTCAAGTAAGTCAGCTTGATTCTAATAACTCGATAAGTTCACTCAGGTCGTCGATTGACTCGCCATTCCATTGGTTAGAAAAGTCGGCTTCCGGAGTCGAACCGGGTGCACTCCAAGGTGTGATTCGGACGGATCGTATTCCAAGCTGAGCTATGACCACTGGCTCGTCGCCGTTGCTATCGGTGACACACGCACACTCGCTGGGTTGAACACCAAGGCCGCGTGCGTGATCAAAGCATATCCTCGTTGGGCTTGATACCAAACCCAGGTTCGTTATCGATCTGTATGTAGCCATCAACAGCTTCGGGAGCACCAATCCAGAGATCGTCTGAGCTGCCCCCACGAACGCCCGGAAGCATCTCGGCGAAATCTTCACATTCAGTTGAGGCGATTAGATGTAGACCCCACGGCTCGGCGCCTCGATGTGGCACGACTTCAGCATTGTGTGTCTTTGCCAAGTCCATAATCCGTAGCCCTGCTGTTATGCCGCCGCACCAGGTGATGTCTGGCTGCCAGATGTCGTACGCCTTGGTTCTCGCAATATCTGCGAACCCTTGAGCCGTGAATTCATGTTCCCCACCAGCCATATTCACCGGACTAATCTTGGTTCGCAGTACGCCAATTTCTTCCAGATCATCGGGAGTGAGTATGTCTTCGTACCAGTGAATGCCGATGTGCTTTAAAGCATCGTGCATTCTTATCGTAATATTTGAATCCCACGTCATATAAACGTCGAACATAACTTCAGCGTCTTTGCCGAGTGTGGAGCGTGCTTTTTCGGCCATCGCAACACCAGCCGCTTCCGACTCGTCGCCATGCCACTGGAATGGGAACTTCTGCGCTGTGAAACCGAGCTCAGCGTAGTAATCGGTGTCGGGCCCGGTCGCGTAGCAACGAATTCGATCCTTCGTTGAGGCGTTGAGCAGTTTGGCAACCGGCGTCATTTCTGCTTTACCGAGAGCGTCAAATAAAGCAAGATCGACACCGCTGAGTGCCATGATCGCAATGCCTTTACGACCGTAAGGAATCGAGGCGGTGTAGAGGAAATTCCAAATATCGGAAATATCGGAAACCGAGTCGAACGATTTATCCACCAGAATCTCCGCAAAGTGCCCGTTCACTATCTCGACCGCTGCTTTTCCGCCACCACCGTAGCCCCAACCGATTTGGCCAGTGTTCGTTTCTATGCGAACAACGATCTGCCAAAGGTGAGTGCGCCAGGAGGGAACGGTGTGCTTGTAGTCCGGGTAAACGGCACTAACGGATTTTATTTTCAATCGAGATTGCCCATCGATTCAGATTCAAGTAACTCTCATCGTAGGCAGAGATAGTATCCCGACATCCAGTTTCATGACAGCTGAATTCACACTGACGCAATTTCGATCATGAGTTCGAGATTACGTAATTTCAGCGCGCAGCCCAAAGATCTATTCGATTGGGCACGTTGGTTGTGGCTCCGTACTGCAGACAGTCGATTGACTCGCCATGCTGGTCGGATTTGACGTGAATATCGCCTTGGCAACGCACGCAAGATTTAAAAACGATCATTAGATTCTCTTCTTTTTAGAAGGATGTGAACGACGCATATATTGCGGCGCGTCGGAAATGGATCGCCCGTTAGTTACGGGCACGAGGTACCGGATACGGGCGTTGACCCGGCACCTGTTGCTCGATACACAATAGTTTTATTCTGAGGTACTTACGGTTACGTTACGGATACCTGAGAGTTTACTGAGAGTCTGAAGGCGAGAAAATGCGTGATGCGATTTGCACCAATGCAAACCCCACAGCACCAACGCCAGCAATGATCGCCACGGCTGTCGGTGCTCCCACCGATTCGGCAGCGACGCCCATCGACAAAGCTCCGAATGGCATAAGACCGATAACGAGGAATCGCACGCTCACTACTCGACCACGCATGTAGTCAGGCGTCATGATCTGGACTACCGTCATGTTCACAACCATGAAACCGGTCGTAGCGAATGCGGTAATCATTACCAAGAGAATCGAAAGTACAAATAAAGGCGATAGGGCGAATGCCGTGAGGGATGCAGCGGCAAGAAGACCGAATACTAGTTGAAGCTTCTGGTGAGCCACGCTTTCTCCAATAGCGACCACGCTGATTGACCCGACCAACGCTCCGAACCCAGCCGCAAGCATCAATACGCCAAGACCGCCAGCACCGACTCCAAGAACATCCTCAGCAAAAACTGGCATAAGCGACTGGAACGGACCAACAGTCAGGATCATCACCATCGCGCCGAGCATCAAGAATCGGAGAGTCGAATTCTGGAACGAGTAGGTAAGGCCAGCCTTCACGTTTTCGACGATAGATCCCTTAGCGGAATTCACGCTTGAATGTTGAGCTGGCTTGAGAGTGGAATACAGAAAAATTGCTGGTATCACCACGATCGTGCTTACACCCAGTGCCCAAGTGGCACCGAGCAGCGGCAGCATTGCACCACCTATAGCTGGGCCAATGATCTGCGCAGAGTTGTACGTCGTAGCTGAAAGACCTACCGCCGTTCGCATCTGCTCACGGTGAACAAGTCCCGAGATCAATGCCTGTCTTGAAGAAACCGCCATCGAGAACGCTATTCCGTTGACGACTGAGACAGCGAGTATGTGCCACGGCGCCATGATCCCAGCGGCCGATACTCCGAACAAGGCAGCGAAGCTTCCCACCATGATGATGTCGGAAACCATCGTGATTTTCTTGCGATCGAACCGGTCAGCGAGTGCGCCACCTACAAGCGAAAGGAACAGCATCGGCATCATCATCGCCGCTGTGACCATTGTCACCATCAGCGGGGATTGGGTGAGTTCGTACATCATCCAACCACGAATCAGCATTTGCATGTTGAAGCCTGTGAAAGATGCAAATCCGGCTGCCCAGTAACGTCGATACTGGCTGTTGCGTAGGACGCCAAGAGGATGGCCTCGACGTAAGCGTCGAACTGGTTGTGCGTTTGTTGTGGGTCCATCGACTACTTGCGTAGTGCGTTGTCGGTGGAGCATTCGTAGGGTTGCCGTAGCTAGAACTCCGTCGCAGTCCCGTGATTGGGATCCGCGCTTTATCTAGTAATCATTTGGAAATAAAGGTAAGAATCAGCATTTCCGCTGTTTCTGCTATTAACGCTCGCGCTTCGCTCGGCGAATTCCTATACATCTGACCCCAAAATATTGGGTGAATCGCCCAATATGTCGAAAGTTTAACTTTTGGTCAGTCGTCGCTCACTTACGCGGGTTGGTGAGATCGAATGACCGGATTTTCAAAGTTTGTCGATAATTCGTCTAATTTGGTTATGTGAATTAGCGTTTACGGTCATACAATACTTAGGTTGCTTTGTTTCGATGTCGGAATAAACGACAGTGTCGGGGCGTGGCGCAGTGGTAGCGCACCCGCTTTGGGAGCGGGGGGTCGCAGGTTCGAGTCCTGCCGCCCCGACCAGTAAGAATCCCAACAAAGACCCAGCCTGGTGCTGGGTCTTTGAATTTAACTATCCCGACGCATTGCCACCATGGTAAAGATGACGGTGTCATTCGCTGGTTCTGACTGAACCATTGTGTGGAAGTCACTCGAAATCTACCCCCAAGGTCATATGATTAGTGGGTCGCAATCTAGCGAGTACGGTAGCCTGTCGCTAGGGAATCGGCTAACAGTTGTAATTACTACACTCCGAACTGGGATGAGCAGGCCCGCTTCTTAGCTTGAGACGTCGTTCTGGTAGAAATATGGATAAATTGAAGAATTCGGAAAACCAACCAAATGTCGTTCTAATCCTGGTCGATGACATGGGGTTCTCTGACCTCGGTTGTTTCGGATCAGAGATAGACACACCAAATATCGACTCGATGGCGAATGATGGTATTCGGTTTAGCCAGATGTACAACATGGCACGATGCTGTCCCACAAGGGCTTCAATGTTGACCGGCTTATACCCGCACCAGGCAGGCGTGGGGCACATGGTTGGTGATTACGGAATTCCCGAGTACCAAGGTTATCTGAACCAGAATTGTGCCACGATCGCAGAGGTGCTAAAAAGTGGAGGTTACCGCACTCAGCTTTCAGGCAAATGGCACGTGGGCAGCGATTATCAATTACAACAACCTGAAACCTGGTCGCCCGGTGATGCCAAGCACCCAACCCCAACCCAACGTGGGTTCGATCACTTCTTTGGAACATTGACGGGGGCCGGATCATTCTTCGCCCCGCCGACATTGATGGACGGTGAAACACCGGTCACAGTGAATCATGATGGGTTTTACTACACCGACGAGATCACAAAGCATGCGGTCAGCATGATCGAAGATTCAGCTGATAGCGACGCTCCATTTTTCTCATACGTCGCGTACACGGCTCCTCACTGGCCACTTCATGCTCTCGAAGAGGACATCGAGAAGTATCGGGGTGTCTACGATGGTGGTTGGGATGAACTGCGTCGATCTCGATACACGAAGCTCAAAGAACTCGGGATTATTGACAGTTCATGGGATCTCGCCCCGAGAGACCGCGACTCCATACCGTGGGAAGACGCAGAAAACAAAGAGTGGGAATCGCTGAGGATGGCGGTATATGCCGCACAAATCGATAGGGTCGACCAGGGTGTTGGCCGAATTCTGACGGCACTCGAGTCGACTGGCGCTCGCGAAAACACTCTCGTTATGTTCCTCTCTGACAACGGAGGTTGTGCTGAGTTCCTTGCAGAGGATTCGAATCGGCCAAATCCAGCGCAGTTCGATACACCGATGTGGAACGGTGAGCATATGAACATGGGCAATACGCCCGATATCGACCCCGGTCCTGGCGACACGTTCCAGAGCTACGATTTGCCTTGGGCAAACGCTTCGAACACACCTTTCCGTCTCCACAAACGGTGGACTCATGAAGGAGGCATTTCGACGCCGTTCATTATGAATTGGCCTTCGAATTCGAGTCAGGCCCGTTTGCTGCACAAGCCCGCTCACATCGTGGATATTGCCGCGACTATCTACGATGTGACTGGTGCCGCTTATCCTAACGAGCTTCATGGGAACTCAATCACTCCGCTTGAAGGAGAAAGTTTTCTCGGCGTATTTGACGGTGACGAATTTGCTCGACAGGCACCGATCTGCTGGGAGCACGAAGGTAATAGGGCTGTGCGGATGGGTGATTGGAAACTGGTCAGTGAGGGCAACACTCGCTGGGAGCTATACAACATGGTTCATGATAGAACAGAGCTGAACGATCTCTCAGAATCGGAATCTGATCGCGTTGCAGAAATGACTGCGGTTTACGAAGAGTGGGCAGCACGTACAGGAGCGTTGCCGTGGCCAGTCGGTACTGGTGGCATGGCAAGTCCTCGGGTCGGCACGATGCACATTCATGATGTGGATTAATCTCACCTAGGCGGCGTTAGCTGATGTTGCCGAGCGCGAACAGGCCTCATCCTCAAGAATGAGGCCTGCCTTCTTTGTGTTTTTTGTGGAGACGGGGGAGACTCGGGCTCGCCGGTGAACACGAGATTCGAATTATTCAT
>CAWVRY010000017.1:0-41370 GCA_963932695.1 uncultured bacterium | reverse complement strand
GTCGATTCTGGCAATTAATCTGACACCTAACAGAGACCATTCCGATGGGTATCGGGGGTAGGTGTTCCCAGCAGTTACGACAGCAGTCCGAAACAGCGAATTAAATCGTGCTATTGCTGTAACTTCGCTGTAACTAACAGAAAAGCCCCCGCATTTCTGCGAGGGCTTTTCCAGTTTGTCGCCAGTTTGGTGGAGCTTGAGGGACTCGAACCCTCTACCTCCTGCTTGCAAAGCAGGCGCTCTACCAGCTGAGCTAAAGCCCCAAACCGGAATAATCATTGTAAGACTAATAATCCGAAAAGTAGTGCGAGTTAACCACTCAATTAAAGAAATTCTCAAAAATCGCCACAAACAACAACCCTCTTGAACCGACCATCCAGACCACCGCTAACACCAAAAAAGTCGTAAAGTGTGCCCGCGCCTCACGAATTCGCCGTGGCCAACCCGCCGATGTCCCCTTACAGACGGAAGGGCTAGGGTAGGAGAATAGCGACGCGTGACTGAGTCGTCCGACGACGATCGAACCTAACGAGAATGCGACGCGGAGCCGAGTCATCCGATGACGAGCGAGACTAAAAGAGAAAAGCCACATGAAAATCACCGATATCACCACCACCCCCCTCAAAACCGGAAAATCCCTCGTCCGTGTACAAACCGATACTGGAATCGAAGGCTGGTCTGAAGGCCCAGGCGCAAATAAAATCGTCCCCGGCCGAAACGGATCCGTCTTCGAGGCGTACCTCGAAAGCATCATCAAGCCAACTCTCATCGGCGAAAACCCACTCGAAATCGACCGACACTGGGAGACTCTCGCCACAGGCAAAGAAGACCGCCTCTACAAACTCCCCGCCAACGTGGTCGGCGTCATTGACGTCGCACTCTGGGATCTACTCGGCAAAGAAACCGGCCAACCCGTCTACAACCTCATGGGCGGTGCCGCACGAACCACCATCCCCCTCTACTGGAGCACCGGATCAGGCTGGAAATTCACTCCCCAGGAAATGCTCGACATCGTCAAAGTCGGCTTTGACATGGGATTCGAAGCCTTCAAAATCCGCATGGACTGGAAAGGCTGGCGACAAGATGCCAACCCAACCAAAGACTACGAAATGTTCAAGCTAGTTCGGGAATTCCTCTCAGAAGGCCAATATCTCGGATTCGACGCCAACAACGGATACTCAGTTAGCACCGCCATCCAGCAAGGACGAAAATTCGAAGAGCTCGGTATCGACCACTTCGAAGAACCACTCCCGAACTGGGATCTACCCGGACTCAAACAAGTAGCCGACGCCCTCGACGTCGCAGTGTCAGCCGGTGAACAAGACGCCTACCGATGGTGGTTCCATCACCTTGTGCTTCTTGGAGATCCCGACATTCTCCAGCCCGACATTCTCAGCGCTGGCGGCCCGTCGGAAGTAAAGAAAATCTTCGACCTTGCAACGATGTGGAACAAGCCCGTAATGCCGCACAGCCCACAAGCTGGAATCAACTCGATGGCGTCGCTTCACACCTACTCCACCGTGCAGAACGCCACTCGACCACACGAATTCTCAACCGAATTCTCAGGCCCACTCGACGATGTACATGAACTCTACGGCGATGTAGTCATCCCGGTAAAAGGCCAAATGCACCTCTCCGACCGTCCCGGGCTAGGCATCGAATTAAACGAAAACGCCGTAACCAAACTAACCCTCTAGGAACAAACTCTCCCCTTCCATACGGAAGGCCCAGGGTAGGAGAATTACGACGCGGAGCCGAGTTGTCCGACGACAAGCGCGATTAACAGTCCTCCTTCCCGGAGTGGGGTGGAAGCCACAAGTGAGATTAGATTGGACCAGAGCCAGAGAATGACTAGCACATCCGCCTCCGAGAAGATTAATCAAACCGGGATTGAAGAATTCGATGTACTGGTCGTCGGTGCTGGAGTTGCTGGGGTAGGAGGTGCCTATCACCTCAGGACTCAGCGTCCTGATTCTAGATTTGTTGTCTTAGAAAGCCAGGATCATTTTGGAGGCACTTGGTGGTCTCATAATTATCCTGGCATCCGCTCAGACAGTGATCTTCATACATATGGCTATCGATTTAAACCATGGACTGGCGCGCCGATTGCGACTGCTGAGGAAATTCTCAAATACATGGGCGAAGTCATTGATGAGAATGACCTTAGTAGCCATATTCGATACAACCATAAGATCACATCCGCAAAGTGGTCGAGTGAAGACAATAAATGGTTTATTGAAGCCACTAAAACCGACACCGGGGACACTCATTATTTCTCAGCAAATTTCATGTGGATGTGCCAAGGGTATTACCGCCATTCAGAAGGATTCACCCCTGAATGGCCTGGAATAGATAAGTATCAGGGTCAGCTGGTTCACACGGAGACATGGCCCAAGAATTTGGATTACGTCGATAAGAAAGTTGTCGTAGTTGGTTCGGGTGCCTCATCAGCGACATTAATACCCGCGATAGCAGATAGCTGTGAACACGTAACTTTGGTTCAGCGGTCTCCAATCTTCTATAGCACTGGTCGAAATCGAGATGACTTGGCGGAAACCCTGCGTGAGCTCGAAGTAGATGATGACTGGATCCATGAAATTGTTCGCCGCAAGATATTTCGCGACAGTTCAAATTTCCATAGACGTACGTTTGAAGAACCAGAGAAAGTTAAGGAAGAGCTTCTAACTGGCGTCAGAGATATCTTGGGGCCTGATTACGATATTGATACGCACTTCACGCCAGACTACCGACCATGGCGGCAACGAGTCGCATATGTTCCTGATGGCGATTTCTTCAAGAGTATTAAGGCCGGTCATGTTTCTGTCCTGACCGATGAGATTGAGACATTTACGGAGAGCGGGGTACGGCTGAAATCCGGAGCTGTTCTTGAAGCAGATATTGTTGTCGCCGCTACAGGTTTCAATATGAATGTCTTAGGTGATATCAATTTTTCAATTGATGAAGAACCTCTTGTTCTGTCAGACACCGTTACCTACAGAGGAATGATGTTTACGGGCGTCCCAAACCTACTCTGGGTATTTGGTTACTTCCGTGGAAGCTGGACCGTGCGTGCGGATTTGCTGTCAGATTTTGTATGTCGTTTGTTGACTCATATGGATAGCAAAAATGCTAAGCGAGTTGATGTAAAACTCCGGCATGAGGATGAAGACATGGAACTTCTGCCTTGGCAAGATCCTGAGAACTTTAATCCGGGCTATCTGACCCGAGCACTACCATTCCTCCCAAGAAGTGGAGCTAAGCCAGAATGGCACCATTCTCAAGATTTCCGGGAAGATTTTAGTGAGATTCCAAGTATTGACTTGGATGGCTCGGAGTTCGTTTACGGTGAAGGCTGAATTTGTTTTTATTTCAAGAAAGTAAAACCTATTTCACTCTCAGTAGTCTTCGAGTAAATTATGATCTAAATGATGTGACCCATTCCCCGAGCAGCATCGCACCTGTGAACAAAATAATCACAATGCTCAAATTAACGCCGAGATTGTCCTAAAGTGATGCTACAGATCCAGCGTGCAGTCCGATTGCCGCTTCCAGCATCCGAGTTTGACTATTAGTCATGTGGTTTTTAATTGTTTGAAATTTAAATGTTGGTACACATCTCTAAGGCGCAGAACAGTCAAAATATGTTCCACAGAGCCAAACCATAGCTCAACCCATAGCACGACACCGTTAGCCAACAACACCCGATTGTCGCCCTGGATTCATTTTCAGGGTCAATCACCCAACCACCTAAACCGGCAGCACAATCCCCTTAGGCTCATCGCCCGCCATCAACCGACGCGCATTACCAACAGCGTTATCTATGCTCTTCTCGCGCGCCTCAACGCTCAACCCCGCCCGATGCGGCAATAACACCACGTTGTCCCGACCAATCAAAGCATTCGCAGTTTCGATCGGCTCGATCTCCGTGACATCCAACCCCGCGCCAGCGATCTGACCCGCATCCAAAGCACGAATCAACGCTTCTTCATCAACCACAGGTCCCCTACAAGCGTTAATCACTATCGCACCCGGCTTCATTCTCGAAAACTCTCGATCTGACAATATCTTCTCGGTCGAACGATCCAGCGGCACATGCAAGCTAATCACGTCTGAAGTCTCAACCAACTCGTCAAACTCGACCCGACTAGCTCCCGCAGCCGCCTCATAGTCAGCTGAATGAGGAACAACGTCCGAGTAAACGATTTCGCACTCCCACCCGGCCAAACGTTTCGCAACACGCGAACCGATCTGACCCAGCCCAACAATTCCCACACGCTTGCCCGTTAGCTCGCGGAACCGACCCCAATCCTCACTGAAGCCGTCACCATAAATACCGAGGTTATTCGTCTGGTTCCACTGCACCATCAGCCGACGGTACGTCGAAACCATCAACGCAACAGTCACCTCAGCTACCGCCACCGCATTGCCGCCCATGTTGTTCGCAACCCGAACACCCATCTCTGACATCGAAACTTTAGGAATCGTGTCAGTTCCGGCACTAAGGGTCTGAATCAACTTCAGTTTCGGAAAAAGTCGCCCCGTCTCCTCGCTTCTAATTCCTGCCCCACCAATAACCATGTCAGCATCGAAATTATCCGATCCGACAGTCGCCACATCGGTTTTCTGAGGAACCGCAACTACATCCATTCCCTCGCCAACTCCGTCCCGGAATCGATCCGCTTCCCACAACTCTTGGTACAGGAAAATAGCCTTAAACTTCGCCATAGAAAATAAATACCTCAAGAAAATAAAACGCAGGTGCGCAAGTTTAAAATCATAAACCCGCCCCACACCAGAAACGAAGCGTCACGACCCAGATTAACGCCAACAACCAGTCCCCTTACAGATGGAAGGGCTAGGGTAGGAAAATGCGACGCGTGACTGAGTCGTCCGACGACGATGGAACCAAAAGCCAGCGCGAGCCAAGTCATCCGATGACGAGCGCTACTAAAAAGAGACAGCGACTAACTAACGCCCTCAGCCAAGAAACATGCAGTCTGCTGATTCGGCGCCAACGTCCTAAGCTCAGGCGAACTCTCCGAACACCGATCGGTCGCAATCGGACACCGAGTGCTAAATCCACAACCCGACGGTGGATCCAATGGACTCGGCAAGTCGCCCCGCAAAACAATCCGCTCACGGGATCGCTCAATGATCGGATTCGGCGTCGGAATAGCCGAAAGCAACGCCCTCGTATACGGATGCAAAGGACGTTCGTACAGATCCTTCGAATCAGCAGTCTCAACGATCTTGCCGAGATACATCACAGCAACTCGGTGACTAATGTGTCGAACAACCGAAAGATCGTGCGCAATAAATAAATAAGCGAGGTTGTACTGCTCTTGCAAATCCTGCAACAGATTCAAAATCTGAGCCTGAATCGAAACGTCCAACGCTGAAACCGACTCATCCAATATCAGCAAACTCGGCCTAGCAGCAATCGCCCGCGCCACACCTAATCTCTGCCGTTGACCACCACTGAACTCGTTTGGATACCGCTCTGCCATCGCCGGGCTAAGCCCAACCGTCGACATCAACGACGCAACCTGTTTGCGATAATCTTCCTTCGAATCAGCGAGCCCGTGAACCTTCAGCGGCTCACCAACAATATCACCCGCCCTCATACGAGGGTTCAGCGATCCATACGGGTCCTGAAACACCATCCCCATCTTCCGACGGACGGGTCGCATCGCCTTAGTTCCAAGCCCAACAAGCTCCTGACCCTCGAACTTCACGCTCCCGCTTTCAGGCTTAGTCAGCTGAATAACAGCCTTTGCAGCCGTCGTCTTGCCCGAACCACTCTCGCCGACAAGACCAAGCGTCTCGCCCGGCATAATGTCGAATGACACTCCGTCAACCGCCCTAACACGCGCAACTTCTCGCTGCACAAGAAAGCCACGTTTCAGCGGGAAGTGAACCTTCAAATCGCGAACGCTTATAAGTGGAGTCGAATCGGAAGCACCAGTTCCAGCAGGAGCAGACTGTTCCGACAAATCAGATTTATTGGTCATTGCAGCGCAATCCCAACCGAATCAGACACAGCCTTCGACTCGAAACACGCCACCATCTGACGATCTTCAACCTGTTCAAGCACCGGTTCAGATAGCTCGCACTCAGCGGTCGCCCATCGGCATCTTGGCGTGAACGCACAACCGCTCGGCAAATTCGTCGGATCAGGAATCTCTCCCTCAATCGGATCAAGCCGTTCACTGGCCGGACGATCTAACCTCGGCACCGAATTCAGCAACCCAACCGTATATGGGTGACTCGGACGCAAATAAACCTGCTCAGCGTTCCCCGACTCTCGAATCTTCCCGGCATACATAACGTTGAGCCTATCAGCGTACCGAGCGATGATTCCCAAGTTGTGCGTGATAATCATCAACGCCGTTCCAAGCTGAGAAGTTAGATTCTTCATCAGCTCAAGAATCTGCGCCTGAATAGTCACGTCCAGAGCAGTTGTAGCCTCATCTGCAATCAGCAACTTCGGCTCGCAGCTCAAAGCAATTGCGATCATCACACGTTGACGCTGTCCGCCACTTAGCTGATGCGGATGATCGCCAAGACGACGTTTTGAATCCGCTATACCAACCATTTCGAGCAGTTCCGCCGCTCGATTTTCAGCTGCATAACCTTTAAGACCCAAATGAACGCCCAAAGGCTCGGTAATTTGACGACCGATAGTCAAAACCGGATTTAACGATGACATCGGCTCTTGAAAAATCATTCCGATGCCAGCGCCTCGAATCGACTGCATCTCCTTGTCGGAGATTTTCAGCAGATCAACGCCTTCAAACAGAATCTCGCCACTCTCGATCACACCTGGTGGATTCGGCACCAATCGCATAATCGAAAGTGCGCTAACGCTCTTGCCGCAACCGCTCTCGCCAACCAGCCCAAGCGTCTCGCCGTGATGCACGTCGAACGACACCCCATTCACCGCAAAAATTTTGCCTTCAGGCGTGTTGAAAGACGTACGCAAATCGCGCACTTGCAGCAAAGGTGATGAATTGATCGGTGAATCAGTAGTCATTTAGATCGATTGTCGGGTCCAATAGAGGGATTGGGCACAATCCTACATCGTGCCCAATCCAACCGGATACACAATACAGACTAAGCAACAAACCTTCTAAGAGACTCCCCGGCATACACCCAACCTTGGGCACTTACAAACAGCCGCGACTAACGCATAAGTCGTCCGACGACGAAAGAACCTAACGCCAACGGGCGACCAACTCATCCTACGACACCCGGAGCGAAGGATCCCCTTCCGTATGGAAGGGTTAGGGTACGAGAAATACGGCTAGAGCCTAGTTACAGAGTAACGAGAGCGACTAACGAGAAAACCCCGCCAACCCGCGCAAACAACTACCGCAAAACGCCCAAATATCGCTTATCCTAGATACCTGTGTTCCCGGGTCGTTCAATGGTAGGACAGGGGCCTTTGAAGCCTCTAATCCTGGTTCGAATCCAGGCCCGGGAGCCAACACTCCCACCACAGCACAAATAAAAAAAGCCCCCGGCAATTGCCGAGGGCTTTTTTTATTTACTACATCGCTCGCCCGTATCGAGGGAACCCGACCACGACCTAACTAAACGCCCTTGTGACCCGTCAGCTCGACCTTCAGGCCAGCATCAGCAGCCATAGACCACGGAGTCTCTACAACCCAGTGACCAGGCTCCTTCTCAACCAGAGGCGGACGCTCGTTTGCCCACTTGTGCTCAGGGTCGACCTCCAAAGGAGTTCGAGTCATGAACACGTCACCCGGTGGTGGGTTGATAGGTGAAACAACTTCACCTGGGAGCAAGAACTCTTCACGTGAAATATCTGGGTGCGACGGCAAAGCAGCCGAAACCAGAGCATTAGTGTAAATGTGCATCGGGTTATTGAAAATAGCTTCAGTCTCACCCGATTCCTGAACAACGCCCAAGTACATAACTGCCATATCGTGGCACATGTATCGAACAGTCGCCAAGTTGTGAGCAACCAGCAAGTAAGCCAGTCCGTGCTCTTCCTGAAGGTCAACCAACAGGTTCATGATCTGAGCACGAATCGAAACATCCAAAGCCGAAACCGGCTCATCCAAAGCAATAACCTTAGGATTCAAAGCCAAAGCTCGAGCAATACCAATCCGCTGTCGCTGCCCACCCGAGAACTCGTGTGGGTACAAGTTCGCCTGGTAAGGATTCAAACCAGTCTCACTAAGCAGATCAGAAACACGCGTTGCAATCTGTCCCTTAGTCATCGTGGTAGCAATCTCAAGCGGCTCACCAACAATCGCACGGACGCGCATGCGAGGGTTCAGAGAAGACCAAGGATCCTGGAACACAGCCTGCACCGAACGTCGGAACTCGGTTTTACCCGCCTTCGACATCGTTGCAACATCTTCGCCTTCGTAGTAAATCTCGCCACCGGTTGGCTTTTCAAGACCAAGAAGAAGCTTCAAAGTCGTGGTCTTACCACAACCCGATTCACCAACAAGACCAAACGTCTTGTTACGTTCGATATCAAAGCTGACGTTATCGACAGCCTTCAGGTAATTCTTGTCGCCGAAGCCCATAAAGCCTCCGCCAACCTGATACCACTTACGAAGATTTCGAATCGAAATAATCGCATCTGCACTTGGGTTTACACCCGGTGCACCTGGAATTGAAACGTTTTCAGTAGTTGTCATTTGTCGTTACCGATTCTCGTGGATCGTAAATACTATGAAAGTGCCGACTAATCTGCGTCTTCAGCAGGCATCATGTGAGCGAACTTGTCGTAATCAGCAACCGAACTCTTCGAAAGCTGTACCCAGTGTTCTGGCTTGACCTCAATCAGCGGTGGGCGGCGTTCCGCATCCTCAGCAGTAAAGGTTAGCGTTGACCTAGGTGCGAACGCGTCACCTGGAGGGAGGTTGTACAGCAATGGCGGCTGACCCTCGATCTGCGGCAACCGACCCGTCTTCTCTTCCAACTTAGGAACAGAACTGATCAATGCCTTGGTGTACTCGTGCAAAGGTTCATTGAAGATAGTACGTACGTCAGCAACTTCAACAATTCGTCCGGCGTACATAACCGCAACACGGTCACACATCTTCGCAACGATTCCGAAATCGTGAGTGATGAAAACAATTCCAACACCCTCTTCTTGCTGGATCTGACGTAGAAGTCGAAGGTAAGCAGCCTGAATCGTCACATCGAGCGACGTTGTTGGCTCGTCAGCGATAATCACTGCCGGAGCCGATGAAATTCCGATAGCTCCAACAACACGCTGTCGCATGCCACCAGAAAGCTGGTGCGGATAGTCCTTAGCTCGGGTTTCTGGAGCAGGAATTCGAACCTTGCGAAGCGAGTCCACAACCTTGTCCCAAAGAGCCTGACCCTTCAGCTTCTGGTGAATCTTTATCGCCTCACCAACCTGGTTCTCAATACTGAAAACCGGGTTTAGAGCCTGCATAGGATCCTGAAGAATGATGGAGATTTCACCACCACGAACCGATGTCATCTGACCTTCGGAAAGTTCCAGAAGGTTGCGACCGCCAAGGACCACCTCACCACCGACGATTTTTCCTGGAGGCGTTGGAACAAGCCTCATCAGCGACAGAGCCGTTACCGACTTACCTGACCCTGATTCACCAACGATTCCAAGGGTTTCGCCCCTCTTCACGTGGTAAGTAACTCCATCCACAGCCTTCACAACACCCCAACGGGTAGTGAAATGTGTTTGGAGATTTTTCACATCCAGGACCACTTCTTCACTCGCGGCGCTATCGCCGAAGCCATCGGTGTCAACACTTGCAGCGGAAGAAACGTCTTTCTCTTCAACTGCTGCGTCGGTGGATTCTGCCATTCTGAGTCCCCTACTGATACGCATAGCCGTTCAGGCCCCCGAGCTATCTGCCCGTTCGCCAAGTTAAACGACTCGCATTCAATTTACAAATAAAACCGTCGGTTCACACTTTGAACCACCGGAAGTGCTCGGCACGATACCAAACTTTTAAGGCAAAAGCCACCTGTCAACAAACGTTTACGTAGTCTAAATTCCGAGATCAGTTTCGAGCTCATCTAAAGCACCGTCTATGGCACTCACAATAAAGTCGATCTCGTTCTTATTAATCGACAGAGGTGGGCAAATCGAAATCACGTCTCCAGCCCGGAAACTAACCATGTTCCTGTCGAACAACATCTTCGGTAACTTCTTAGCCAAACCAGCCGATGCCGGGAACGGAGTCTTCGTGTCTCTATCCGCAACCAACTCAACAGCAGCAAGCAAACCCAAGCCACCACGAACATCACCCACACTCTTATGGCTAAACAAACTCTGAAGCTGCTCGTACAAGTAAGTACCCATCCTCTTTGAATTGCCAACCAGATCCTCTCGTTCGAAAATCTTCAGGTTGGCCAAAGCAGCCGCAGCAGCAATCGGATGACCACCAAACGTAATCAAGTGCTTGAACGTCTCGTTCGGACCACCAACAAAAGCGTCTGCAATCTTCTTCGTCGCAATTGCAGCACCTAAAGGAGCGTAACCACTCGTTATAGCCTTAGCCACACTCGTAATATCTGGCTGAACACCCCAGTTCGTCGGAGCGAACCACTCACCCGTGCGACCAAAACCAGTAATCACCTCATCGGCAATCAACACAACGTCGTACTTATCAGCAATCTCACGCAACCGTTGCCAGTACTCCGCCGGGGGCACTTGAATTCCGAAAGCAGCAGAAATCGGCTCAGCAATCATCGCTGCAACCGTCTCTGCACCCTGGTGTTTGATAACAGTCTCGAACTCGTTAGCGCACTTGATAGCAACGTCTACCGGATCACCCTCGTAAGGCATCCTGTACGAATTCCAGTTCGTCACATGAATCGCACCCGGCATCAAAGGCCCCATAGGGTCGGCAGCCGGTGATCCACCCAAGCTCACAGCCATCGCAGTACCACCGTGGTAAGAATAACGACGGCTTATGACTTTGAACGCCCCGGCCTTCCCATTAAGAATCGAGTACTTCTTAGCCATCTTGACCGCAGTCTCAACAGCCTCGGAACCACCCGAAACGAAAAACGACCGAGCACCATGATCCGGGTAAAGCTCAGCAACCTTGCCCGCAAGCTCGATCTGCGGAATGGTCGCACCACCCGAAGGTGAAGATTCGATCGCAGTCATCTGCGCATAAACAGCGTCAGCAATCTCAGTTCGACCATACCCAGCCGACTTATACCAAAGCCCGCCCATCGCATCTAAATGGCGATGCCCGTCTGCAGTCTCAACCCAAACCCCGTCACCTTTAATGTAAACCTTCAGGTGCCCGCGCCAGTCATTAGTCTGGGCAGCATGCATGAACATATGGTCTCCGGCAATTTGCTGAAGCTCTTCGATCCGCTCACCGCTAATTGATTCCGGATTTATGGTCGACGTCATCAAGGTCTCCGTTACGCGACATAGTTGTACAAGCATCCGACGATGCACCAACAATTCTAAGTCCCGAACACTCTTCGGTCTACGACTTTTGGCGACATTTCCTTAGTCCATGTAAACCGCTCACCTACACCTGCACATCCAATACCCAGTGCGATACTCCACACAAGATGAAAATCCAGCTCAATCCAGACACAATCTGTACATATACATGCGAAACACTTCTCAGGGATTCGTGACGTTCGATTGAACCCAACTCGACCTAACACGAACCCCTGAAAACCTAAATTGTAAGGGGGTTTTTATTGCCACATTTCACGTCATAACATCGTCCTACCCGGTCATCCTGAATTCATTATCTACTGGAGCGTCAACCCAAAAGCGCGCCTGATGCCCCTCGATACCCTGCGCCTACCCACCGAGACCTACTCGCTCTTCGACCAAACAAAACTCCGCTATAAAGTCGATGTCTAAGTCTTCTACCCGAACATGGAAAACGTTTCCAACATGGTCAAAGAAAAAGGAAACAACTTCTTCTGTCAAAGTCGCACCAACCGCGAATTTTGCTGCGGAGTTCGCAAAGTCGAACCACTCGGCAGAGCACTTGCCACACTCGACGCTTGGGTAACCGGCTTAAGACGTTATCAAGGCATGGAACGCGGCTAGATCGATATCGTCGAATGGGACGCCGTCAACAACAACTACAAGATCAACCCACTCGCTAACTGGACATTCGAGCAAGTTAAGGAATTCGTCAAAGAAAACGAAATCCCCTACAACGAACTTCACGATAAAGGCTACCCATCACTCGGCTGTGCACCCTGCACACGAGCCATCAAGCCCGGCGAAGACATCCGAGCCGGACGCTGGCGGTGGGAAGGCGACCCCAACGCCAAAGAATGCGGCATCCACATCGTCGCCCCTGTAGAAGCTTAGGGGCTAGGGGATGAGTAGATTGCAGCTCTCGCGACCAAGTCGTTCGACGACGACCACTACTAACGCCCAGTCCTAAGCCTAATATCGCCGCTCACGTTATAGCCCAAAACCGCAGTCTCGTCACCAATCTGCAACGTCACAACACCCCTATACGGCGCCACATCAGCAACGACAACCTCAACACCCGGCAGTACACCACTTTCGTACAAATACCGCACCAACTCAGCATCATCCTCCGGTATCCGATCCACAATCATCGGCACACCCATCGGAGCATTATCCAAAGTCACAACACCCTTAGGCTCCCGATACCCGCTACCCGGAATCGGTTGACCAAACGGATCAGTCTTCGGGTTCCCTAACTTCTCCTGAATCCGCTTCTCTAGAGTGTCCGAAAGAGCATGCTCCAGCATGTGCGCCTCGGCATCCACCTCGTGAAGAGGAACATCCAATAAATCGACCACCATACGAGCTGCCAAACGGTGCTTACGAATCATCGATTCGGCCAGTCCACGACCCCGTGTCGTGAGATCGATATCACGACTGTCGCCTAAACGAATCAGTAATTCCTTCTCCATCCTTCGCAACATACCCGAAACCGCAGGAAGCGAAGTACCCAGATTCTCACTCGCAGGAACCCGCCTTAGCTGACCCACAAGGTTTGAATTACTAACCTTCTCGCCCCGCTCCAACACAACATAAATCGACAGAAGATAGTTCTCCATCGCCTGCGTCAGCCTAGGCACATCCTGCTTTCCCTGCTCTGTCATAACCCGACCCTCTATTTACAAATCACCCGACATCATCCGAAGCCAAGCTCGTCTTTCATATTACGACAAAACTTCGTATGCACGAATAATCATAGTAAAACTAATAGGAAATCAAAACGAAAATACTGATACCCTGCCGACATGTAGGCCAGCCAATATTCCAGTGTGAAACAACGAATAGCCCTTATCTCGCTCGTACTGCTTGTGATCATTATGCTCACCGCATGCAGTCACCCCAGATGGACCTTGGCGAACGGGAAACCAGCTCCCAATGGGACAATCCTCATCCTGACACCCGATGAAAATTGTAACCTCCTGGGTATGGGGCGGATCCGAAATCCACTGGAAACGTCCCTTCGCCACCTACCACCCTGAAATCTGGATTCCCTAAAGTCCCTGTGATGACATCCACGTCTACAGCCGAATACCGCCTAGCCGCCCAAGTAATGATTCGACGAGGCAATCAAATTCTCTTGCTCGAACGACAAAACACCGGCTACGAAGGTGGAAACTACGGTCTACCTGCCGGTCACATCGAATTCGGTGAAACGGTAAAAGCCGCCGCTCGAAGAGAACCGAACGAGGAAATCGGTGTCGATATCAACGAAGCCGACCTCGAAGTAACCGGCGTAATGCACCGAATAAAAAACGTCACGCATGTCGACTTCTTCCTAATTTGCTCCGAATGGTCTGGCGAAATCTACAACCGCGAACCCGAAAAATGTAGCGATCTCAATCGGTCGCCATAAACAACCTGCCCAGCAACATGGTCCAATACATCGCCATTGGACTTTCACTCGGCACCGATTCACAGTGGTTTCATCAACTCGAATCCTGAGATCAATACGACAGACCCGCTCCGAACTCACGTCTCCCGCACTATCCTCATTTCATCTCACGATCACCCAAGACATCATCCTGAGCCCCGTCGAAGGGCCACGTAGTGCCACCCGACACCCCAACTCCAACTTCAACCCCCCACGCGATAACCTCGCCAACATGACAAACCAATCCTCTCTAAACCTCGACGCCACCCGCTGCTTTGGCACCGGATCGCCAATCTACGAGGCTTACCACGACGAAGAATGGGGCATTCCGATCCACGACGATCGCCACCTCTTCGAGCTCCTAATCCTCGAAGGCGCACAAGCTGGCCTCAGTTGGGAGACCATCCTCAAACGACGCGACGCCTACCGTTTAGCTTTCGATAATTTCGAAATCGAAAAAGTAGCAAACTACGATGAAGCCAAAATTGCTGAACTACTTCAAGACGAAGGAATCATCCGCAACAAACTCAAAGTCAACGCAACAATCAAAAACGCCAACGTCGCACTCGCCATTCAAAATGAACACGGTTCGCTCAAAGCCTACTTCTGGTCGTTCGTCCTAAACTCGCAACCACTCCAAACCGACTTCGCCTCGATGAACGACGTACCTGCCGGAGCAACGCCTGAATCGATAGCAATGAGTAAAGACCTTAAAAAACGCGGAATGACATTTGTTGGCCCAACAATCACATACGCATTCATGCAATCAGGCGGCATGACCAACGACCACCAAACAACCTGCCCCCGCCATCAAGCCTGCAAAGAACTATCCAGAACATAAGGCAAGTAACGATTCCCTCTCCCAGCGGGAGAGGGCTAGGGTGAGGGAGAATTAACCAACCCCGCCAAATATTTCCCCTTGCAACCCAAACCATCGATCACGTCGCCCGATAACACCCACAGCCAACAACCAGTCATCTTCCGGACGGAAGGGCTAGGGTAGGAGAATTGCGACGCGCTACTAAATCGTCCGACGCCCCCCGGAGCAATAACGCCCGCATGACGCCACACGCCATATCGCTGCTGCTACCAACCGCAGCGAACATGACCGTAGTCCCCATACTCTCGCTCCTGCTATCTGGAATCCTCACCCGAACCGACAACCCTGACGCAGCCATCGGCGGCTTCTCCGTCGCACTCGGCATATCCATGTTCGTCGGACTCCCCCAGCTACGAACGCAGCAACTCACACTCGTATTCTTCGACAACCACGCATCGCTCCAACAACTCAGGAAATTCGTAGTCTTCTGGGTAGCGATAGTCACGATAATCGCCCTGATAGTCGTGATCCCATCGATCACCGAATTCCTACTGACCTCAGTCTTCTCAGTAACCGGCGAACTCAAACAAAACGCCCAAGACGCCCTACTCTGGCTCATCCCGCTTCCCGCACTTTTGATAATCAAAATGCACTACTACGGAGCCGTTTTACGAATCAGCAAACCCAGCCTCGCCTGGTACGGAACCGGCGCCGGAGCCATCACCGTAATCGCGGTGGCGTTCGCACTTTTCTCCACTGATCTAGTTCACGGCGCAAGCATCGCCGCCATCGCCATGTCAGCAGGAACATTGGCCGAAGCAGCAACCCTCGCCGTACTCTCTATCAACCCGATCCGAAAATTCAAAGGAGTCTTCAACGAAAAAAACGAAGCCATCTCAATCAAATCGATGGCGCTGTTCTTCTGGCCACTCCTATTCGCCGCAATGCTCCCTGCAGGAACCCAACCCATCCTCAACGCCGGCATGGCACGATCGCCCGAACCTGAAGTATCGATAGCTGCAGTCGCACTATCGTTTTACGTCTTCCAACTCATAGCGGTAGCCACCAACGGCACCCAAAACACCGCCCTCGCCCTATTCGCCAGCGGATATAGCCCCTTCCGAGTGAGAAGATTCGCCTTTGCAGTAGGAGCGATAACGTTCGCGTTTGTCGCCCTCATCGCCTACATCCCACCAGTAACCGAATTCGTTATTGGCGACATCATGGGAGCGGAAGGCCGACTCAAAGAACTTAGTTCGACAGGATTCCGATTGCTCTCGATCCTCCCAATAGCGCTCGTCATGGAGCAGCTCTATACCGCAGCCCTCATGCGCACCCGCAACACCCGGCCCATCATCTACATCAACTCGCTGCGCCTTCTCACGCTGGCAATTTGGGTAATAGTCACGGTCAACTTCACCGACCTCAACGGACTCTGGGTCGGAGCCGGAGCATGGTCACTCACGCTCTTCCTAGAAGCCGTCTACGCATACATCTTCGGCCGCAAAAACCTCGCCCGAGTAGCCCTCGTCTAAACTACCCACAAATCACTTCGACCACCTGTCATTGCGAGGAGTTCGACGAAGCCCGGAGCCATAACGCCACCTGAAGAACAATCGCTAATCCCAATTCCTTATCCCTCAGGGAGAAGTCTAGGTTGAGGGGGAACGCCGATCCCAGAGAACGCCAACAGCTACCAATCGGCGTTAATCACCAACTCGCTCTCCGACGTCAAACGAGACTGCTGATCCCCATCCTTACCCATACTGTAAACATCAGATGAACCATCGCCGTCCGATAGAAACAGAATCGACGAACCATCAGCGCTCCACCGAGGCTGACCATCCTCAACCCGATTCGACGTCAATTGTTTCGCTCCATTACCATCTCGGCCCGTCACGTAAATCTCAGCGTCACTGCCCGAACCAATTACATAAACAAGCTGCTTGCTATCCGGCGACCAATCATGAGCAACCGAACCATTCACACCTGCAGCCACAACCAACTCGCCATTCCCGTCCTTATCAAGCACTACAAGATCAACCGAACCATCCTCGTTCACCCTGCCAAACGCAATGAACTGACCATTCCGTGACCAATGAGGATTCAGCCCAGGGCCCTCAGCAATCGTTATCTCATCAACACCCGTGGGATTCCTACGTCGAATAGCACCATCCGCACCCTCGCGAGCAACATAAACAACCCACTCGCTATCCGGCGACCAATCGCCAACCCGAGCATCCTCCACAGCCGTGGCCAACGAAGTCATCTCATCCGTCTCGGTATCGAGAATGGAAATTGAATGGCCAGCGGCCTCTTCAACCTCAACTGCAATCCGAACCGAATCAGGTGACCACCGGAAATCTGCCACCTCCACGTTCGGCCCCGTCAGTTGACGCTTCGACTCGCCATTCGCATCCATCAACCACAATGCCGATCCACCGTTTTGATCAGAAATAAACGCAATCAGATTCCTGTTTGGCGACCACGCAGGAAAAACATCAACCCCAGCGGAATTCGTCAAACGAACCGCATTCTCATCACCAGAACCGATCTTGAACACATCGGCATTGCCATCAACCTCAAGGCTATAAATCACATCCGTCGAATCAGATCCAGCACTCCCACAACCAACTGCAATAAACGCCAGTAGCATCGCAAGCCCAAGCAACATCAACACGCCCCTAGTCAAAGAAGCACGAAGATACGAAAAATATTCAGAAGCGATAAAAATAGTCATTGAAGCAACGAATCGACACAATCAACCGCACCTCGTTAGGCACAGCCATAAATGGAATCAAACGAACCAGAACCTTACCCTAACGAAAATCACCAAATCGACGCCAGAATACAACATCCCAGATTGCCCCATTCTGAACTGAACAAACAGAAACCTAACTAAAGTCTTCGCGATTCATCCCCCAAACACCTAGACCAACAATCCAAGCTGTTGCGAACAAATCTTGAAAGAAACGTTCTTGGTATCCAAGCGATTGATCGGATCACGGATCCAACGAAACAAACCGACCCTCACCCTCTGGCAACCCCACCCAACGAACGCCCACAAATTCCGCCCAAAACTAACGCCAAATCAAAATCTCCAAGGTATTATCAATAAGTGCGCCCAAAAAACGCACACCCGGTGTAAAAACCGTTCCCGAGTAGCTCAGTGGTAGAGCAGCTGACTGTTAATCAGCCTGTCGTAGGTTCGAATCCTGCCTCGGGAGCCATACTGAACTTGAACTAGAAAAGCCCCGACATCACGTCGGGGCTTTTTTTATTGTTCCCTGTGTCACGGGCTTTGGAATTAGAAGCCACCAGCCCCTACTCAGGCCACGCAAAATCCGTCTCGAACTCCGCCTTACCCTGAACATCCAGCTTCACCCGATAAAGCTCGCCGCCACGATGCGCCGCCCCGTCATACGTACCCGGTGAATTCTCACCAGTCCCATTCCACGCCGTAGTCACATAAAGCTCATTCAAATCCTTACCACCAAACATCGCACTCGACGTTTGGGTCGCAGGGAACCGAACCCGACGCTCCTCCTTGCCGTCAGGATCAATCCGAATGACACACCCACCGCCCCACATCGCCTGCCAAATAAAGCCCTCTGAATCCACCGTCATACCATCAGGGAAACCCTCTTCACCCTCGAAAAGAATCAAATCTCGCCGATTCGAAAAAGCCCCCGAAGCAGCATCGAAGTCGTACGCCCAAATCCGCTTCTGCTGAGTATCCACATAATACGAAGTCGAAAGATCAGGCGAAAAACCAAGCCCGTTCGAAGTACCAATATCTTCTTGAACGATCGTGATTCCGCCGTCAGGATCAAACATATATAGCTTCGCCCGACGTCCATCCTCGTAATACGTACCAGCATAAAACTGGCCACCCGGACCTGCCGTCACATCGTTGAACTGCAGAGGCATCCCATGCAACGCGCCCTGATGAATGTAGGTGATCTCCTCGCCCTCGCGCCAAAGACCAATACCGGACCAGCTTGCCACAACAAATCCACCCTGCTTGTTGTTCGCATACCCACCGATGTACTCGCCCTGATAAATCTTCCGACTCTTACCAGTCGAAGGGTCGTACTCGAACAATCGACCCGTCTGAATATCCGTCCAATTCAAAATCTGGCGTTTCGGATCCCAAACCGGACCCTCACCGACCCTAGTCTTAAAGTCAGCAATCATCTCTGCTTCATACGCCATCAGTTCGCAATCCCTTCAACGAATACTTTCCGGCAACGCAAATCAGAGCGTTGCCGTTCCGCCACGAACCGTACATCAATAATCCCGCCGTGAACGACCTACTCACACTCAGCAACCACGCCTTACCTAGAAAAAAACTATCCATTTCCGAACCTAAAATAGTAAGTGTGCTGTTACATACCTAATTGCTTAATTTAGAAGTACTTACGCAAGTATTTACTGCAATATATTTCGAATATCGGATACACGGTGCTTGATATCAGACTTAATCGTAAATTAACCGCTCTTCAATCAAGACCCACCGCTAAAGAGAGCGTAATCAAAATCGTAAGAGTGAACATAAAACCATCAATAACCCTCGCCCCAGCATCCTGAGCCCCGACTGCACTGAGCGTGTCGAAGGGTCTAGCCAACTCGCTGCAGCCTCATCACAACAACTCCGTCCACAACTCCCAATCTCTCCAAAAAACGTAAACCATCACCGATACTCAGTACTACAGCGCCCTCGCCACCTTAAACCCAACGAAAACTGCAGCCAACCCACCGATATTCGTCAGCAGCATATTAGCCCCGAACCAACCCCACTCCGACGCCCGAGCCATCTGAACATTATCGAACGCAAACGTCGAAAACGTCGTAAACGCCCCCATAAAACCAACAAGAGCCACAACCCGCATGTTCTCGCCAATCCACCCACGCTCTTCACTCGCCGCCCAGATAAACCCGAACAGCAACGCGCCGATCATATTCGCAACGAAAACACCCCACGGCACGCCTACGACGCCATCTCGCTGAAACACACTCGCCACCCCATAGCGGGTCAACGTCCCAGCCGCTCCAGCAAGAGCAATGTACACAATTTTTTCCACAGTTAAGATCCCCGTTCACCAGTTCCAATACGCCTGAGTGTCAGCCTTTCCCGGCTAATAATAGCGCGGGTCTACATCGTACTCACACTCAGTTCCAACTGACACAACGGCTCGTACCATTGGGTCAGTTGGAACTGGTTCTCTCAGAACTCAGCGCTCACCACAAAATCCAGCCGACCTAAATACATGACCAACCTCTGTATTTAAGCTGACAGATCGGTCATTAGAGTCGACCACTTGCTGGTGAAGATCTTCCTTCGAGTGCCTGCTTGAACGTGCTCTTTACCCGCGGATTGGACTCTTAGATAGTTGCGTAGTTCATCAAAAACATTGCAGAAATGACTCGAACTGTTTTAACCCAAGCATCGGATAGTAACGCTGCTTGATTCCTCGGTGATTTTGCTCCATTCAATTATTCAGATACTGATTGTGTCGATGAAGAACTTTTCGACCGACGATCCAACGAATTGCCTTCGTGTAGGCCGGATGGTTGCCGGTTGTCATCCTAAGTGGCCTCTGCCCAACACTATCGAGCAGACGCCTCAAGAAACGTCGAGCTGCATGTTTGTCCCGGTGTTCACTCAGCATCGAATCGAGTAGGTTTCCATCTCGATCTATGGCTATGGCTCTGTAGATAAATTGCCATCGACCACTGACCTTGATGTAAAAGAAGCTCTGCAACGTCACGGAATCCGAGCTTATATCTCAATCGCCAGAGAGCAGCGAGTAAGACGATGTCGTTCGGGAATTGGAGACCATTGAGGGGTGTGCCGTAACGTTCGTTGAAACGCCTTTCGCAGTCTCGGCAGTAGAAAGTCCGATAGCCAAGCGAGGTTCTAAGTTTTCTCTTGGAAGTTGACGTAGACAGGCAGTGTGGACAGGACAGGAACAGATCTCATCAGCAAATGAGGAATGATGTTATTCTGCCCCGACGCTGAGTTCTGACAGAACTGCTTGGTCCCAATCACACGCCAAAACTCCCTTCAAGCGACTCAGCTTTCGAGGGAGTTAGAGGGTGGTAGACTGAGACGCAGAGGCGAGTAATCCTACGACGACCGGAGCCACAACGCCCACGCAAACATGCCCTAGTCCACGTCAATCCGTGGCGGCGGATTCAACACTGGGTGAATCGCCAACAACTTCGCCGATCCACTACCCGCATTGTAAATTCCGTGTCGAATCCCAATCTCGCACGTAAAGCAATCGCCAGCAGCAAGCGGAACATTATTCTCATCCGCATACACCGCCATCAAATCACCCTCAAGACAGAACATCGACTCCTCATGACCCGGGTGATAGTGGTTCGGTGCGATCGAACCAGGTGCGAACGTCAGCTCGCTCAAATACAGCGAAGCTGAACCAAGGAAATCGCCAACCATATCGTGCCGAGAAACCCCAGCCATAAACTCATAAGGCTCATTTTTGCTGCGAACAAACACCGTCGAAGGTGCATCGCCATCCGTGTACTCAACATCCTGCAACGCCTCACGCTCAGGCTCAGCAGTCGGATAAATCGTAATCAAACGCGCCGGTGAATCTCCAACGTTCTCCAACCCATGGCCAATCCCAGCAGGAGCCAAAACGCAGTCGCCAGCCGAAGCCTTAAACCGAGCCGTACCGACCCTGAATTCCATCTCACCCTCAACAACAAAAATCGCCTCTTCCGTATTCGGATGCAGGTGATAACCCGATCGTACTCCCGGCTGAACGGTCAGATCACCAACCGTCGCCATAGCAGCCCCGGTCGAAGCGCCAGCCATAGTAAGCATCTTGCTACCCTCCATCGGGGAGGACTCTTCTTGATCAGCTCGTCGGAGGATTGTCATATGGGTCTCTTTCCGGGAAGGTAGGTTCGACTACGATTAAACGTCGTAGGGACAGTGAAGCGAAAGTTTACAGATATTGACGAAACTCCGCTCGAAAGTAGCAGCATCGATTAGCAATTTCGACAGAATCGATCATTCACTAGCAAATCGCTCTAGCAGCTGATCGACAACCTCAACCATCGAATCACCAAATATCTCAGGCTTGCCATCGAGTCGACTCAACGCCTTACCAGGTCGAGCAACAAACGCAGCGTTCCACCCAGCAGAAATCGCCCCTGAAGTATCCCAATTGTGAGCAGCAACTAGCCAAATATCAGAAGCATCGACCCCAAGTTCCGTCTCCGCGTGCTTGTAAACCTTCGCCGATGGCTTAAACGCCTTGACCGAATCTACCGATATCTGTTTATCGAAAAAATGAGATATCTCAGCGTTCTCGAGCTGCGCTGCGACCAATGCTGGCGGCGAATTGGTCAATGTAACCATAGGAATACCATGAACTTGCAGACGTTCCAACTGCCCCCGAACCTCTGGATGCGCCGGCAACGATCTCATCGCCGCGACTACCCGCGAAAAGTCCGACTCACCAACAGTGACTCCACGGCGAGCTGCAATCAACTCGAAAGCTGAAACCCCGATCTTTCCGAAATCCGAGTAGTTATCCAAAAGCGAAACAACGAGAGCGTCCTGAATAACCTGCTCGAACCACTCTTTCCGAATCTCACCCGATCCGAAAAACTCTTCGAAAAGCGGATCCATATGCGAGATATCTAACAACGTCTCGTTCACATCGAATACAACAATCACGGAATACACCTTAAAAACCATCAACTACACGCACACGAAATACTAAGATACACGTACGAGATACAACCGAGCCCGATTCGATGCAAATTCACCGACATTCTCTGAACGAGGGAGTTGGCTAGGGTGACTGCGACGCGGAACCGAGTCGTCCGACGACGACCGCGACCAACGCTAACGCAAAAACGGATGCACCACGCACAACCGAGCAACCCCATCGCCCTGGTTCGTAAACCCATACGACTCACTCGGCTCAACAACTACAGCATCGTCCGTAGCAAGCTCAAACTCTTCGCCAACAACCGAAACCACCGAACCCGAAACCACGAAAATCGCAGTCTCAGCATCGAACGACTCAACAGGCGTCGAAGCACCCGGCTGAATATCTACAAAGTACGAATAAGTCGACTTCGCACCCGAGAAACTCCCCGAAAGCTCAACCTTCTCAACGCCCTCGCCATAAGCCACGCGTCGTGAATCCGCACGAACAATCGCAGGATGCGAAGTAGCGTCTTCTAATTCGGGATCGTCGATGTGAATCGTCTCAGGCGGCGTAACCGGAAAAGCTGTAATCATCCGCCCCACCGAACCAGTTCGATTGTGAAAGGCATGACCCGTCCCCGGAGGCGCAGTCACCGTATCGCCCGGATACACCACTACCCGTTTACCATCGACCCAGCACTCAAGCTCGCCTTCGAGCATGATCTGAGTCTCCTCAGCGCCACCCGTGTGATAGTGATGCGGCACACCGTGTCCCGGCTGGTAATACAAATCGCCAACATGCAAACTCGCATGCCCAAAATCAACACCCGCAATCGCAAACCGCGGGCACCCCGGATACCGATCCACAGCCTCTTGCTCACTCCGACGAATAATCAATTCTTTTCAATCTTCCTTCTTCAGCCCAAAACCATTCAAACCGTCATCCCGAATTCATTTTCAGGATCAAACGTCCTCCCGCCACAACTACCCTGGCCCCCTTCCAGACGGAAGGGCTAGGGCCCACTACGACGAGTGACTGAGCAACCTAACGCCACTGCGACGCGCGACCAAGTCATCCGATGACGCTCGGAGCTATAACAAAACCACGACTAACGCTAAACGCGCACCCCGCCCTTAACCGTAACCACAGGTCGCCAGCGTCTACCCATCCTCACCTCGCCACGGCCATCGGTCATCGGTTCCCGATCGTCACGAAGCTCAACCGCACATAAATCAGCCGCGGCCCCAGCCTCAAGCCGACCAATTTTATCTCCCAAACCAAGCACCGTCGCAGGAACCGAAGTTACCCGGGGCCAACACTGTTCTGCAGTCATCCCAACCTCTATCATCTTTGAGACTATATGCGGAACATCATGATCTAAGTTGTTCGAATAGTGATGCAGATAGTAATCAGTCGAAATCGTATCAGGCAAGAATCCCGCAGCAACCGCAATTTCTGCGACATCGAATCCAAACGCGGCCGCCCCATCACCAACATCGAACAACACGCCTCGTTCTCTAGCTTCCCAAACACAATCCAGCACTCGACCGTCCTGAACAATACCCCCATCGCCCGAGTAAAAACAGTACGTCATCACATCGCCCGACCTAAGTAACTTCAACTGCTCGCTCAATGGAATCTCTGCAGTCTTGGTCGCCCCAAACATCACCGGCTTTCCCGACCTCTCAGCCGCTTCGATTCCCCGATGCATCACTTCTAACGTTTCAACATCTGCCCCTCGAATAAGTGCAATGTTTAGCGAAATGCCCCACACATTCGAGCCGGCACGATCAACCGCCGCCACGCACTCGTCGATACTCGCCTCATCAAGACTGAAAAATCGACCCTCAGGATTCGACTCCCCTTCAGCACAAAAGTTTAGTGCCAGCTTCACCCGGGTTCGAGAACCTTCGATGGTCTCCCATATGTACTGGTCGACATTCCTCGCACCCGCATCTCCTTGCGAAAGCACCGTAGTCGAACCCTTGGGTAGCAAATCCCGGTCGGCATCTATCCCAAATTTCGATCCTGAAACGGCAGGATGAGCATGCAAATCGATCAACCCCGGAAGAAGAATCCCGTCCGTAATCACCAACGATTCATGAGCCGCAGAATACTCGTTCCCACCATCACCCATCTGGACGAACTCGATCAAACCATCCCGAACACCAACAACACCCGGACCATCCAACCCAGTAGCCGGACAGACCAACCGCGAAGCCTCAACAACTAAATCCAATTGCTCAAAGTTCATTCAAAACTCGGTTCGAATCAATACATATCGCGACCTAACCAACGCTAAATCAACCGTCATACTAAACTCATTTTTAGAATAATTCGTCCACTCATCACAACTGTCCTGTCCCCGTCCGGATGGAAGGGCTAGGACCCACTGCGACGCGTGCCTGAGTCGTCCGATGACGATGGCACCTAACGAGACCTGCAGCTCGGAGCAGAGTCATCATATGACGAGCGCGACTAACGCCAACGCCCGCTGCGTAACATCACCCCCACGGCGTAACCATCACACGCACCGCACCCGAAACCCGCTTATCGTCAGCCGTAGCAAACGCCTCTTCAATATCTTCAAGCCCAAAATGATGCGTAACAATCGGTTCCGGATTCAACTTCCCGGCAGTCAATAAATCCAAAGCCGTAGCGAACTCCCGCTCGCCGTTCCAACTCGAAAAACTGTTCGACCACTGAATCGCCACCTCGCCCGCCATCGCCATCGCCGGATCAATCGTCTGCGGCTTCGTAAACAACCCCAAAACCGAAACAACGCCCGCACGGCGCGTCATCTCAACCGCCTGCTGAATCAACTGCGACTGACCACCGACCGTCTCGAACGTAACAGCAGCACCCTCGCCACCAGTCGCCGCCAAAACAGCCTCTACAACGTCCACGTCCACCGCAACAACACCAACGTCAGCCGATCCCGCCTCCACAGCCAACTCAACCGACTGCGAACGAGTTCCAATCAAAATTACTTTCGAAGCACCATTCGCCTTCAAAACCTGACCCATCGTCAAAGCGATCGCACCCGCACCGATAATCGCCACGCTCTGACCCGCAACATCCGGCACTCGATTCATCGCATGCACCCCGCACGCATAGCAATCGACTAAAGCCGCAGCGTCAAATGAAACATCGTCAGGAAGAACAGTCACATTCTCGGCGACACACACGTCATACTGCGAAAAACCGTGACTCGACTGACGGACTCCGTGCCGCATCCCTCGATCAGCACATAGGTGATACTGCCCGTCCCTACACAATCGACACTCACCACACCCCAGCAAATGCTCGGCCTCAATACCAACCCGCTGACCAACCCCCAGACCCGTCACGCCCTCACCCAATCCAGAAATCACGCCAGAAAGCTCGTGACCCTGCTGCCAGCGAACATCATCACGCACCCGATGACCCCGATAGTTGTGTAAATCGCTCCCGCAAACCCCAGCCGACATCACCTTGAAAAGAATCTCACCGGCCCCAGGCGCCGGAATCTCCTCCTCAACAACCCGGATGTCCTTCCCACCATAAAAATAAGCAGTCTTCATATTTGGCATCTCGCGCACGCTCCTAAATTGTCATTGCGAGGAGGAACGACGTGGCAACCAACGTCCACCCCAACGCTACTCTCGAATCAGTAAATATCCAGTCCATGTCATACTGAATTAATTTTCAGGATAAAACGTCCACCGGGCACAACTGTCCTGCCCCCTTCCAGACGGAAGGGCTAGGGTAGGAGAACTACAGCTCGGAGCCGAGTCATCATATGACGAGCGCGACTAACGCCCTAACGCTTCCGCCAAGCAGCGTAAATCTTCTCCGTCTCCGCATTAAACGGATAAAAGAACTTCGGAGAAATTCCCTCCTTCTGCGTGTGCCACAAAATCGCAGCCTCAACCTCATCGTGATGCACACACTCGTCGTAAATCTTCTCAGCCAACTGAGCCGGAAGCACAACCACGCCATCCTCATCACCAAGAATCACATCACCCGGCCACACCAACACACCACCGCACTGAATCGGCTCGTTCACCTCGTAAGGCAAAACGTTCGGCTCGCCAATCGTCGGAGTGCTACCCCCGCCGTAAACCGGATACCCGTACTCAGCAACCTTGTGACCGTCGCGAACACCGCCATCAGTAACCAATCCAGCCGCCTTTTGCGACAAAATCCGTGAGAACACAACATCCCCACCGGTCGAAGTCATACTCTCGCCCATGCAATCAGCCACCAAACAGTCGCCCGGAGTCAGTGCCTCCAAAGCATCCCAACGAGGCGTCTCGTTGAATCCTTCACCATGCCCACCACGAGTCACATGCTCCTGCAAATCAGGCCTTGAAGGAAGGTAGCGAAGAGTCACAGCTCGCCCTACTAAACGACGACCTGGAGCCAAACTGTGCACGCCATTCATGAATACTTTTAGATATCCACGCTTCGCCAATGCACCAAGCACGGTAGCGTTTGAAACGCCCTCGTACTTCTTCAAAACATCATCTGAAACTCTCACAGCAACATCAACCAACGTTCAAACTCCTAATCTCAAGCGAAAAACGAACTACAAAAGCACCACCAACACAACTTCGGCGCAGTATAACCGCCAACTAAACCAAGTGATTCAACCGAACTGCTAACCCGACAACTGTCATTGCGAGAAATCCGATGACGTGGCAATCAACAAGCTACCCAACGCAATACACAAATTAGGCACCACTGTCACACGGAGCCACGTCCGCTATAGAATCAAGCAGCCTTAACCTCTTGAACTCACCTCACAATCTCATTCCGCCCACTCACCAACGCCATCCGATCTCATCAACTACCCTCACCCAACTACCGATAACATCAGAACCACAAATTCCCACCCGCAATAGAACTCGCCAAATAACGCCAAAATGAAAATCTACTGGAACACACTGAACCCACGGCTCCGCAGCCTCATCGTATTCATCGGCGCATTCGCCTTAACCCAAATTGGATTCTTTATAGCCGACGGTGCTATCCAACAGATCGACCTGCTATTCGGCTTCTACGTCGGCGCATTCGTCGTCTACTTCCTCGCACGCTGGGGCTTCTTCTCGCTTCGAGTCGCACTCGTCCTGCCGAACCAAGAACTCACGACTTACGAAAAATATCGAAAAAACCCAGGTAAACGTCGTCACGGACCTGCCGAACCAGCCGAATTCATCGATCCTGAAGAAGCAGACGAAGAACTACTCCCCGACGATCGCGTAATCGGCGTCGTATACAACGGCGAAGCCGCCGCATATCCACTCGCAGCAATCGGCGTCCGAGAAATATCGAACGAAGAATACGGCAACGCACCACTCATCGTCTCTTGGTCGCCAGTCACCTACTCGGCACGAGCATTCGTCGCCAGCGCAAACAACCAAGCGCTCACCATGAATCGACACACCCATACCGTTCTCAATTCACCTGCCCTGCCTGAAAGCTCAGGAAGCGAGTTCGTCCAGTTCATCGGACAAGCCATATCTGGCGATCTAACCGGTTGGACGCTTGAACAAATCCCCGTACTCACAACCACGTGGGTTGCATGGAAAGAAGCGCATCCCGACACCGAAGTTATGTCGACCGAAGGCGGACCCGAAACCGACATCTTTGAACGCTACTACGCTAACGATCGAAACGGTATTCACAGCCTCAACCCATCCGATAAACGCCTTCACGGCAAGGACGTTGTTCTCGGGCTTGACCTAAATGGCGAAGCCAAAGCGTATTCATATACCGCCCTAATCGATCAGCCACTCGTAGAAGAAACTCTCGGGCGCCAACCAATCATCGTGCTTCACGAGCGTTCATCAGCAACCGCTGCCGGATTCTCACGAATCGTGAACGGACGAACACTCAACTTCCAAGGCAAATCTAAAAACCCACATCGACGATCAGCCGAAGTAACAGCCTCAGGCGAAGGGGAACGAACGAACTATGAACCGTGGCTCATCGAAGATACTCAAACCGGTTCAACGTGGCGCGCCGTCAGTGGCGAATGCATCGAAGGCGAACTCAAAGGAAGCCAACTCGAAATGCTTTCAGGCATGACCGGATTCTGGTACGCATGGTCACGTTTCTACCCAACCGCCGACCTATTCGGAGCCCTAACCGAATCAGCCGAGTAATCACCTAAAGTTGTTATCCTGAGCCAGCCAAAATCACTCAACCGCCACTAACAAGTCCTCCTCCAGAGTCGGGGGGAGTTAGAGGAGGAGACTGCGACGCGGAGCTAAGTCATCATATGACGAGCGCGACTAACGCAAGCGCCCCGCTAGCCGACCCCAATGTCACTGACCACCCAAGAAAACGCCCCACTAGGTATAACCGGCATCGTCCTCGGAGGAGGACACTCCCGAAGGATGGGCGGATCACAGTCAAAATTATTGATCCACATTGGCGGCAAACTCGTCCTGGCCCGAATCGCAGACACACTAAAAATGGTCTGCTCAGAACTAGTTTTGGTCGTACGCCCCGGACAAGATGACGACGTACCCGACCTCGGCATCGCACTCAACATGCACGTCGTAACCGACACCAGCCCTTACGAAGGCCCGCTGGCAGCTATTCACGCCGGACTAGCCGTTTCGACCACACCGCTAAGCTTTGTAATCGCTGGCGACCACCCATTCGTATCTCGCAACCTCGTAACCGCAATGGCAGCAACAGCAAGCGCCGACGGCCCAGCGAACCTCTCAGCCGTCGTCCCACGAACCGACGACGTCCTAAACCCGCTCCACGCGATCTACCCACGTGAACAGTGGACCTCCTACTTCGGACACACCATGTCCGAAGGCGAATCATCCCCACGCCGAGCAATCGAGAAAGCCGTTGATGCCGATTATCCGGCGGTAACAGTCTTCACCGACGAAGACCTAGAACGAACCGACCCTCGACGCATCAGTCTCCACGACATCGACACCCCAGAAAACCTCAACGCCGCAAGAAAAATATCCGAAGCCCGAAAATTCACCCCCCGCCATCATTCTTTGGGCTAACCCAAAGAATTCGTTATAGCTCCGGGCGTCATCAAACGACTTGGTCACTGCTGCAACCTACTCATCCCATAACCCCTTCCAGAAGGAAGGGGAACCAGCGGCAGCACACGACCAATCTGTCATTGTGAGGAGCCTCCAAAGAGGCGACGTGGCAATCAGCGACCAACCAAATGCTACGTCCTACCAATCAACAATCATCCAACCTCACAAAACAAAAAAAGCCCCGAGCATCTCTGCCCGGGGCTTTCAATTTAACTTCTACCCACACTCAATACCTAAGCGCCTCGCTCGGCTTGATCTTCGAAGCCTGCCTCGCCGGAATAAACGTCGTCACCAACGAGAACACCACAGCAACAAGCACGATAATCGACACGTTTAGCCACGGAATAGAATATGTCAATCCGTCAGCCTCTGCACTTATCGACTTGAAGATATTCCAACCGGTCAAAGCGCCCAAACCAATACCAATAGCCGATCCTAATATCGCAACAATTCCCGATTCCATCAAGAATTGAATCTGAATCATTCTGCCCTTGTAGCCGAGCGCCCGCAGCATCCCAATCGACTGCCTGCGCTCGACAACCGCTCTAAACGAAACCACGCCAAGCGCCGCAACACCGACCAACAAACCAAGTCCCATAAAGCCCTGGAACAACTGGTTGAAAGCGGTGTTTTGAGATTGTTGCTCCGCAATGTCTGCAGCAGTAGTCGTAGCACTCAGCCCATGCTCAATGAACACGGTCTCAAGCACCCGAGTAATCTCCTCGGCACGTGAAGAATCCACAAGTCTGAACTTATAGTCGACAAACGGAACCGGCTTATTTGATATCTCGTCGAGAATGCCAGGGTTCATATAAATATCCGACGTTCGGAATTCAAACGAATCAGCAAACTGATCTAGTACACCAATTACTTTGCGATCCACCAAATCTCCAACGCTCTGTCCAATCGGAGGGCGAATCGTAATATCAATGCCGGTAATCTCCCCAGGTTCAGTCGCTTTAATGCCCTTGATACCGAACGATGGACCTTGTACAAAATCTCCAGCACCGCCGCCACCGGAGGTCTCGATCATCGCCGCGTTTACGACAGCCAACGTTGAATCGGCAGCTACTGCTGCCCAAATCTCGGCGGATGTTGAACCGTAAGCAGGATCCCAATGGGTCAGTTCGAACACATTGTTCAACAACCACGCATCATCCGAAGCCCGCACTCTGGCGCCCTTGAACGCTAGTTCTTCAACCCCGTCCTGTCGGGCTTCGACAGGCAAACTCGCCTGTGCCGAAATCACAGTGAAATCAGAAGCCGAAAGCTTCCCACCGCTTGCAGTGATCACAGCATCGACATCGTCAATCGGCAACTCAGCATCGATCTGACCACGAATATCAAATCCCCCAGAAACCAGTTCCGGCTCATCCTCAATCACATTACCCAGATTCGTAAGAATTGCGAAAATCATCATCGTGAAGATCACCAACGAGAACATCGCCAAAGTCAGTCCTGTCCTGAACCGAGCGCCCATAGGGTACGCAATCGCCATCTTCACAATAGGACGCAAGCTACCGAATCGACCGATCATCTTCGAAACAATCCAAACAATAACATCAGCGTTATACATCACTGTCCAAACAGTTGCTGCTACCAATGAAACACCCGAAAGCAAGAACATCTCAGGTCCGCCCGCAAGAGTGCCTGTAAGTACATCCAAAGTGTCGAACGGCAATCCCCAGAACACCAGCATCGCTATGCCGATGAACGACATCGAAACCCGCTTCTGAAATTCCTCGCGGTACCCACGTCGATCTAGCAGTCGTCGCATAGCCAATCCAAGGCCGATGATTATAAGAGTCGTACCGCTAGTAAATAACGCTGCGTTATCAATGCCGAAACCCCTAATCCCATGCTCAGAATCAAATCCGAGCAACGCTACAAGAACACCAAACGGCAATAGAGGCCAGCCCGAAGCCAACCATGGCTGCACAAACTTGAACATCTTCCAAATGAATACCAAGAGCCAGTACAAAATTACTGCACCAACCGCTTGGGCCTTCAAGCTCTCGTCTGTATCAGGAGCGAAAAGTGAGGCCATACCCCGCGCTATGATCAGTAGCCACAGTATGTTAAGAACGATCCGAACAATAAATCCCTGACCTGTTCTCATGCGCTGCAACGTGTCGTACGCATAAGTGAATGGACCACCCAGCCAGCGTATTGCTGACTTGAAACGCCTACCAGTGCTAGGAGTCTCGTCATGGACGAATTCCGCCCCAAGCCCACGAATAGCAACAACAATATTTAGCTTACTGACTCGATACGCCGATACTGCGACCGTAATGGCAGTCAGTACCAATCCAAGTGAGAACGCCACAACAACCGACTGCAATGTCACGTTGTAGCTAAAGGCAAATCCGTCGTCATCACCAACCAATCCGCCCATTATTCCAACGAGTGCAACCGAAGCCAATAGACCCAGAACGGAACCTAGCAATGCCGCACCTATAGAGTAAATAATTCCCTCGTACACGAACATCTGCACCAAATGCCGACGCTTCGTGCCGACAGCTCGAATAATTCCCATTTCCGTCGTACGAGCCGCAGCCAACATCACAAATACGAGAAAGATAAGCAGTAATCCAACGATGATCGAGAACGATCCAAATATGCTGAATAGAGTGACAATAAATCCACCGACCGCATCGGCGATTTCTAGCCCTCGATTCTTGATCGCAACTACATCAAGCTCCACAAGCTGCGAAGCCGGTACTAACAGCGACTGAGCCAATTCAGGGTCGCCGATTTCCTCGATCACTCCACCAAGAATAGCCAGCGTATTAGTGTTCGTTATCGCAACCTTGAACCCATCTGTAGGAGTGTCGTTATATAGTTCGGCAACCAGATCTTCAAGTGTGTCGCTTGAGAACGGACCTTCCGAAGAGCCACCCTCGTCCAACCTCGCCTGAAGAGCCTCAAATACCATTGGAGATTTCAAAACATTAAATAATGTGGTCGCTGCTTCATCATCAATGAACAACAACTGAAGTTCTTCGGTTAGGTCGTCTGAATCGTCTTCATCGACTCGCAGACCACCAGCTACCGATACTTCGATCATGTTGTACTGACCTTGACGATCAAGCACACCCTGCAACGTCCCTACCGAGAACAACGCAGACGAACGAATCTCTTGGTCACCACCTGCAAGTCCCTTGTCATCGACAATATCAATCACTCTGTACACGCTGCGTCCCGAAGGCGCGACTAATGTGATGTCATCGCCAATCTCAGCTGCAAGTTTTTCAGATAGAGAACGGTTGATGATCGTAGAACCGTCACCAAGCACAGCAAGATCCACAGGATCGCCACCAACGTTCTTTAGGCCATCAAACCCGGCAAGTGAATCAAGATCGATTCCAACCACCGAAGTTTCTGCAACCGTCTTATCAGTGAGTTCATTCAGCACTGGTAGGCGCTCGCGAATCATCGGCATCACACCGTCAACACGCTCATCGCCCTCAACAGCTACCCGTACGCGATCCACAAGCGAAGCTTGCAGATAATCGTCACCGAATCCAGCAACAACAGGCGACGATAACCGAACGTCGGTCTCGCCCACGGAATCCAATACGCCTGAACGAATCGAGCTCGTAACCGAATCACCAATCGCAAGAGCCGACATGATGATCGTCGTGCTCAACATAAGTCCAACCACAATCAAAATCGATTGCGCCTTACGACGTGGAATGTTGCGGAGAGCCAACTTCAGCAACACTTTGTTGCGAAGGGCAAGTAAAAATACGGTGATAAGAACAAATGTCGTCCCGCCAGCCAAATAGCTGGCAAGAATGTTCATCTCTACACCAAAGAGCTTTTCCAAATCAGTAGCCCCTTAGGCGCTTACGGCATCTCTAGTTGAAACAACAACACCATCACTCATTCTCACGATTCGATCGGTCATTCCACCGACATCCTCAGAATGAGTCACCAACACGAACGTCTGACCTTGCTCTTTGTTCAACCGAACAAGCAAATCCATAATCTCGGTTGCATTCGTAGAGTCGAGGTTTCCTGTTGGTTCATCGGCCCAAACAATAGCAGGGTCGTTCGCCAGTGCTCGCGCAATCGCCACGCGCTGCTGCTGCCCACCTGAAAGCTCCGCAGGAAGGTGACCAGTTCGATCACCAAGACCGACAAGTTCAAGCTTCTCATGGGCCTTCTCACGAACCACTTTCTGAGAATTCCCAGCCAAAACCAGCGGAAGTTCAACGTTCTCCTGAGCACTCAACACCGGCAACAAGTTATAAGACTGAAATACAAATCCCATCGAACTCGCTCGATAATCACTTAGAGCGTCATCCGACATCGTGCGAAGTAACTGCCCCGCAATGCTCACATCGCCGGCATCTATCGAATCCAACCCTGACATGCAATTCAGCAACGTCGTCTTACCTGAACCACTCGGCCCCATAACGGCAACCATCTCGCCAGGCATTACTTCGAACGAAACATTGTTCAAAGCCTCGACCACGACATCTCGTGACCGGTAGGTCTTCATGACTTTAGCAGCTGAAATAATCGGTCCGTTATCCATTAAAGAGTCTCCAGACCCTCATGAGGGTCAAATAATTACAGGCTAATTTTGCAACCATCACGTTTAAATATGTGCCACTCCAACTAGAAAATTGTACCTCGATAATATGAAGATATTATGTAATCTTGGTGTCCATTCTGTACCCGCACCACAATCCACTCCAAATCCGAGAAAACAATGACCCGACTCATCCTCATCCGACACGGCGAAACGAACTGGAACGTTGAACGGCGCAAACAAGGTCATAACGACCAACCGCTAAACGAAAAAGGCTCCACCCAAGCCGCACTCGCTGCTCAATATGTGAAATCTGCCTACGACGTAAAAAAAGTCTGGACATCCCCGCTCCAACGTTGCGCAAACACCGCTGCACTATTCGAAATGCCAGTGTCGACATCTGACCACCTACTCGAAATCGACTACGGCGAGTGGGAAGGCATGCTCTCCTCTGACATCGAAAAGAACTACGCCCATCTAATAAACGGCCACATCGACGAAGCGGATCCACCCGGAGGTGAGAATCGCACCAATTTGCCCGTTCGTGGTCGCAACTGGATCGATGAATCGAACATCGCGAACGAAGGCGGCGACGTCGTACTCGTCGGCCATGGAGGTTCTATGAAAGGCCTAATCGTCGCGCTACTGAACCTACCCGACGAAGCGATGGACACCCTCACAATCGACAACTGCTCCACCACAGTAATCGACATCAACCCCAACCCAAAATCCCCCAACAAACTAGTCACCCTTAACCACACTGCACACTTAACCTAATAGGCAACAAAAGTTCTCGTGCCTTCGGGCCAAAGGCCGAAGGCACGAGATATCAGTCCCCTTCCGGATGGAAGGGTTAGGGCAGGAGAATTGCGACGCAGAGCCGAGTCATCAGATGACGAGTGTGACACTAACGCCATCACGCAAATCACGCACTAACCCGCGCCAGCTCAAACAGCAACGTCGACTCCGGAACCTCGCCAAACTTATCGATCAACCCACGACGAAGCCCAGCAGCAATACCGTCCGTGTAATCCGCAACCTCCGAATCACCCGTTCCACCCTGAACTCCCGGCGGCTCAATCACGATCATCTCCGATGCCGACAACGCAGCCACAACATTGCGAACGTTGTTCATACCAACCGCCATCGGCAACAACACAACGTGATCCGCAGCTTTCACCAACTCCAAATGAGCCTCGTGCTGCTCGTCGGTAATGCTCGCGAACGGCGGCGCTGCAACGTACTTCAACACAAGCCGCTCAGCAGCCTCACGATCTGAATCACCAATACCCAGAACCCCAACCGTCACGTCGTACCCAGCAACCCGAAGTTGGTGCATCAACTCGCGACCACTCCCCGCTCCGCATATCAAATGAACAGTCCGACCCGTTCCCACCAACTTCTCGCTAGACGAACTGTCAGTACCCAAAATCAACACGTGCGGCTTCCCTGTAACCGGATCCGGCTCCACCAATCCCGCAACCCCAAACGCAGTTCTTAAATTACCGGGCGTCAAAACCTCCCAAGGGGTCCCCTCAGCAAGTTTTTTACCCTCGTGCAAAATCACCAACCGATCGCAAAAACGAGCCGCCAACGAAAGATCATGCAAAATCACCACCGCCCCAGTATTTCGTTCCTTCGCCTCTTCTCGAACCAAATTCATCGTCAAAATCTGGTGACGCAAATCCAACGAAGCCGTCGGCTCATCCATCAACAACACATCAGCCTGCTGAACCAACACTCTCGCCAAAACCACCCGCTGCCGCTCGCCGCCCGAAAGCGTATCCAACTTGCGATTCACAAACTCCGTAGTCGAAGTCCGCTCCATCGCCGCCAAAGCCAAATCACGATCACCCGATCCTTCGAGTTCAAATCGACCTAGGTGCGGGTACCGACCCATCAACACCGATTCGAAAGCGGTAAACGGATGGCTCTCAGCTGACTGCGGCATGTAAGCAACTTTGCGTGCTCGATTTCGACGCGAAGCTCCATCACCCGAAGAATCAAACACAACACCATCCACCACCACCTCGCCCGAATCAGCATCAAGCAAACCAGCCAACGTCCGTACCAAAGTCGTCTTACCACTACCGTTCGCCCCAACGACACCAACAACCTCACCACGACTCACCGACAAAGAAACCGAATCGACAATCAACCGCCCATCAATCCGTGTCGAAAGATCACGAACCTCTAACACGCGCTGAACCGCCGACTCCGAAATCGAAGTCTGCGATTCACTATTTATAAGGTTTTCAGTAGTCAATTCATCATCCTGAGCCCTGTCGAAGGGCCACGAAGTGCCACCATCTAGCCCACCCCCTTCATCTAGTCGATGCCGCAGCCCACAACGAGTCCCCTTCGAGACGGAAGGGCTAGGGTAGGAGAATTACAGCTAGATCCGAGTTAGAGAGTAAGGAGCACGACTAACGACCCCAGTTATCAAACTCTTCAAACGTCACACCTGAAAAATGCGAAGGGAACAACAACGTAGCCAGTCCCTCAATACCCCTAACATTCCAATGCGAAAGCGTCGTGTGATACCTCGGCGGAACATAGTAAATCTCACCATTTTTCACCGCAGGAACCTCAGCTAAAGCTGCACTCGACGTCAACTCCGCAATGAACGTAGTCGCACCGTCCAACGGCTGAGGAACGATAATCACATCAGGATTAATCGCAGCAATCGACTCAATGCTCACCTGCTGGTGACCCTCGATACCCGAATCAGCAGCAGCATTGATTCCGCCCGCCTGCTCTATGATCCCGCCCTCAGTAGTACCTGAACCCGCAGCAAAAGCTGAAGTCCACTTCGAAACCGAAAGCACCCTCGGCTGCTCGTCCGAAGCCAAAATGTCAGAAATGAACTGCATTCGAGCTTCAAGATCATCCGCCAAATCAATCGCCTCTACCTCAGCACCAACCAAATAGCCCAGCAGCAAAATATTCGGAACATTACCCAGCGCCGAATTCTCCAGAGCCGTCCGTACAACCGGAATTCCCGCCCCCGTCATCAATGCAACCGTATCGGCATTCGTAAATCGAGAAGCAACAATCACTTCTGGCTCCAAAGCCACAACTTCCTCAGGATCAAATCCAATCATCAGCGCGTCAGAAGAAAGTGCCGCAATGTTCGACTGCTCTTCATCTACGAAGAAATCGTAAACCGCAGTCAATCGATCGAAATCAACCAACGCAGCCAGAATCTCCGAGTGACCCAACGACAACGAATGAATCCTTGTAGGTGGCGCATCCAACGTAATCACACCCTCCGAAGTCTCAATACTTCGAGGCCACCCAAAGTTCGTAGGGTCCACAATTCCATCAACATCAGCAAATCGTGACTCATCAAACGCCACAACAGGCTCACTCGCCGCAACCGGAGTCACAGTTACTTCCAATTCAGCAGTAGGAACCGGCGTCTCCGCACCCATCACAACAACAGTCGTAGTCGGCTCATCTTCCACCACATCAACAACTACCGTCGCCGTGGCAGCAGCCTCAACCTGAGACTCAACCGTCGCCGTCGCCTGAACAGCTACCGACGTAAAAACCGCCTCATCATCACCCCCGCCACAAGCCACAACAAACACGGCCACCAAAGCGACCATCAACCCAACCACAAAACGCGCACCCAAGAAACTAGGCAAAATCTCAACCCTTTCAAAAATATACTTCAAAAACCAACACACACAAACCAACAATCATCGAACCCTGTCACCCTGAATTCATTTTCAGGGTCAATCGATCAATTCCAACAATCAGTCCCCTTACGGACGGAAGGGCTAGGGCAAGAGAATTGCGACGCTGAGCCGAGTCGTCCGACGATGAGCGCGACTAACGAGACGACGCCCGCAGCAATAACACCACACGCACCTAGATCAACCTCGCCTTCGACCTCAACAACAAATAAATAAAGAACGGCGCACCAATAAGCGCCGTCAGCACTCCAACACGAAGCTCCGCAGGCGAAAGCACAATGCGAGCCGCCGTATCAGCAACCAGCAAAAACAACCCACCGCCCAGAGCGCTCAACGGCAGCAAAACCCGATGATCAGCACCCACAATCAACCGAACAACATGCGGAACAACCAACCCAACAAAAGCGATAATTCCCGAAAACGCAACCGCAGCCCCAGTGATCAACGAAGCAGCAACCAAAAGCGTATTTCGCACCAACGTCACCCTCACACCTAACGCCCGCGCCTCATCCTCACTTACCAAAAGCAAGTTCAAATCTCGAGCAACAAAAATGGTGATAAACGAACCCGCAACAATGATCGGAGCAGCAATCTGAACCGACTCCCAACGAGCCGTATCGAACCCACCAGCAATCCAGAAAATAATCTGACGCTGAACATTCAGATCATCCGTCAAAATAATCGTCGCCGTCGTGAGAGCCCCCAAGAACGAACTCACCGCAATTCCGCCAAGCAACAACGTCGCGATTGAAAAACGACCACTTACTGACGCAATCAGAAACACAACAGCCATCGACACAGCGGAACCAACAAATGCGAACAAAGGAAGGAAGAAAGTCGAAACTGTGCTCAACCCGGTAGCGATCGCCAAAACAGCACCCGCAGCACCGCCACTCGCTACACCGATAATCCCGGGATCAGCCATCGAATTGCGGAACAAGCCCTGCATAATTCCGCCCGAAATGCCAAGACCCGCGCCAACGATGAATGCCAGGAAAATGCGCGGAAGTCGAATGCTCTGAATAATCGCCTGCTCGGTCGGCTTAGCGTTCGACTCACCAATGCCGATCAAATCAAGCAAAGTGCTAGCAGTGTGAGTGAACGGCACAGTGAACGGACCAATAGAAGCCGCAACGATAACGACAATTACAGTCGCAACGCCAATCAAAATCACGCCAGCTATCAACCGCCTCAACACCGTTGATCCAGTGGAACCCAGCTGCGCACCGCTACCATATTCCGAAGCCAATAAAAAAACCCCTGACTGCTTCGTCAAGGGTCCATGGGTGACATCGATTCCTAAAAATTCAGTAGGTCTGTCACCGTAAGGCCACACCCTAGGCGGGGAGCAGTCACTCAGATGTTCCCCGGCAGGTCTCCTGGCTCCCGGCACATCGACCCAATCATGCTTTCAAAAAGCAAATTCGGATCAACGACTCATCCACGCCTTCCCGTCTTATCGACAGTGGCTTCGTGTGAACAGTCTTCCCGGTTACAGTGGCGCTACCGCAGCGGATTCTCACCGCTTTCCCTATTGGTTACGTCTTTCATTAAGAAAATCGCAACACCGAGGAACCATGCATATTCAATTGATTATTCGAGGTTAATCGCAAAGTGCCCAGCTGTCAATCATCGCCAACTGCTTGGCATCAACCGAGTTAACGCATTCGTTCGACTCCGTCGACATCTCAACATTGTGCTCGATATTCTTTCCGAGCAAACTGGCAACCATCGATCGGTCCACCGTACAAATAATATTGAACATTCAGACCAGCAAGTAAATAAATACGCAAGAATCGCAAAGATGGGTTAAAATTGTGAGGAAGTCGGTTTTTGTTTCCGTTGAAGCAAATCGCCAAACACAAGAACCCGACTACGCGGAGCCAGCACATATATGAGTCCAACGTCGAAGAAAAATCCAGCAGCTGACGAAGAGACAACAGCTGAAGTCAACGAAGGCGGTTGCGTTCACCACTGGGTAATCGATCCGCCAAACGGTGCTGTTAGCGAAGGCAGCTGCAAAACTTGCGGTGAGAAGAAAGAGTTCCGTAACTCATTCGAATACTCATCCTGGTACGGCAACAAATCGCCAGCACCCAAAGCCGGAGCTAAAGGCGCAGCCGACGCCAAGGGCGCAGCAGGAGCCAAACCAGCAACTGCCGCGAAAACAGCAGCCGAAGCTAAGGGCACAGCAAGTGCCAAACCCGTCAGCGACTCCAAGCCAGCCAAGTAGCCAGCCAATCCGATAAGCAACCGCCTATCGGAACAAGTCCCTCTCAGCCGGTCGAAGAAGTCGATCGGCTGAATATTCGCCCGGAATCCAATCCACCCCGCGTACTAACGCGACCGGCACCCGACCACTCTCGCCCATCACAAGCTGCGCGGTCGAAGCCACCTCGTCAGCCAACGAAACCGTGCTAGTCGTCATCTCGCGATCGAAATCGTCGTTACTCCCTCGTAAATCTCGAAGCGGATCAAACCCAGCGACACCAATCGCCACATTCGTCGAACCCTCGCGCCACGGCCGGTTGAACGTATCCGAAACCAACACCCCAACCTCGCACCCGGTCAGCTCCCGCAATCGATCGCGAATCTCCCTCGCCGAACGATCTGAATCCACAGGCAAAATCGTAACAACGCCATCAAGCTCGATATTCGACTGATCGACACCCGCGTTCGCACAAATAAACCCGTGCACCGTTTCCACAATCAACACACCTGGCACCGCACGAACAACCCTCCTCGACTGATCCAACACAATCTGAACAATACGAGGATCCTTACCCAACGTCCCAGCCAACTCAATCGCCTCCGGGCTAGGCACCTGATACGCAATCACCCGGATAGCACCCTCAGCCTTCGAAACAACCTTCTGAGCCACCACAACCAAATCGCCATCCAATAGCTCAATACCGGTCGCCTCGCACCGTCCGACTATCAACGCACCAAGATCGTCATCAACAACAATCTCAGGAAGACCCAAAACCGGAATCGCACTAACTTGCGGAACATCCGACATCAAACACCCACCATCTAAAACTCAACCCTGAACAGATCGCCCTCGGGAACCAGATTCAATAAGTCATGATGATCCCGGTCATCGTCCGTCGAATAGATCGGTACCATTCTCAAATTATGAGCCACAACACTTTGCACACGATCTAAAAATCCGTCTGGTCAAACCGGAGGCATTCGATCGCCGTAACACTGCACCAACTGATCCCAATACCAATCATGCTGCAACATCACCGGCACAACGATCATCACATCCAACTCAGGACTCGCCACCTGAGCTTGGTACACCAAAGTAAACAGTTCCGGCTTTTCCGTCAACACAACCCCACCAACCGCAACCGTCGCCTCAGCATACGATTTCGAATCATCATTCCCAGCAAGACTAATCTCACTCCAACCCGACGCCATCGACCACACAGAAACGATCAACACACCAGCCACAAACGCACCAACGTACAAAGTACGCTGAAATTGCAGCAAACTCGCCATACGCCCCTCCACACGCCTTAAACCTTGGAAAGAATCAGTAGCGCCCAAACTCACCATCGGTGAAGCTGAAGGCACCAACGGCACATACACATAAACCGAAAAGCCTACCAATAAACTCAACGCCGGACGCCAACCGGACGACTTTCGCATCAGCGAACGAATCATACTGTTCGACG